>CADBOO010000108.1 GCA_902796225.1 uncultured Ruminococcus sp.
ATCCACCCCGAGAGGACCGATCAGTGTGTCGATGGTAGTGACAAACGCCGCGCCGACGTTGGCGCTGGACAGGGATATCATAAACGGTGGCAGCAGCTTGTGGATGTAGGTGCGCACGCTCACCTTCAGCCGGATACAGACGACCAGCGTATATGCGATAAGGGTCACGGCTTCACCGGCTACGACAATCAGCAAAAGCTTCCAGAAGCCCGCGATCACCGCCAGCTGACCGGACATGATCAGCCCTGAGACCATCAGTCCGACATAGACGGGAATAAAATAGTTGAGAGAGGTATTGGAAAGAATCGCGACGACATTGACCTCGTCGAAGATCTCCGTCAGGCGGTCTGCCTTCTGCCCCATTTTCAGCATGGTGATACCGAACATCACGCCGATGATGATGATATGTACGGAATTGAACTCCAGAATCGTCGAAAGGATATTGTTCGGCACAAAATCGATCAGGATATTAAAGAATTCATAGAAGTCGATCGACACCTTGGAAGACATACCGAAGGTCATCCCCGGTACCATCCATGCCGTGTTCAGCAGAGTGAGGACGAATGCCACCAGCAGGAAGCTGCGAATCATCCGTTTTCCGATGTTGCTGAACGTGGATATATCTCCGAGGCGCACGATTCCGAGGACGATCGCGCCGAAACACATCAGCGTCGCCATCACACAGAGAAGCCCCGTAAACGCATTGGTCAGCGGCGTGATGATTCGCTCGGCTATCGTCGGGGCGGTTTCGGGCGCAGCGGTCGTGACCAGCAATCCGACTATCGCGCCGATCACGATGCCGAGGAGGATGGTAATGAGCTGACTCATACGCCGTTTTCGCGGGACAGTGAAGGTGACGAGATTCGCGCCGCCGCGATACTTCCACGCACGGTTCAGCCCGCCGGAGTTTGCCAGCAATGAGCCCATGACGGACGCAGCGGAGTCGTCGTCCTCCTTAAAGGGATCAAAGCTCTCGCCTTTGACCTTCAGCGATACGCGGAAGGTTCCGAAAAGACGGGAAAAGCGCAGCGACGCCACCGCTTTTTCAGAAAGCGCATCACGGTATTTGAGGATGGTCTCTTCCAGCATAAAACGCAGACGCAGCGCGTCCTTCGGATCGATCTTTTCCTTTGCCAGGAGCTCTTCCGTCTCTCCGACGTAACGGTCGATCTCAGCCGCAGTCAGTTCAAACTTTTCTTGTATGGTTCTTTCCATGATCAGATCGCACTTCCTTTCTGCACAAGCATCTCACCCACACAGTACTATCATTATACACAACAGCAATTAAAAAAAGCAATACTATTCAAACAATTAGGGGGTTCCATTCTGGAACGTCCCCCTTGAAATTATCAGCATAATAAAGTAGAATAAAAATGTATATTACTATCATATTTTCGTGATATAACAAAACAATGAAGCGTTCTTTGAAATAAATCGCAACAATTGCCCGGATTCTCCGTAGTCGGCACGTTGAATTTTGACGAGGTATTCCATACTCAGATAACGACCGAGATCATCGCGCACCGCGCGGGCGGCAATGAGGAAGATGATATTGAATATTTCATGACCGGCTGCGCCGACGCGATCATCACCGACTCCGTAAAACTGTCCGGCGATATCAAGGCAAAACCGACTGAGCGCAAACCGCTTGAGATCATTCTCCAAAAGGCATACTCTTTGATACAGTAGGAGGTCATCGATTTGGCAAAGAAAGAAACTAAACCAACTATAGGAGAGCCCCTCGACCGAAAAAACGCCGCTGAGGACAATGCGGTTCAAGACAGAAAAACCGTTTTGACCCCCAAGAGGCTCGAAACTGTCGTCGCGATCCTGCTCGGCATCACCACCCTGCTCTCGGCATGGGCTTCGTGGATCGGACATCTGCACGGCGGGATCCAGTCCATCAACTTTACCAAGAGCAATAACACTGCGTCGCAGGGTACCTCGGAATACAATCTCGGCATGCAGTTGTATCTCGCCGACTACATGGCGTGGAACACCGCGAAGGATTATTACTATGAGTTGGAACTGGCAAAGGTCGACGGCGATCAGAAGAAGATCGACCTGCTCAACAAAAAGATCAAGTCGTTTGAGGAGCAGAACGCAAGCGAGATTCTGAGCGAAGCCGTCAAGTGGATGGAGAAAAACAACGAGGACAATCCGTTCAAAATGCCCGGCTTGTCGGAAAAGTACTTTGAATCGGCGCAGGCGACGGTCAATGAGTCGCAGGAGCAGTTGGAAGAGGGCAAGCGCGATAATGCCAAGGGCGACTCCTATCTGCTTGTGACCGTCATCTACTCGTTGACGCTCTTCCTGCTTGGTATCGTCAACACCTTTAAAGATATGAGGAACAAGAAGGTGGTCCTTTCGATTGCGATCGTATTTCTGGTCTTCGGATTCATTTATATGTGTACGATACCGCTGCCGACCGGCTTTGAAAACATGAATTTCTTTGAATTCAATAAGTAATCTGTAACAGAAAAAAGGAGGAATAACTTAATGGACGGAAATGTATTCTATTTTGAATGGGAAGTATCCCTGATGGAATGGATCCAGTCGTGGCTGGGCACGGTCGGCGTCGCGATCGCGTCGATGATCACCATGCTCGGCGAGGATCTGGTATGCGTAGCGGTACTCGGCTTTTTGTACTGGTGCTGGAACAAGGAGTTCGGCAAGCATGTCGGTCTGAACGTTCTGGTCGGCATCACGCTGAATCCCATGATCAAAAACATCTTTATTCGCAGAAGACCGTATTTTGATAACCCGGGGATCAAATGCCTGAAGGCTGTTGACAGCAGCGCCGATATCTACAATATTCCGGCGCAGGGATACTCCTTCCCCAGCGGACACTCCACCAACGCCGTAACGCTGTATACCTCCATCGGCAAATACACCAAAAACAAAATCCTGATGGTGTTAGGCATCGTTTTGCCTCTGCTGGTGGGCTTTTCGCGCTTTGCTCTCGGCGTACATTATCCCACCGACGTCATATGCGGCTGGCTGCTGGGCGTGATCGTGATCTTCCTTGTTCCGTTTTTGCAGAAGAAAATCAAAAACCGCTGGATATTCTACGCGATTCTGGTGCTTGCCACCCTGCCCGGATGGTTTTATTGCAAAAGCGCCGATTACTTCACCGGATTCGGTCTGCTGATCGGCTTCATCCTCGCGACGGAATTTGAGGCGCGGTTCGTCAAGTTTGAGAACACCCGCAACGTCCTGCGCTGGATCCTGCGCCTCGCCCTCGGCGTCGGCTTATACTTCGGCGTGAGTACGCTTACTAAACTGCCGTTCAGCAAAGACTTCCTTGAATCGGCAACGATGCTCTCCTTTGCCGTCAGAGCCATCCGCTACTGCCTGATCGCTTTCGTCACCATGGGGCTGTTTCCCCTGCTCTTCCGTATCGGCGACAGGATATTCAAAAAGAAAAACTAAAACCATATAAAAAACAAAGGATAAGCAATTGGGAGCCGTGACATGACAGAATACAACATCTATGTCGGACTGAACGATCAATTCAAGAAAGAGCAGATTTTTGGTACGGAAAAATACATCAGTATTTTAAGAAAAGTCTGCAAAAGTTATCAAGTTGCTTTTTCATTTGACATTATCAACGGCGGATATTTATACGATAACGGAGATTATGTCGAAGAAACGTCGCTGCACATTACATTGCTTGATCAAACAAAAGAAACCGTGAATGAAATTGCCAAAGACCTTTGCACGTTTTTTAACCAGGAAAGTGTGATGATCACGCACAGTTCTGTGGAAACGTATTACATACGCGGAGAAAGCAAGGTGATGGAGGTCGGGCGTCAACTGACTGCCAATGACGGAATTGACGCATGACGTTTTGCGATTGGCTGTTTGTTAAAAAATGAGCAACGGCTGCAGAAAGTCAAAGATCATCGGCAAGCTCCATACCGAAACCGGCAAGTATGCGTTCTGTGTCGCTCCGACCGGTCCGGTCATCAATCTTGTCCGGTACATCAAGAAATAATGTAGCCAAATACAAATGCTAGAAAACAGGCTGAGAGATTCCGACAGCGGGTTCTCTCAGCCTTTGTTCGTTTGATAAATGATACTACTTTTTGATATGATGAATCAGGTTGATCACAAATCCTGTGGGTGAGATCATGATTGCGGATTTTGATGTTTTGGTGTTGACCGCCTGATCTCCGTAGTAGTTTTTGAATCCGCGTGAGATCAACATCTGATACGCTTCGTCAAAATCGTCGACATTCATGCGGATCGTGGTCAGCGTATCCACCGGCAGAGCGTCTTCATCTCGGGTACGAACGCCGCATAACAGGTCACTTCGTTGATAACGAAGCTGGCGCATGACTTCATTGATCTTGCTTTCAAGATCGGGAGAAGTGATAGTGTCCAATCTGCCTTCCAGCAGGAAGGTGTATTCCGCTCCGTCTTTTGTCATCGAGATCTTCAGATGGCTGTTGCCGCCCGAGCTCGAAGCTGTATCCTTGTTCTTTTTGTTGAAAAGTCCCATGGTTGTATCCTCCTGTTAAGTAATGATTTGATGCGTCTGTGGGTCAGGCGCAGAAAATATACTTCACCAATAATATCTTACTCTTTCTTATGGAGTTTCCAAGGGGGGTTCCAGAATGGAAACATTTTTTGCAACTTTTTTCTTTCGTCTGTCGACATTAGATTATAATTCTATATAAGAAAAATAGCACGAATAATAAAGGCACCGCCGCAAGTAATCATGCGGCGCTGCCTTTTTGTTATCCTTATTTGAATGATTCATCGGATTGATCGGGGATCGTCACCTTGACCGTCGTGCCGCCTTCCTCGTGCGGCGTGATCTCCAACGTGCCCTTGCACATCGTTTCGAGTCGCTGACGGATATTGTTCAGCGCGATATGCGGCTCGTTGTCATCGGCGGGGTCATACCTTGCTCCGTCATTTTCAACGATGATTTCGCTGCCGCCCTTTATCCGGCGGGTCTTAACGGAAATATGAAGCGGATCGCCGTCGGGGTTCATGCCGTGTTTGACCGCGTTTTCCACCAGCGGCTGCAGCGTCAGCGGCGGTAAGCGGAATTGTGTATGCGGCGTATCGAATTCCACAAACAGCCTGTCCTCATGCTGTGCCTGCTCTACGGCGAGGTACGCGCGGGTATGCTCCAGTTCATCCCGGAATAAAACGGTATCCTCGCTCGCGATAGCGGTGAAATTCTTGCGCAGGTAAGAGGTGAAGTCCAGCGTTACCTGCTGCGCTTTATCCGAGTCCTGCTTGCAGAGGTAGTAGATGCTCATCATGGTGTTATAGATGAAATGCGGCCGCATTTGCAGAACATTGATACTCGCTTTCTGCTTAGCGATCTCGCGCTGCTGGCGCATAAATTGATCCATATTATCCGAGAGGATCAGACCGAACATAATCATCGCAAACAGCACCATACAGAAGACGACGTATATCTCGGCTTCAAGGAACATATGGAAGAATAACGAGACTGTCATCGGCAGCAAATAGACCATCAGCGCAATAAAATAGCGTTTTGAGAGCTTGTTCCGCCTTTTGATCAAACCCGCGATGTTGAGTATCAGAATCATGACAAGCGGTGATAACCACAACGCAAATAACGGTCCGCGAAGATAATGATTATCCGGCGTAACATAGTAGACCGTATTCGTGAACTGCCCGGCGATAAACATCATGTAATACACTGCCAGCAGCGCCGCAACGACCTTGAACAGCAGGCTGCTTTTGAGTTTTTCGCCGCAGCTGTGAAGCAGAAAGACCGTCGGCATAAACATCAGCGACGACAGTAACAGCCCTTCAAAGAAATAGACGATCCTTTCCGCCGCCGCCATACGGGGATCCTCCCAAAAGAGCGTGGCTAAGAAGCAAGCGACGGAACACATAAAGAGCAGCGAAAACAAGATGATAAAATACCGCTTGCTCCAGCGATCGGTCACCGGAATCGTAGCGGAGAACAGTACGCCGAGCGCCATCATTACCAGCAGCGCTCCGAGGATCGAATAACTGACGATCAATTCCGTCATGAGCCTTCGCCTCCTGTCCGAAACGGATATCTCAGTCTGTTCAGCTGCTCCCTCACGCCCTCGGCTGTGATCGGCTTGAGCATAAAGCCGCACGCGCCCGTACTCCATGCGTCAAAGGAATAGTCCCGATACGCGGTCAGATACACCACGTTGAGCCGCGGATTGATCTTCAGCATTTCGCGGCACACATCCAGACCGCTGATCGTTCCCATCTCGATATCCAGGAGTGCAAGCACCACACGCTTTGCCTTTATGTATTCAATCGCGTCCTTCGGTTTTGTAAAGCCGGTGACCGTGGCGTTCGGCATGACCTCCTGCAAAATAGGCAAGCCTCCGCTGAGGATGATCTTGTTGTCATCCACCATAATGACGTCAGGACATTCGTCGCTCTGTTCAACAGCGGAAAGCAGCACATTCACGTCCACGCCCAAGACTTTTGCGAGCCGGGAGATCATCATCGCGTCCGGTAAACGATTGCCTGATTCCCAACGGGATATCGTGGCTCTGGTAACGTACACCTTATCCGCCAAATCCTGTTGTGACAATCCTTTTTTATTTCGCAGTTTCTTTAATGTATCCGAAAAATAATGACTCATTTTTTTGCTTCGTAGGTTAGCTGTAGGTTTCCTGACAGTATTATATACTATTTTTGATTTGGACGTGTTCCTTATTTAGCGCAACGCTTCTTTTGATGTCGGATCAATGCGATCAGATACACTGCAAACAGAACGACAGCTGCACAAATACCCGCTGTATAGGAAATCGTCTGATTCAGCCGAAAGCCCTCCTGCGCCATGAGGATATAGGTCAGGCTGACCGCCGTCATGAAAGACGCCGGAAAAGCGGTAAGCAGCGAACCGAAGCGATATTTGCCTTTTTTCAGCAGATATGCGGTCGCCACCCACAGCGCGATCATCGCCAAAGTCTGGTTGCTCCATGAGAAGTAACGCCATACGATCTGAAAACCGCTGTCGTTAGTGATTGCAAACCATGTCAGCAGACCGCCGATCACCAGCAGCGGGATCGTGATCAGCAGGCGGTTTTTGATCTTCTTCTGATTGAGCTTGAAGGTTTCGGCGAGGATCAGCCTTGCGCTGCGGAACGCCGTATCGCCCGAGGTGATCGGACAGACGATCACGCCTGCGACAGCCAAAACGCCGCCGACTACGCCGAGAACGCCGGTGGAGATCTCATACACCACATTGGAGGCTCCGTTCGCCAGCGCCTCATTGAGCAGTTGGGTCGTGCCGTAGAAGGACACGCCTGCAGCCGCCCATACCAGGGCGATCACCGATTCGGAAATCATCGCGCCGTAAAAGATCTTTCTGCCCTCTTTTTCGGTCTTGATGCACTTCGCGATCATCGGACTTTGGGTCGCATGGAAGCCTGATACAGCTCCGCAGGCTACCGTAATAAACATATACGGCCACACGGGCGTGCCGGCGGGATGCAGGTTCTGTAAGGAAATCTCAGGAATGGTATATTTGCCGCCGGAGAAGACGATGCCGCCGATCACCGCGCCCGCCATCACGATCAGCAGAACGCCGAAGATCGGATAGAGCTTACCGATCAGCTTGTCGATCGGCAAGAGTGTCGCAAGCAGATAATATGCGAGGATGACGATTGCCCAGAAGGTGCCGTTCATCCAGTCGGGCGTGAGCTTATCGAGCAATCCCGCGGGACTGGTGACGAATACCGTGCCGCACAGCACCAACAGTACGACCGAGAAAATGCGCATGATCCATTTTGCCACTTTGCCGATATATGTACCCGAAAGCTCGGCGATCGACGCGCCCTCGTGACGCGAGCTGATCATACCGCTCATATAGTCGTGTACCGCGCCGCCTAAAATCGAGCCGAAGACGATCCACAGGAACACCACCGGTCCGAACACCGCGCCCATCAGCGCGCCGAAGATCGGTCCCGTACCGGCGATATTCAGGAGCTGGATCAGAAACGCCTTCCATGTCTTCATCGGCACACAGTCTACACCGTCGTTGATCGCAACGGCGGGCGTCTGTCGATCATCGGGAGCGAATATCTTTTCGGTCACCTTGCCGTATACAAAATACCCGATAATCAGCACCCCAAATGCTGCAAACAGAGAAATCATATTACTCCTTCTTTCAGTTTATTTTTGTTATGCTGCTGATACATTTCTGTATCATACTTTCTTCATCTGCGCCGGCAATATCCAACCCGACTGCCTTTATCAGCTCAACATCCGATATTCCGTAAAAGGATTGAGCCAGCGCTTTCACGTATCCGAATCCGTATTCTTCGGGGAAGAAACAGCCTCCTGCAGTAGTGATATAATACAGCTTTGACGCCTTGCACAAGCCTACGGGAAAGCCTTCCTCCGAATAACGAAAGGTGATTCCCGTAACATTGACTTGCTCAAAAAACTGCTTAAGCGCTGCGGGAAAGGATAAATCCCAAAACGGCGCCGCAATTACGATTATGTCAGCCTGCGCAAACTGTTGTGCCAATCCGAACATAGGATGGTCAAAATCCCCTTTTGAAACCAGCCTGTCGCGCTCTCTTAAATAGGCTTCATCCACAATCGGAAACGCAACATCTTTCAAATTCACTTCTTCAATCCGCTGTTTTGTATTCGACAGCAAATAATCTGCGATCACTTTCGTTCGTGAACCGCTTCGAACACAGGCGTTAATAAATAAAACCATATGATTCTCCTTCAAACGCGTCAGCGCAATCATAGTTATATACAGCACGCGTTTTTCTTAAATCGCTCGAAAAACACCGACACATTTTTCTTTCGTAGTTTCGTTATCACTTTCCTTCTATTATTATAAACTAAAGTTGAATCAAAAAACAATAGATTTATAGAAATTATGGGTTTCCATTCTGGTAACCCCCTTGACAGCGGCGAAGCGCACAGGCAGGCTGCCGCCTGTCAAGTTCGTAAGCAAAGTGAAAACCCGACCTGAAAGAGAGTTCGGTGCCGATATTGACAACGGTAACAGGGGACTGCCGCATTGCGCTGAACAGGTCCAGTAAAAACGGACAATAGAAAAATGAGCCCCCTTGCTTTGTAGGGATGTATGAGATATCTCTCGTTTGGTATATCCCTTTGACTTGAGTTCAATTATCTCTTTTTCATACTCCTGTATATGTCTGTAGCTTCTTGTCATACAAAATCCCCCTTATGGTAGTTCCTTCTATTCTACCATAAGCGATTGATGAATACATTTACTTCTACAACAATCAACGCATTCAACTCAAAACAAAACTGACGCCGATTGAATACCGACGTCAGTATGTTGCTTAAAACTTAATA
>CADBOO010000109.1 GCA_902796225.1 uncultured Ruminococcus sp.
ATACCATCCGCAGTATCTCTGCACACACCATTACGAGCATCACTGCTAGAGATTGGATTGTTAAAGCGTTTAATTAGAGATTAGTATAAGATGTAAGCCGTAAGTCGGATTCGGGCGTTATCTCGCAAAAAACCGCAGCGACAGTTCTGCCGCTGCGGTGGTGTTGTGTTGATTCTGATCGGTTATTGATCCTTTTTCGGCAGGATAAAGCCGATCTTCTTCATCGCCTTATCCACCGTGCGGGACGAGATGCGGATCGCGAATTCCGCGCTCCTCGTATAGCATTCCTCGATGTACTTCTTGTCCTTGATGTATTCCTCATACCGCTTGCGGATGGGCGAGACCTCCGCGACGACAGCCTCGCCGACGGCGGTCTTGAAGTCGCCGTAGCCCTTGCCGTCAAAGTCGCGCTCGATCTCTTCGTAGCTCAGTCCGGTGACCGCCGCGTAGATCGCCATCAGGTTGTTGATGCCGTCCTTTCCTTCGGCGTAGCGGACTTTCATCTCGCTGTCGGTGACCGCGCGCTTGAATTTTTTCATGATCACATCGTCGGTATCAGTCATCATGATGCAGCCGTTGGCATTCTCGTCGGACTTGCTCATTTTGTTGGTCGGGGTCTGCAGACTCATAACGCGCGAGCTGTCCTTGGGAATGAAGCCCTCGGGGATCTTGAAAACGTTGCCGTAGATGCTGTTGAAGCGGGCGGCGACGTCGCGCGTAAGCTCGATGTGCTGTTTCTGATCCGCGCCGACCGGCACCTTGTCCGCCTGATACAGCAGGATATCGCCCGCCATCAGGCTCGGATAGGTGAACAGTCCCGCGTTGATATTGTCCGCGTGCTTCTGGGATTTATCCTTGAACTGCGTCATGCGGGAGAGTTCTCCGAACTGGGTGTAGCAGTTGAGGATCCACGCCATGATGCTGTGGTTGGGATTGTGGCTCTGGATGAAGAACGGCGCTTTGTCCACGTCTACGCCGCACGCCATGACCATCGCATACGCGTCGATGATGTTGCGGCGCATCGCCGCGGGTTCCTGACGCACGGTGATCGTGTGCAGGTCCGCCAGCGCATACAGGCAGTTATAGTCGGGGTTATCCTGCATCTTGACCCAGTTGCGGAGCGCGCCGAGGTAGTTGCCGAGGGTGATCGTGCCGCTGGGCTGGATCGCCGAGAATACGATTTGTTTTTTCTTTTCCGTATTTTCCATAAGTATCAATTCCTTTATGTTGATAGAGTCTTTCCTGAAGGGGAAGGCTTTTCGGGTGCGGGCAGCGCCCGCCCTAAGTTCTCAACTCTTATTTCTTAGCTCTTAGTTCTTAGTTATTTGATAATCTCTTCCGCCAGCTTTCCGATCTCAATGACGCCCTTTGTGAGCTGTTCGTCTGTCGGGGTGGAGAAGTTGATGCGGAACGAATGGCATTCCGTCGCGCTGTCGGTCAAAAAAGCGTTGCCCGGCACGACGCATACCCTGCGTTCGGTCAGCTTTTTGCAGAAATCGAGCATATCGACGGTATCGGGAAGGTCGCACCAGATGAACAGACCGCCCTCAATCTTGTTGTAGCGGATACCGTGCGGCACGACGTATTTGTCGAGCAGCTCCATGCACAGCGCGGCTTTTTTGGTGTATAACGCTCTCAGATAGTCGAGGTGCGCCTCAAAGTCATACTTGGTCATCAGCTCATAGCACAGCATCTGCGACCACATCGCGGTGTGGACGTCCTGACCCTGTTTGCAGATGATCATCTTTGCCATAGCCGCCTTGTTTGCCATCATATAGCCCGCGCGGATGCCGGGGGAGATGACCTTACTGAACGAGCCGGAGTAGATGACGATGCCTTCTGTGTCAAAGCTCTTGATCGACGGCACATCCTCTCCGTAGTATCTCAGATCGCCGTAGGGGTTGTCTTCGATGATCAGGCAGTTGTGGCTGAGCGCCAGCTCATAGAGCTTTTTGCGCTTTTCGAGCGACATGGTCACGCCCGAGGGATTCTGGAAATTCGGGATGGTGTAGATGAGCTTTGCGTTCGGATTCGCATCCAGTACGGTTTCCAGCTCCTCCATGTTCATGCCGTCGGGCTCGACGGTCACGCCGACCAGCTCGGTGTTGTAGCTGCGGAAGGTGTTCAGCGCACCGACAAACGACGGCGCCTCGCACACCAGTACGTCATGCTCGTTGAGAAAGGTCTTAGCCGCAAGATCCATCACCTGCTGTGCGCCGGATACGACGATCAGCTCGTCGTCATCGGAGCCGATGTTGTGCTTTGTTTTCAGATAGCTTTTCAGCGTATCGCGCAGCGGCTGATAGCCCTCGCTGACGCCGTACTGCAGCACCCCGATGGGGTTCTCTTTGAGCAGCCGTTCGCTGATCTCGCGGATGGCGTCGACCGGGAACGCGTCGGGAGCAGGGTTGCCCGCCGAAAGCGATACCACGTCCGGATCGGACGCGCTTTTCAAAATCTCGCGGATGGCGTTCGGCTTGAGCGCCAGAACCTTGTCGGAAAAACGATAATCCATAACAATACACTTCCTACATATAGTTGATCTTACCTATTGTAGCACATCAAACAGGTTTGTGCAAGTGGAATTGTTGCGCGCTGAGGGTGAAAGATGTTGGGCGCTGAGGGCGAAAAATCGACGGATTTTCGGTAAAAACCGGCTGATCAGCCGGCTTCTTTCTTTAAAACAGGACATTTTTCTTGCAAAAAACAACGTTTTTTCATGATTTTCTGTTGTATAAACGCCAAAGTTGTAGTATAATAGTGAAGAATATGGGTTTAGTGAAGCATAAAAGGAGGCATTCCATGCCGTACGATCAAAATCCGGAACCCCGTCGCTCATCCAGCGACCTGCGGCGAAATCGTGCCGCCGCAAAAGCGAAGAAAGACCGCAAGAGAAAGCTGCTCATCCGCCGCACGATCATCGTCGTTGTCTGTGCGCTGATCCTGTTTTTGGCTATCTTTCTGTTTGTTCAGCTGATCAAGCTGATCTTCGGTATCGGCAAGAACAACGATGCGCAGAAGGAGGACACCCAGAAGATTTATTCGCTGGCGTCCGAAACCACTGCGCCAGAAGGCAGCACCGAACCGGTTTCCAACAGTGAAGCGAAGAACTTTGTCACCCCGCAGATCCCCGACGACCAGAATTCTACCGGTCATCTTTCCGAATATGATTCAAGCGTTTATATCTATAATAATATGGCGCTGCCGCTGTTCAACGGCACCGATGCTTCCGCAGGGGACTATGCTAAGGCGGTTTCGGAGTTCAAGAAGAGCGCGCCCGAGTACACGGTCTACAATATGGTTGTGCCGAACCACACCGAGTTTGCCCTTCCGCGCCGTCTGATCGACGACAACACCGTCAGCACTGTCGTTCAGGCGAACAATATCAAGAAGATCTACGAGAGCTACACCGAGGACGTCAAGCCGATCAACTGCTATAACTCCCTCGCTGAGCATCTTTCCGAGTATATCTATTTCAATACCGACAGTAAATGGACCGGACAGGGTGCATACTATGCTTATCAGGCGTTCTGTGCCCAGACCGGTCAGCAGGCGCTCGATCTGTCGACCTGTACCGAAAAATCCATCTCCGGATTTGAGGGCGCTTACGCCGGCTATGACGAAAGCCTGTCAAGCAAGCTCGATACGGTCAACTACTGGCTGTTCCCCTATTCCACCCATGCGACGCGCATGGCGCAGATGGGCGATGAGATGCAGGAGTCCTCGCTGTACTATGAGTCCGAGTCCTCCGGATCGCTCGCGTTCGGCGTGTTCCTCAGCGGCGACAGTCCGCTGTTTGTCGCGTACAACGATACGATGACGAACGGCAAAAAGATCGCCGTGGTCAAAGACACCAACGCCAACGCATTTGTGCCGTTCCTGACCAACAACTACAAGGAAGTCCACGTCATCGATCCGAGTCAGTGGACGGGCAATCTCAAGAGCTATATGCAGGATAACGGCATCGACGAGGTGCTGTTCATCAATACCGTCGAAAACGCGAATTCCGCGGATTACGCAAGAACCCTGCGCGGTATCTACTCGTCGTCTGCCACGACCCCGACGACTGCCGACGGCGCAAATGCCGACGGTGCAAATGCCGACGGCGCTGCCGGCGATAACGCCGACGCTTACTCGGATGACGGCGCCGATTACGAAGAGACTCCCGACTATGACTATGAGGAGACTCCCGAGGAAGACTACGGCGATCAGGAAGAAAACGGCGAAAACGCCGAGTAAGGAATTCGCCCGATACTATATATCACAAGGAGGTGAAAACGGAATGATAGCGAAGAAAGTCAAAGTCAATGTATACGGTATGCTGTCCAATCATCTGTATTCCGGCTATGCTTCTGCCGATACCGCAAAAAACGCCAGCTCGTATATTATCACGCGCAAACCCCTGCGCGACTTTATGTTCGGCGTTGTCATCGCCGTCGCCACCTTCAGAGGCGTGGGCGAAAAGCTGATCATCGCTCCCGAGGGCGAGATCTACTATGAGCCCGAGATCCGCGAGCATCTTTCGATCCTGCGCAACGCGGTGATCGACAAGATCTCCTGCCTGTATGAGAAGAGCTGCGGCGCGATCGTCATCCATAAGGACGGCGACCGCTATAAGACCCTCCTGGTCAAAAACCACAACGGCAGAAACTACAGCTTCCCGAAAGGTCATGTCGAAAAAGGCGAGACCGAACAGCAGACCGCGATCCGCGAGGTCAAGGAGGAGACAGGCCTCGATATCACCATCATCGACGGCGTCCGAGAGGTCTCCGATTACTGTCCCTTCGGCAAGATCAAAAAGCGCGTTGTGTTCTTCATGGCACAGACCTTTTCCGACGACGTCGTCATGCAGGAGGAGGAGATCGACAGCTACATCTGGGTCGACCTGTTTGAGGCGCACCACCGCTGTATCTACGACAACGACCTGCGCGTGATCCGCAAGGCAAAAGAGAACCTGAACAAATTGAAATAACCGAAACCTATTGTATAGGCTGCAGTAAGCCGCCCCGATCGACCCAAGCGATCGGGGCGGCATTTTTTGTACGGGGAGGGGTTGATTTGCAGGTGCGGCATTTCGATTGCTTCGCGGTAAAATAGAGTTCTCAACGGGGTTGCGGGACGTCGGAGATCCATCCGCTGCGAGATGTTGCGGCTCTTTTTGCAGGGGCGGGCGGGCTGCTTGCGCGAATTTGCGCGAAGAATTATTCTGTTTTGGCATAATGACGAAAAACAGTTCGTCATGTTGAATAAAATTATTCGCAGAATCTATATAAATAGCTGAATATGATTATTTTTGATTGAATTTGCTTGAATTCGCGCACAAAGATGCTATAATATGATCATATTATAGCATACGTATGGAATGATTTGTTCAAGAGGTGCAAAAACGTGCTGACTCAGGAAAGATATCACTCTATCTTACAAATGCTCAGCGAGCGCGACGCCGTCACCGTAGCGGAGTTGTCGGCGGCGCTCGATACATCCGAATCCACCATCCGCCGCGATCTAAACTATCTCGACGAGATGGGCAAGCTCAAAAAGGTTTTCGGCGGCGCGACGGCGATCCAAAGCAGTACGGGCGTGACCGAATCGCCTTTTGAAAGCCGCGAAAGCGAGATGTTTGACGAAAAGACCGCGATCGCCCGGTATGCGGCGACGCTGGTCCACGACGGTGATTTTGTCTTTATCGACGCAGGCACGACGACCTACCGCCTGATCGATTTTCTCAGCAACAAGAACGCCACCTATATCACCAACGGCATCGCCCATTCGCGCAAGCTGATCCAGCGCGGCTTTGATACCCATATCCTCGGCGGCAAGATCAAGCCCTTCACCGAGGCGATCGTCGGTACGACCGCCGTATCGCTGATCCAGCGGCTGAATTTTACAAAAGCGTTCGTCGGAACCAACGGCATCGATCTCGCTTCCGGCTTTACCACACCCGAGCTGGATGAGGGCGCGGTCAAAGAGGCGATCGTCAACAAGGCGTATCTGAGCTTTGTCCTCGCCGACAACACGAAGTTCCGTCGGGTGTTTCCGGTATCGTTCGCCGATATCCGCAAAGGTTGTATTATCACAGACTCCGTCCCAGACGAGAGATTTCTGCAAGCTACAGTTATCAAGGAGGTCAACAAATGATTTACACAGTCACACTCAGTCCGTCCATCGACTATATCGTTCGTCTGTCCAGCATGCGGTTCAACGTCACGAACCGTACCGACAGCGAAGAGTTCTATTTCGGCGGCAAGGGCATCAACGTGTCGCAGGTGCTTGCCGAGCTGGATCTGCCCAGCACGGCGCTCGGCTTTATTGCGGGCTTTACCGGCGACGCGATCGCAGCCGGCATCGGCAGCAATAAGGTGCGCACCGATTTTATCCGCCTGAACAACGGATTCTCCCGCATCAATATCAAGATCAAAGCGGGCGGCGAGACCGAGATCAACGGTCAGGGACCCGACATTCCTCCTGAGGCGCTGGAGGCGTTGATGTGCAAGCTGGACGCGCTGCAGGACGGCGATATCCTCGTCCTGGCGGGCAGCATCCCGAAGTCCATGCCCGACGACGTGTATGAACGGATGCTCGGCCGTGTCGCTCACAAGAACATCATGATTGTGGTCGACGCAACAAAGCAGCTGCTGGTCAATTCGCTGAAGAACCGTCCCTTCCTGATCAAGCCCAACCGCCTTGAGCTGTCCGAGATCTTCCATGCGGAGGTCGAGAACGAGCAGGACGTCGAAAAATACGCCCGCAAGCTCCAGCAGCTCGGCGCGCGCAACGTTATCGTATCGCTCGGCAGAAAAGGCGCGATGCTGGTCGACGAGACCGGCGGCGTTCACAAGCAGGGCACCTTAAAGCAGCAGGTGCTCAATACCGTCGGCGCGGGCGACAGCATGGTAGCGGGCTTTATCGCGGGCTATCTGCAGACGCGCGACTATGCCTATGCGCTGAAACTCGGCTCCGCCTGCGGCAACGCAACTTCGTTCCTGCCCGGGCTTGCAACCAGAGAGAAGATCTTTGAAGTATTGGAGCAATTCAAATAAGAAGCAAATAGTTTATTGATATAAAATTTTTGAAAGGAGAGTAAACTATGCGTATTACCGATTTGTTAAAGTCAAGCGCGATCGCCCTCGG
>CADBOO010000110.1 GCA_902796225.1 uncultured Ruminococcus sp.
CGGTCGGGGAGAGTTCCGCCTCAGCTGCCGAAGCGGTCATCGGGACGATGGCGAACATACTCAGCGCCAATATGAGGCACAGCGCCAATGATAATACTTTTTTCATGTTCTTTCCTCCGTTGATTTTTGATATACTATTCCTTAATAAAAATCTGACAATCTTTGCGGTCTGATTTCCGTAATACATCGTTGTCGGTCTTGACAGGCGACAGCCTGCCTGCGACCTCCGCCTCGTCTTACAAAAATCATTGTCGCAAATCTTAGTCCCCTTTTTATTTAGGACTAGTATTAAGAGTTTAGCGCACAAATACGAGGAAAAAGTGGATTGTGATGCCGCAAGAAGATTTTACCACAAACCGAAACGCTTTGCAATAACACGGCGGTGTTTTGCGTGATTTTTCATGATGAGTCTTCCGCGGGAAGTCCCCTGTCGGAGCGCGGCTGAACGACATAAGGTATCGGGCAGTTTTTTCTTGACAAAACGGCTCCTAAATGCGATAATATATAAGTTATATACTGGGGTTTTATGGGGTTAAGTAACATTAAATGACTTCCTGACACCTCATCCGTCACCTGACACAAAGGTCAGGCGACACCTTCCCCTCAAGGGGAAGGCTGATACTATATTTGGAGGGTTCATTATGCCTGAACTGAACAAGTCCTACGATCCGAGTCAGGTCGAGGACAGGATATACCGTTTTTGGATGGACAACAACTATTTCCACGCTGTTGTCGATCCCGAAAAAAAGCCGTATTCCATCGTTATGCCGCCTCCCAACATCACGGGTCAGCTGCATATCGGTCACGCGCTGGACAACACCCTGCAGGACATCCTGATCCGTTTCCGCAGGATGCAGGGCTATTCCGCACTGTGGCTGCCGGGTACCGACCACGCGTCGATCGCGACAGAGGCTAAGATCGTCGAGGCGATGCGCAAGGAAGGGCTGACAAAGGACGATCTCGGCCGCGAAAAATTCCTGGAGCGCGCGTGGGCGTGGAAGAAGGAATACGGCGACCGCATCACCAGACAGTTCTGGAAGCTCGGCGTCAGCTGTGACTGGGAGCGCGAGCGCTTCACGATGGACGAGGGCTGCTCCGAAGCCGTCAAGGAAGTCTTTATCAAGCTGTATAACGAAGGACTGATCTACCGCGGCAACCGCATGGTCAACTGGTGTCCGCACTGCTGCACCTCTATTTCCGACGCGGAGGTCGAATACGAACAGCAGAACGGTCATTTCTGGCACATCCTCTATCCGGTCAAGGAGACCGGCGAGATGCTGGAGATCGCGACCACCCGTCCCGAAACCATGCTCGGCGATACCGCCGTTGCGATCAATGTCGAGGACGAAAGATACAAGCACCTGCACGGATGCCATGTCATCCTGCCGCTGATCGATAAAGAGATCCCGATCGTCTGCGACGAGCACGCGGATATGGAAAAGGGTACCGGCGTGGTCAAGATCACCCCCGCCCACGACCCCAACGACTTTGAGGTCGGTCTCAGGCACAGCCTGCCGATCGTACGCTGCTTCACCTATGACGGTCATATGACCGGCGCGGATGACGTCGCGGCATATGAGGAGCTGAAAGCAAAGGGCGATCTTGCCGAGAACGAGCCGGAGGTACTCGACTGCGGCAAATACGCCGGCATGACCACCGACGAGGCAAGAAAAGCGATCGTCGCCGACCTGACCGATCTGGGACTCCTGAAAGAGATCGAGGATCTCAGCCACGACGTCGGCACCTGCTACCGCTGCCATACCACCATCGAGCCGATGGTATCGAAGCAGTGGTTCGTCAAGATGGCGCCGCTTGCTAAGCCCGCGATCGAATGCGTGCGCGACGGCAGAACCAAGTTTATCCCCAAGAGAAGTGAGAAGATCTACTTCAACTGGATGGAAAATATCAAGGACTGGTGCATTTCGCGCCAGCTGTGGTGGGGTCACCGCATCCCCGCCTACTACTGCGACGAGTGCGGCGAGATGGTCGTTGCCAAAGAAATGCCCGAGAAATGTCCGAAGTGCGGATGTACCCATCTGACGCAGGACGAGGATACGCTCGACACATGGTTCAGCTCGGCGCTCTGGCCGTTCTCGACCATGGGATGGCCGGAAATGACGGAAGAGCTGAAATACTTCTATCCGACCGACACGCTGGTCACCGGCTACGACATCATCTTCTTCTGGGTCGCGCGCATGATCTTTTCGGGTATGCACAACATGGGCGACGTACCGTTCCGCACCGTGTTTATCCACGGCTTGATCCGCGACTCACAGGGCAGAAAGATGAGCAAATCGCTCGGCAACGGCGTCGATCCGATCGAGGTCATCGAGCGCTACGGCGCGGACGCGCTGCGCTTCTTCCTCGCGACCGGAAACTCGCCCGGCAACGATATGCGTTTCTCCGAGGAACGCGTCGAAAGCTGCCGCAACTTTGCCAACAAGCTGTATAACGCCAGCCGCTTTGTGCTGATGAATATCGAGGGACACGACGTATCCCTATCTCTGCCGCAGGATCTGAAGCTGGAGGATAAGTGGATCCTCTCGACCCTCAACACCCTCTGCAAAGAGGTCACCGAGAACCTCGACAAATTCGAGCTGGGTATCGCGGTACAGAAGCTGTACGACTTTATCTGGGACTGCTTCTGCGATTGGTATATCGAGCTGAAGAAAGCCGCGCTTTACGGCGACGACGAAGCCGCCGCTGCCGGCGCGCGACAGGTGCTGGTCTATGTGCTGGACAAGATCCTGAAGCTCCTGCATCCGTTCATGCCGTTCATCACCGAGGAGATCTGGCAGAGCATCCCGCATGAGGGCGAGACCATCATGCTCATGAAGTATCCGGAGTTCACCGATGAGCTGTGCTTTGACGACGAAGCGGAGCAGATGCAGAAGATCATGACCGCCATCACCGCGATCCGCACACAGCGCAACGAGATGAACGTTCCGCCTTCAAAGAAAGCGAAATACTACATCGCGACCAAGGCGCAGGATACCTTTGCTCACGGCGTGGAATTCATGAAGAAGCTCGCGTCCGCATCAGAGGTCGAGATCGGCGACGATTTCAACATCGACGGCGCGGTCACGGTCGTCACCGCCGACGCGAAGATCTATATCCCGATGAACGAGCTGGTCGATAAGGAAGCGGAGCTGAAGCGCCTGAACAAAGAGCTTGAGCAGACCAAAAAGATGCTCAAGCAGGACGAGGGCAAGCTGAGCAATCCCGGATTTATGGGAAAGGCGCCCGCCGCGGTCATCGAGAAGATCAAGAATCAGGCAGAAAGAGAGAAAGAGAAAATCAGCCTGATCGAAGCGGCGATCGCCCAATTGAGTTAAATCAATCTATCAAACGACCCGTGTGAGAGCGGAACCGCCCATGCGGGTCGTTTTTCAAGCATATATCAAAGGAAAACGGGGTCAACATGAGCGAAAAGTATGTACAGCGGGATCATCTGGAGTATCCCGAATTGACCATGTATCAGATGATCGAAAAAACTGCCGACCGGATCCCCGAGGAACCGGCGTACGAGTTTTACGGCAGAAAAACCAGTTATAAAAAATTTGTCGCGCGTATCGAACGATGTGCGCGGGCATTCCTCGCGATGGGGATCGAGCCGGGCGACAGAGTCACTCTGTGTATGCCGAACATCCCCCAGTGCCTCGACTGCTTCTACGCGCTGAACCGCATCGGCGCGGTCGCCAATATGGTACACCCGCTGTCGGCTGAGAAGGAGATCACCTTCTACCTCAATATTTCCGACAGCAAGGCGATCGTCACGGTCGATCTGTTTTACGCGACGGTCAAAAAGGCGATCGAAGCCGCCGACCATCCCGTCACCGCGATCGTGACCCGTATGCAGGAGGAGCTGCCGCCCCATCTGGCGATCCTGTATTATTTGAAAAAAGGCAGGACGCTGATGAAATATCCGGACGGCGAAAACTGCATCCTGTACACCGACTTTTTGAAGAAAGCAGGCAATATCGCTCTTCCCGGGATCACCTTTGAAAAATACCGAACCGCTGTCATCCTGTACAGCGGCGGGACTTCCGGAATCCCGAAAGGCATCTGTCTGACCGACCTGAATTTCAACGCGACTGCTCTGCAGGCGACAGAGGCGATCGGCGTGACCTTTGTTCGCGGACTGACCTGCCTGAGCTGTATGCCGATGTTCCACGGCTTCGGGCTGGGCATCAATATCCACACCGTGCTGATCAACGGCGCGTGCTGTATCCTGATGCCAACCTTCAATAACAAAACCTACGGCGAGGCGCTCGCCAAAAAGAAACCGAATTTCATCGCGGGCGTTCCGACGATCTTCGAAGCGCTGCTGCATCTGAAACAGCTTGACGGCGTCGATCTCAGCTTTTTGATGGGCATGTTCTGCGGCGGCGATTCGCTGTCGGTGGAGCTCAAAAAAAGCATCGATAAGTTCCTCGCAGAACACAACGCATCGATACAGGTGCGCGAGGGCTACGGTCTGACCGAATGCGTCACCGCAAGCTGTCTGACCCCGCGCGACGATTACCGCGAGAACAGCATCGGCATCCCCTTCCCGGACACGGTCTACCAGATCGTCGCGCCGGGTACGGACGATGTACTTCTGCCCGGCACCGAGGGCGAGATCATCCTGCGCGGACCGTCCGTCATGACCGGTTACCTCAACAATCCCGAGGAGACCGCCAATACGCTGAAAACCCTGTCCGACGGCAACGTCTGGCTGTATACCGGCGACCTCGGCTCGATGGACGCGGACGGCTATGTCTACTTCAAACAGCGCATCAAGCGCATGATCATCACCAACGGCTACAACGTCTATCCCGGACAGATCGAGAACGTCATCGACGGCATGGACGAGGTTGCCTACAGCTGCGTCATCGGCGTCAAGGATCCCCGGCGTATGCAGCGCGTCCGCGCTTATGTCGCGCTGATGGACGGCGTCGAGGGCAGCGAGGAGCTCAAAGAAAAGATCCTCGCGGAACTGAGAAAGCATATCGCCGCCTACGCCCTGCCTCGCGAGATCATCTTCCGCAGCGAGCTGCCGAAGACCCTGGTCGGCAAGGTGGCGTATCGTCTTCTGGAGGAAGAAGCAAATCGGGAAGAGGCGTTCTGCGAATGAACATCACATGGTACGGAACCGCCGCATTGATGATCGAAGAAAGCGGATTTCGGCTGGCGGTCGATCCTTTTATCGCGATGACTCCGATCGGCGTCAGCGACAAACAGCGTTACCAAAGCAGCAGAGCCGCAAACCTCAGAAATGCGGACGCGGTACTGGTGACGCACGGACATTTCGATCATATCTACGATATCCCCGCCCTGTTCAAGGACAGCCCGGCAGCGATCTATGCGACAAAAGCGCCGCAGGAATCGCTGGTCGAAAGGGGAGTCGGCGCTGACAGGATCACCCTGATCGCGCCCGGCGATATGCTGCAGATCGGACCGTTCGATATCACCGTGTATCAGGGACGGCACTGCCGATTCGATGCGGGCGTCGTCAAACAGACTTTGTTAAAAAAATCAACCGTCAAACACCTGAAAGACTTGCTCAGGCTGTGGAAGCTGAACACGGATTATCCCGAAGACGGCGAGACCGTGTTCTATGATATCCACGCGGGCGGCAGGCATCTCCACCTCATGGGAAGCATGGGAATGGACGAAAGCGTCGATTATCCGACCGGTGCGGACGCGCTGATCCTGCCGTTCCAGGGCACCGCAGATCCGGCAAAGACGGTTGCGCCGATCATAGAGGCGCTCTGCCCGAAACGAATTCTGCTCGACCATTACGACGACGCGTTTCCGCCGCTTTCGTCACAGATCCGCACCGAGGATTTTGTCGTGCGCATGAACGGCAGGGGCGTTCTTACACAGGCGATGGAAATCGGGAAGGTTTATGAGATATAGGAGGTAATTATGGCGAAGATCATCAACGGCTATAAAAGAAAATGGGGCGACCGGTGGGACGGCAGAAGGGTCAAAATGCCCGGACTGCAGACGATCATGGGACATCTGTATCCCAACCGCACCGACTGCGAGGTCTATCTGCACGATACGATCGACGTCACCGATCTGATGGAGTTTATCAAGAAGAAGAACGAAGAGCATCCCGATTACAAAACCACCTTCTTCCACTGTGTGATCGCGGCGGCGGCGAAGATGGTCAGAGAGCGTCCGGTGATGAACCGCTTTTTTCAGGGGCGCAGGTGCTATGAGCGCTACGAGATCAGCGTCGCTTTTGTCGCGAAGCTCGCCTTTGACGAACACGCCGAAGAAGCGCTGCTGTTCTTTGTCCCGAAGGACGAGGATAATGTCGACAGCGTCAGCCGGATGGTCGTCGATAAGGTCAAAGACGTTCGTTCGAAGGGTACCGAGGATAAGGGCGGCATCGACGATCTGCTGGATAAATTCGCAAAGATCCCGCGACCGCTGCTGATGTTCGTTCTCAAGGTCATCAAGTGGCTTGATTTCTGGGGCAAGACTCCCCGCGCGCTCACCGAGGGCGATCCGAACTTTGCGACCGTTTTCCTGTCCAATCTCGGCAGTATCAAGTGTCCCGCGGTCTACCACCACCTCAATAACTACGGCACCAACAGCATGATGATCACGATCGGCACGATCCGCGATGAAGAAAAGATCATGCCCGACGGAACGAAGCAGGTCCGCAAGCTGTGTGATATCGGCGCTACGCTGGACGAGCGCATCGGCGACGGCTTTTACTTTGCCCGCAGCCTGAAGCTCGTGCATTATATCTGTGCGCATCCCGAGATCCTCGACAAGCCCATCGGCGAGCCCAGCGGATTCGACTATAAATGAGCGAAGAGTGAAGGGCGGGTTCTGCCCGCACCCGATAATAAAAATGACCGCTTCTGAGATTTCAGAAGCGGTCATTTTTATTGATAATTAGGGTAATTACATTCTATAATACGTAGCGGAACGACCGTGTATATATACTTTTACAGAATCAAAATCACTATAGCAATTTGCTTCCTTTTTTTGCGTTGCTCCGACTTTTATCTCAGAATCGTCGTCATCAATAAAGCCCCAGTCATAATCACAAATTGAATTACCTTTATAGAACAAGGCGTAGTATTCGACAAATTGTGCATTTTCTTCTCCATTATTCTTTACGCTAATTATTGCTTTTTCGGTTGCTGTAGTTATCTCACAGGATAGATTTTGATCAACACAGTGATAGTAGCTTAATTCTTTAGCCGTCAGAGTATACTCATATTTTGAAAATTTATCATCGTTGTTTATATTTATGGCAATAGAGGTACCATTTGCGAACGCTACAACAGATTTGCTATCGGTACCTACAATTTTACCTGAATCGTCGTAAAGATCTACAGAAAGTGAAATGTCGCAATCAACACCAGAATTATTTGTCAAAATCAAAAATAGATCATTGCTGAATTCACTGGAGTAGAATTCTCCCTTAACATCAATTTTTGATGCTACAGTGCTAGCATCAAAATCCTTTGCTTCAGCGGTTTCTTCAACAACATTTGGTTTATTTCCTTCGTCGGATACATTACCAGCGTCAGTAGGCTTTTCTTCCTCGGATATTGAATCTCCACCTGAGGCGGTAGAACGAGTATCACCGGTTGTAGTTTTGCATGCAGTAAGTGATAAAATCAGCACAAAGAACAAGATAGCCAATAGTCTTTTCTTCATCATATAATCGACTCCTTTCGAGTTGATTATATCATGCTAATTAATAGAATGCAAGGGCGTTCTTATAGATTGTTTATATTATTTATAAAATTGTGTATGCTTTCTATGAGGTGGTAAAATGTCGAGGACTAGACCCATTTCTATGGAAAACATTGATAAGTTTATTCAATTAGGATTAAATATTTCATATTTCCGTAAGTTCAGAGGAATGACACAGGAACAATTGGCTGAGGCAGTCGGTATCAGCCGGTCGCATCTCAGCGCTATAGAAGCACCGAATATCGTGAAAGCTTTTTCGATAGAGCTGCTATTTGAAATCGCAGAGGCTTTACAGATAGAAAGCTATCAGCTTTTACAATTCAAGGAATGAATAAAAAAGAACGCGCTTTTCCATTAAAGTGCGTTCTTTTTTAGCTAATTCTCTTCGGTTTTCCTGAGTTGGATGCCGAGGACGTCGAGCGATTCTTCGTCGACCGCGCTGGGGCAATTGCTCATCAGCTCGGACGCGTTCTGAACCTTCGGGAAGGCGGTGACGTCGCGAAGGCTGTCCGCGCCGCACATCAGCATCGCGATACGGTCGAGGCCGATGCCCATGCCGCCGTGGGGCGGCGCGCCGTATTTGTACGCTTCGACAAGGAAGCCGAATTTCGCGTCGATCTCTTCATCGGTGAGCTTGAGCGCGCGGAACATTTTCTGCTGCAGCTCATAATCCGTGATACGCATCGATCCGGAGCTGAGCTCGGTGCCGTTGAGGGTCATGTCGTAGGCTTTTGCGATCACCTTGCCGGGATCGGTCTCGAGGAACCCGAGGCATTCCTCCTTGGGCATGGTGAAGGGATGGTGCATCGCGACCCATTCGCCGCTTTCCTCGTCCTTTTCAAAGAACGGGAAGTCGACGATCCAGACGAATTTGAACACATCCTTCGGGATCAGGTCAAGCTGTTTGCCGACCTCCAGACGCAGCGCGCCCAGCACAGGCAGGGTGACGCTGTTTTTATCGGCGACGATCAGCACGACGTCGCCTTTCTCTGCGCCGAGGGTACCGATGATGCGGTCAAGGTCGCCCTCGCCGAGGAATTTATTGAAGGAGCAGTTGGGCGTATCGTCCGCCCAGCGGATGTAGGCGAGACCCTTTGCGCCGATGCCCTTGACGAATTCGGTGAGCTTATCGATCTTTTTGCGGGTGAGGGCAGAGGCGGCGTTCTTCGCGACGATCGCGCGAACCGAACCGCCGTTTTCGACTGCGCTCTTAAAGACGACAAAGTCGATATCTTTGACAACGTCGGTGAGGTCTTGGATCTTCATGCCGAAGCGCACATCGGGCTTGTCGGAGCCGTAGGTGTTCATCGCGTCGGCGTAGCTCATACGTGTGAACGGAGTCGGCAGGTCAACGCCCTTGATCTCCTTGAACAGCCTGACCATCAAGCCCTCGTTGATCTCCATGATCTCGTCGACGTCGACAAAGCTCAGCTCCATATCGATCTGGGTGAACTCAGGCTGGCGGTCGGCGCGGAGATCCTCGTCGCGGAAGCAGCGTGCGAGCTGGATGTAGCGGTCAAAGCCGGAGAGCATCAGCAGCTGCTTGTAGATCTGTGGCGACTGGGGCAGGGCATAGAACTTGCCGTTGTGGATGCGAGAGGGGACGAGATAGTCGCGGGCGCCCTCGGGGGTGGATTTGATCATCATCGGGGTCTCGATCTCGATGAAGCCGTTATCATAGAAATAATCCCTCGCAATCTTTGCGATCTTCGATCGGGTGATGATGTTTTTCTGCAGGGGCGCGCGTCTTAGGTCGAGGTAGCGGTATTTCAGACGGACGTCCTCGGCGGTCTTGCTGTTGTCCACGATCTCAAACGGCGGCGTCTGCGCCTTGGAAAGCACGCGCAGATCGCTTACCTCGATCTCGATATCTCCGGTAGGGATCTTGTTGGTCTTGGCGCTGCGCTCGCGTACGACGCCCTTTGCACAGAGAACGAATTCACTGCGGGCGGCGAACGCCTTGTCAAAGATCGCCTTGTCGGTGTTGTCGTCAAAGGCGAGCTGAACGATACCTGTGCGGTCGCGCAGGTCGATGAAGATCAGCTGGCCGAGGTCGCGCTGACGCTGTACCCAGCCGCAGACAGTGACTTCGCTGCCGATATCCGAGGCTCTGAGCGTGCCGCAGTACCGGGTGCGCTTGAGACCTGTCATAAATTCTGCCATAGTATTACCTTCCTTTTTGTGAGTTAGGAGTGAGGAGTTATGATTACTCAACCGTCTCCTTAAAGTCGTCATTCAGTTTTATACTTGTAAATGCTTCTATGAACGCATCCGCGTCGAGGGCGATTTCCGTCTGTTCGCCGGTCTTCATGTTTTTCAGCATCGCTTTGCCTTCGGCGATCTCGTTATCGCCGAGGATGACGCTGTACGCGGCGCCGATCTTATCGGCAAACTTCATCTGGGCGCGCAGACCGCGTCCGACGATATCGAAGCCTGCCTTGACGCCGGCTGTCCGCAGCGCGGCTGCAAGCGCAGACGCTTTCAGGTGCGCCTGATCGCCCATGTGACCGATGTACAGGTCAAATCTGTGGGGCCGGGGGATGACGATCTTCTGTGCGTCGATGGTCAGCAGCAGGCGTTCGATGCCCATCGCAAAGCCGAGCGCGGGCATGGGATTGCCGCCCAGCTCTTCGATCAGTCCGTCATATCTGCCGCCGCCGCAGACGGTGCCCTGAGCGCCGATGCTGTCGGTGATGAATTCAAAAACGGTTTTGGTGTAGTAGTCAAGACCGCGGACGATCTTGGGATTGACGGTATACGCGACGCCGTTTGCGTCGAGATATGCCTTGACGCCCTCAAAGTGTTCTCTGCATTCGTCGCAGAGGTAATCGAGCACGGTGGGCGCACCCTCGGCGATCTTGTGATCGTGTTCGACCTTGCAGTCGAGCAGGCGCATGGGATTGCGCTCGAGGCGATCCTTGCAGTCGTCGCACAGCTCGTCCCTGTAGGCGGCAAAGTATTCGGTCAGCGCCTTGTGGTATTCCGCGCGGCATTCGGGACAGCCGATCGAGTTGATCTCAAGGCGCAGGTCGCGGATCTGCAGGCGGTCGAAGATCGCCTTAGCCGCGGTGATCAGCTCTGCGTCGGCGGCGGGATCCTTGGTACCGTAGCATTCCATTCCGAACTGGTGGAACTCGCGCAGTCTGCCCGCCTGCGGCTTTTCGTAGCGATAGCAGGAGGTCAGATAGTAGTTTTTGACCGGCAGGGGATTGTTGAACAGCCCATGCTCCAGCAGTGCGCGCGCCGCGCCGGCGGTGCCTTCGGGACGCAGGGTGATGCTGTCGCCGCCCTTGGTGACGAAGGTGTACATCTCCTTTTGGACGACGTCGGTGGTGTTGCCGACGCCGCGCTCGAACAGGACGGTATGTTCAAAAACCGGGGTGCGGATCTCGCTGTAGCCGTATGCAGCGGCTTCCTCGTGAAAGATCTTCTCGACAAACTGCCAGCGATAGCTTTCGCTCGGGATCAGATCTTCGGTGCCCTTTGGTTTTTTGGTGATCAATGCCATAGTTTTCTCATCCTTCCGGACGGCAGTGATGATCGCCGTCCAATTGAGTATTAGCCCAAATTTCGCTTTATACATTGTAGCATAAAACAAAGGCGGTTGCAATAGGGAAGATGATCGGCGCAGCCGATAATATCGGCAAAAAAAGACTCCCTGCGGCAGGGAGTCTGAAAAGTATTCAACATCATTTGAAGATGATCGGCAGCTCGTAGGGATCTTTGTCCGGGTTCGGCGTGCCGTCCCAGCCGCAAAGCCCGGCGATCACACGCTGGATGCGGGTCGCGTCGAGGATGGTCAGCTCTTTGTCGCCGTCGGCGTCTGCGCTTTTGAGGATCGCGGGATTCGATCCGGTAAACAGCCCTGCGATAATGCGCTGGACGCGGGTCGCGTCGAGGATGGTGACGTTGTTATCACTGTCATAATCGCCGCGGCGTACGCCGGTATAGCCGATGTGTTTGCCGCTTGCGTCAAAATGATCGGGATTGCGGCAGTTTTTGGCGGCGCTGACGAAGTTCGCGGAATCCGTTGCGTAATTACCGTAGCATCCGCCGCCGTAGTAAAAGTACCACGATCCGTTCACGGGTTTGGGGATGATCAGCTCGGCGGTCCAGATCGTCTTGTTGGGATCGGGTATAAAAATGCAGTTGTCAAAGCTGTCTGCGCCCTCGGGCATGGTATCATACTCGTCGGGAGCGGGATATTCGCAGGGGATGACGTCGGATAGCTGTACTTTTTGGAAGATCGGCTGATTCCGATCCTGTCCTCCGTCTACGCCGTTATTCCAGATAAGATCGGATACGGATGCGGGAACGTTCGCATAGCAGATCCCCTGCTCGGCGTCCTCGATCATCGCGCGATAACCTGTCCAGCTTTCACAGGCGGCGGGTTCATTGCCCCACCAGTAAACGCCTGTGCCCTGAGAGTACTCGTTGTACCAGGACTCGCAGACATGACCTTCTTCGTCGCGTATCCCGTGAACACCGTCGGGCATCTGAAAGTAGTAACGATGGGTCTCGACGGTTTCGCCGGTCTGCGCTTCATACTTGGCAATGGCGTCGTCGGCGGTGACGGTCACATACGGTTCGTCGGGATCGCTGCCCGGCCATAAGTGATAAGCGGACGCGGTCAGCATGACGGACGAGAGCAATGTGATCGAGAGAATAATACAAATAAAGCGTTTCATCGTCGGATCACTCCTTTTCTGTATTATAACAGTTATGCGGATCAATTGCAAGCGGTATGATTACAGACCGAATAGTGATCAGACGCTTTGTTGTAATTCCCTGTCAAATAAGAAAACGGCGCTCCCTTTCGGGAACGCCGTAATGATGATCAATGATGATTGCTCAACAGCCTTATACGACGAGCTTGTGGCCGTCCATATCCATCAGTTCTGCAATAACGTTCTGGATACGGGTAGCGTCCATGATCGTCAGAGTGCCGTCGCCGTCAGCGTCAACAGCTACCAGGAAATCATCGGAAGGTCTTACCATCAGTTCAGCGATGATGTTCTGAGCGCGGGTAGCGTCCATAACGGTGATGGAGTCGTCCTGATCATAGTCGCCGCGGAGATACTGTACGGGAGGCTCTGTGGGCGGATCTGTCGGAGCGTCTGTAGGCGGATCTGTCGGAGCAGCTGTGGGGGGATCTGTAGGCGGATCGGTCGGAGCATCGGTCGGAGCATCGGTCGGCTCTTCCTTCGGCTGATAACCTACGTGTACGCCGTCCTTGAAGTGGTCGGGGTTTTTGCAGTTCTCAGCAGCGCTCTTGAAGTTAGCGGAATCGGTAGCATAGGAACCGAAGCAGCCGTCTTCATAGTAGAAGTACCAGTTACCGCCGCAGGTGGGCATACCGGACAGTTCGTTGATGGAGATCTGGTCGGGATCGATGACGAAGATGCAGTTGTCAAAGCTGTCTGCGCCTTCGGGGATGGTGTCATACTCGCCGGGATCGGGATATTCGCAGGGGATGTTGACAGTCTGAGCAGCCTTGGTGTACAGAGGCCAGTCTGCATCCTGTGTACCGTCGATACCGTTGTTGAAGATGAAGGTGGTTGCAAGTTTGGGAACGTTTGCATACCAGATGTTCTGTTTTGCATCTTCCGGCATTGCCTGATAACCTGCCCAAGCAGTGGGACAAGCTTCAGCGGAACCCCACCAGTAAACGCCTGTGCCCTGAGCGTACTCGTTGTACCAGGAACCGGCAAGTGTTGTGCCGTCAGCACCGGTAAAGCCGCTCTTGCCGTCGGGCATGAGGAAGAGGTACTTGTTGGTGGGAACAGTTACGCCGTTCTCCGCCTCATAAGCCGCGATTGCTTCGTCAGCGGTCTGAGCCTGAACGGGGATTTCCTGATCGAAATCAGGGATCGTGATCGGCCAAACGTTGTAAGCAGAAGCGGAAATGGCGACAGAGGCTACGAGCATTACTGCTAAAAGAATGCTGATAAACTTTTTCATAGAAAAATCCTCCTAAAATATTGGTGCTATTATTATAGCACAAAAGAATTATAAATTACAAGAGGGAAGCGGCAAAAAAACGTTAAAATTTCTGAAAAGAATATTAAATTCCTGCAATTCTTATTTCATTCTTTTGTAATCTTTCAGGTTCCGCATAAAAAACGCAAAAATTTCTCGAACAAATATTTGCTTTTTCCCGAATCATATGGTATAATAACCGTA
>CADBOO010000111.1 GCA_902796225.1 uncultured Ruminococcus sp.
CACCGTCTGATTTCTCTTCGGGGTGTATTACCTAGAAAGCTTTTGACGTATACGGGTCTGTGCATTGTCAATTGTCTTTAAGGATTTGTTCAGCTTGTCCGAAATCTCCCTGCGCGTGTAGCCGGAAAGGTGCAAAAGTGCTACACGATATTCAAGGTCGGACAGCTTATCCTTTAGTATTTGATGAAGCGAACCGATGTATTCTTTCGTCTCTACGATTTCGGGCAGCGTGCAGCTCGTAGGATCGACGGCGGTGTTCTCTTCATCTTCGATCGAAATAATATTTTGCGTAGGAACATTGCGCGTGCTGGAAACGTGTCTCAGCAGCGAGATAAAGCGGTTTTCGATACAGAGCATCGAGTAGTTCTTGAAGCTCATCCCGCCGTTTTCGCTGTAATTGCGGCACGCATTCAAAAGCGCAATCATGCCTTCCTGAACCAGATCGCATCTGTCGATATCGGGCGACATCCCGCGGTATCGCTTAGCGGCGGAAGAGATCAGCCCCAGATACCGTGACACAAGCGTTTCAAACGCGTTGTCGTCGCCCGCGTGGAACCGATCGAGCAATTCCTCGTCGGTCAGACGCGTTTCTGCCTCAGCCTGACGTTCTTTCAGGATAAAGCACCTCACAATATATTAATATAGGATTATAATAAACAAAATACGACTAAAAGTCAACAGGTTTTTGAAAATATAATTATGCAGAAAAAGAGGGGAATCAAGGGATTTTTGTGCATATGTACCAAGTTTTATCCAAAAAGTTTGGATAGGCAATCCCAGGGATTTGTGCTATAATAGAATCGTATTCGAACATAATTGCGAATTTCGGGAGGTCACCATGGTAGAGAAATGCAATAGTCTGGGTTTGTTCGGGCTGAACACCTACGCGATCGAGATAGAAGCGGATCTGTCGCGCGGAATGGCGGCGTTCGATATCGTCGGGCTGCCCGATGCGGCGGTCAAGGAAAGCCGCGACCGCGTGCGCTCCGCAATGAAAAACTGCGGCTTTGAATTCCCAAATTCACGGCTCGTGCTGAACCTGGCGCCCGCAGATATCAAAAAGGAAGGCCCGCTGTATGATCTGCCGATCCTCGTCACCATCCTGCGGGTCATGCGCCGCATCACTGCGAATATCGACGACAGCGTATTCATCGGCGAGCTGTCGCTGTCGGGCGAGGTGCGCGGCGTCAACGGCGTACTGCCGATGGCGATCGCCGCGCGACAGCTGGGATTCGAAAAGCTGTATGTCCCTGCCGCCAACGCAAATGAAGGTGCGGTCGTGGACGGGATCTCCGTCTATCCCGTGCATCATGTCTTCGAACTGATCGACCACCTGGCGGGTCGTCAGTCCATCGAACCCGCGGTCTATGATCCCGCAGTCGTGCAGCAGACCGACACCCTTGATTTTTCACAGGTCAAGGGGCAGAATGAAGCGAAGCGCGCGATGGAGATCGCCGCAGCGGGCGGGCATAACGTCCTCTTGATCGGCTCGCCCGGCGCGGGTAAAAGCATGCTTGCGAAGCGCCTCGTCACCATCCTGCCGCAGATGACCTTTGAAGAAACCATCGAGACCACCAAGATCCACTCCATCGCCGGCACCCTCGGCAAAGGCTCGGGACTGATCGCGAGCCGGCCTTTCAGAGCGCCTCACCATACCATTTCGCGCGTCGGTCTGACCGGCGGCGGTTCCACTCCGAAGCCCGGCGAGATCTCGCTTGCCCACAACGGCGTGCTGTTCCTCGACGAGCTGCCCGAATTCTCCCGTTCTACCCTCGAGGTACTGCGCCAGCCGCTCGAGGACGGCATTGTCAGTATCGCCCGCGTGAACGGGACCTATACCTATCCGTCGTCCTTCATGCTGGTCGCCGCGATGAATCCCTGTCCGTGCGGATACTATAACCATCCGAAAAAGGCGTGTACCTGCTCCGAGAATGCCGTCCGTAAATACCTCAACCGTATCTCGGGCCCGCTGCTCGACCGCATCGATCTGCATATCGAAGTCCCGCCCGTCGATTATGACGACCTTACCGCCAAATCCGGCGAAGAACCCAGCGCCGCGATCCGCGAGCGCGTCGACGCTGCCCGCGCGATCCAGACCGCGCGGTTCGAAGGAACTTCCATCCGCTGCAACGCACGGATCGAAGCGGCGCAGTTCGACAAGGTTTGTGTGACGGATGACCGCGCCGACCGGATGCTGAAGGCGGCGTTCGACCGGCTCAGCCTTACCGCCCGCGCCTATGACCGCATCATGAAGGTCGCCCGTACCATCGCCGACCTCGACCGCAGCGAGGTCATCCGTGCAGACCACATCAGCGAGGCGATCCAGTACCGTTCCCTCGACCGAAAGTACTGGAACGGCTGAAAAAAGATCATAGAATACCGCGGTGATGAGCCGCGGTTTTTCTTTGTGCGGAATTCATCGCGGCAGATTACAAAATAATTACATATAAGAATTATAATTATAGAAATTTCCAACATACCCGCCGAAGATTTACATACAATATCACCAAAATTGATTACAATATTCTATTTCGGTTGACAATGCCTCTCCTTTGTATTATCTTAATTATAACGCAGTAGCCTATTGCGTTGTTCGTTGTGCAAAAAATATCGGGATCCACCCTTATTTCAATCGATGATCCCTGTTCCTATATAAACTCTAAGGAGTGTACGATTTTGGAAAAAATCATGATCACAGGCGGCAAGCCCCTCTTCGGAGAGGTCACTGTCAGCGGCGCCAAGAACGCCGCCGTGGCGATCATCCCCGGCGTTGTTCTGTGCGATGAGCCCTGCCGCATTGAAAATATACCGAATATCTCCGACGTCAGCGTCATC
>CADBOO010000112.1 GCA_902796225.1 uncultured Ruminococcus sp.
AAAATTCGCATACGGTGCTTTGATATACGGCGGAGATGATCTGTCGGGTCAGGATTGGGACGGAAGAAAATGGCGAAGCAGAGAAGGCGTTCGCTATGATCTCGTTAACTTATGCGCTACGCTGGTAGAAATCATCTGATCTAACGATTGAGGGTATCATGAATAACATCAAATGGATTTTCTTTGATATCGGATCGACGCTGGTTGACGAAAGCATAGCCTATCAAAACCGAATCAGAAAGACAATAGGAGAAATAATATAAATTGACGATATTCTGAGCAATCAATGAGTAGGAGAAGCCGGAAATGAAGTACATATTTATATCTATCGCAGCAATAGCGATCGTATTCGGACTCAGCTTTCTGATAACGGGTCTGATTCGTAAAAAGCTCAAAAAAAAGCCGCCGATGCTCCTTCATGTTTTGATCGGTATCGGGGCAGGTCTGGCGGTGTTTTGCATCGCTGCGTTTATTTTTATTAACATCCACTATTCAGCACAAGAGGAAGCGCTCACGGTGCTTTCCGATCCGAGCGGCGCAAGTGTTACAGAGATTGGCGGCGGCTATCTGTTGGATGGCCCCGGAGAGGATACTGCACTGGTATTTTATCCCGGGGCAAAAGTAGACACACAGGCGTATCTTCCGCTGATGAAACAGATTGCCGATAACGGCGTTGACTGCTTTTTGCTCGATATGCCGATGCGCATGGCGATCTTCGACAAAAACGCCGCAGACAAAATCGTCAATAGCTATCACTACAACCATTGGATCATCGGCGGCCATTCAATGGGAGGTATGATCGCAGCCGGGTATGCTTCCGATCACGCGGATACAGTAGACGCCGTTGTGCTGCTTGCTGCCTATCCGACGCAAAAGATGGATGATTCGATTCGCTTACTGTCGATCTACGGCGCCGAGGATGGCGTGCTGGATCGTGACGCATATGAGGACGCAAAGAAGTATTTTCCGCTCGATTACACGGAGAAGATCATCGACGGAGGTAATCATGCCGGGTTTGGCAACTATGGTGATCAATCGGGTGACGGCGAGGCGTCCATTACAGCAAAGGAACAGCAAACGCAGACGACCTTTGCTATCATAGAACTAGCCACAAGTATGATTTCATAGTTAGAAAAAATATGAGTATGCGTTCCTTCAAGCTACAGTTTATTTACTTACCTATTTTAACGAAGATATACTTATCAAAAAAATATTGGATACAAAGCCGCCGTCAGCGCGCTGATGAATGACAGGATCCACGAAAGAACTGTCAGGATTTTATAACCGCCCGCATATTCCATCAGCCGGGAAAGCGGCGAGGGTTGTTTCAAATCAACTCATTCTTTCAAGTAGGGATTTGCGAAAAACGCAGCCGTCGGATCACGACGACCGCGTTTCGCTTAAGGGGAATATGGTGCAAAAAATGAAATCGCTACAATTCATTCTTTATTTGGAAACGGTCAGCCGCGTCAGCGGTCTGCCGCTTTCATACTGTTTTTGATAAACTCTTTTGCATTTTTTGAAGCGCTCAAATTGCTTCTGCGCCTTGTCCGCGTCGCCGTACACCTTCCAGCAGCCGACGCATTTGAAGCATGATGCTTTGTTCTCGATGAAGCCCCTGACGTCCTCGCAGGGATAGCCGAGGAACAGCCCGATCTCATGCGGGAAGTCCTCGCTCTGACGGATACGCTTCATCAGCTCGACCACACATTTTTCACAGCTCTCGGTACAGTAGCCATGCTGAGAAAGAAGATCGCATACAGCGCTGTCACTGAAATCCCTGCTCAGCTGCGAGGGACGGTAAACATAGATCAGCGCTTTGTTCTCCTGCAGCCGAAGCGGGATCAGCCGAACGCCTTTGCTTTTGAGCCTTATGTTCCATTCACGCAGAAAGCAGAGGATCTCACCTTTGTCGTTGTAGGAACAGCTGAACAGGTTTCCTGTTTTCAATCCCGCCAAGGTCGGCGAACAGTGTTTGACGATCATTTCCTCCGACATCCGTGCATCCCTCCATCCTCATGTGCGGCGGTTAGCAACTGCTAACTAATACCCTGAAAGCAAGCACCCGTTTCCGGATGCTGACGGTATGATTCTATATCCAGTTACCTGTTGCTAACTGGATTATATCGCTTCTTTACCGTTTTGTCAAGTCATATGATAAAAAACTGCTTCTTTATCGAACGGATTATAAAAACGGATACAAAAGTCCGTTGCAAAGTCGATGTCTTTAAGGTAGTATGATAACAACATGATGGTAATAATCCAAAGGAGGTCAATAGGATGAAAATGAAAGCAGCAGTTACCTGGGAAGTAGGCGCGCCGTTCACTATGGAAGAGGTAGAGCTTGCCGCTCCGAAAGACGACGAGATCCTGGTGAAGATCGCCGCTTGCGGCGTCTGCCATACGGATGAGGCAGCCAAGGGTCAGGTCATTCCCGTGCCGCTTCCCGCTGTGCTCGGTCACGAAGGCTGCGGTACCGTTGTAGAGGTAGGTCGCAGCGTAAAAGAATTCAAGCCCGGCGACAAGGTAGGCATGAGCTTCGGCTTCTGCGGTCACTGTCAGAATTGTCTGAGCGCCCATCAGCACGCTTGCGAAAATTTCAACGCGATCAATTTCGGCGGCGTTATGGCTGACGGTACTACACGCCTTTCAAAGGACGGAAAGCCTATCGCGTCATTCTTCGGTCAGTCCTCCTTTGCGGAATACGCCGTAGTGAGCGCGTCCAGCGCCGTGAAGCTGCCCGATGAAGAGATCGATCTGCGACTGGTCGCACCCTTAGGCTGCGGCATCCAGACAGGAGCCGGCGCGGTGCTCAATCGTCTGCGTCCGGAATTCGGTTCCAGTATCGCGGTATTCGGCTGCGGAACCGTGGGTATGAGCGCGATTATGGCGGCGAAGATCGCAGGCTGTGAGAAGATCATCGCGGTCGGCGGCAACGCAAACAGCCTGAAGCTCGCTCTGGAGCTTGGCGCGACGCATACGGTGAACCGCAAAGAGACCGACGATATCGTAGGCGATATCAAGGCGATCACCAACGGTGGCGTCAACTACGCCATCGATACCTCGGGTGTGCCGGACTTTGTGAAAAAAGCGTTGGCAAGCTGCCGCTTTATGGGTACCGCCGTGGTGCTCGGAGCTACCGGCGACGTGACCTTTAATATCCAGCAGGAGTTGATGGGCGACGCAAAGAGCCTGATCGGTATCATTGAGGGCGACGCTATCCCCAAGCTCTTTATCCCGAAGCTGCTTGACTATTATCGCAAGGGAATGTTCCCCTTCGATAAGCTGATCAAGTTCTATCCCTTCGATGAGATCAACACCGCTTTCAAGGAATCCCACGAGGGCAAGTGTATCAAAGCCGTTCTGGTGATGTGAGAGCTGTCATTGTTTTGATTTGTGTCAATCAGCTGATAGATGGCAGCCGATTCAATCTAAACGGAAATACAGCAAATAGAAATCCTCCTCTGCATGGATCATTTGAGCCGCGCAGGGGAGGATATTTTCGCAATAATACAGACCTTTATACCGGTATAAAAGCTAACGCCGTGCCTTTTGCAGCCCGAGGTTCGCTATGGTATGACAAAACGGGAAGTTATCCGGAGTATGCTTTATGAAAACTGCTCTTTGGCTGTTTTTCGTTTCATATGTAAAACCTTGCTATAACTGATAATTGTGTCATTCTGCATTTTTGATCGTAAAATACTCCGGCGGAACCTGCTTTGCCTGCCATACTCCGTTAGCAGACAGATACAGTTCATTCCCGTCGGCGACAAATCGCTTGGCGTCTATGACCAGAACGACCGGTTTTCCGTGCCTTTTCCCGACCTTGACTGCTGTTTCGAAGTCCGGTGAGATATGGACATACTGTCGGCTCATGGGGATCAAGCCGGTTCTCTTGATACTGTCAAGAAATCTTGTTGCCGTTCCGTGATACAGGTATTCGGGCGGATCCGGCTGTTCCATTTCGATCATCACGCCGGGTATCGAGTGACCCTGATTGGCTCTTATTTTCGTTTTGTCGGCATTATAGGAGTATCTTCCTTTTTCATCGTTAGCGACGATCTCATCCAATACTGCTCTGCCGACCTGCGGATACTTAACTCTGAGAGCCTTTATGATCGTGTTGACGTCAGCCCAGCCGCCGTTAAGGTCGATATACAATGGTTCGGTGCTGTGCCGAAGCATATATGACAGCTTCTTGCTGATTTTTGTCAGTTCCTTCATTGACTTCCTCATATTTGATGCGGGTGGTTTTCTTGCTATAACGGTTTTTTTATTCGATTCCATTCTTATCGCACAAAAGGCGCTCTGTACTCAGCGTTGATCTCGTTGATTTCTTTCAGCCCATCAATATACGGCTGATACAGACTTTCGATTCTGCCGCCGCCGCGATTATCACAGCCGGAACAGAATTCACATTCCGCGCCGCATGAGCCCCACAGCGCTTGACGAACAATCTTCTCCCGCTCTTCACGGGTGGTGTCTTTGATCAATATCGATTTCATATCACTGATCCTCCTTCAGGCAGCTCAGCTTCATGAACGTCGACCGGCTCCAGCAGCAGATATGATGGAGCGGGGATCACTGTGCCGCCGTGTGACTGATTGTATTCAGAAGCAGGACAGATTGTATACTCCTGTTTTGCGAGTACGATGCCGATATCCGCGACGATCAGCTTTTTCATATAACGGGCGGCGTTTTCCGATACCAGTCCCCGCTTGACATAGCCGATGGTGACGGTGAGGTCGGAGCAGACAGCGGTTTGAGCTTCGCCGGTATCGCCGTTCATGCCGCTGTTGATGTCTACACTGATCACCTGTGCCTTGCTCGCGTTGATCTCATTCACGGCGCTGAGCCAAGGCTCGCGCAGGCTGCCCTGAAAGCCGGTACCGAGCAGACAGTCAACAACAATTTCGGCACTTTCAAAAGCTCCCGGCTGATAGGATTCAAACGGCACGCCGAGTGACTGCGCTTCTTTTGCGTAATAACCGCTGTCCTCGGTCAGTTTGTCGCTGAGTTTTACGATTCTGCAACCGTAATTGCGGCGCTTGAGGATGCGGGCGAGCGCGTAACCGTCGCCGCCGTTGTTGCCGCCTCCGACCGCGATCACGATATTGCCGTGCCAGTCAGCGGCTTTGTATACGCCGAGCGCTGCGCGGTACATCAGCGTGCGACCCGACACATAGTTTTCGATTGTCAGGCGGTCGCTCTCGCGCATATTCTCAACGGAAATACAGTCCAAGTATTCTTTCATCATCAGCCACCTCGCATTTCACCTCTATTATAGGCTGAAAGCGCGATTGATTCAAGCACAATCCGGACAATTTCTGCTCCTTTCCAACTGGACAACCATTTTCATTTCTGCTATGATGGGAGCATACAGAACGGAGGTGTGAGGGATGAAGCTGATATTCGTGTCGGACAGCCTGAAGGGCAGTCTGTCGAGTGAAGATACCGCCGCGCTGTTGACAAAAGCCGCGCATGAGGTGTTCGGCGAATGCGCATGCGTCGGTGTACCGGTTGCCGACGGCGGCGAGGGTACGGTGGACGCGGTGATCGAAGCGCTGAATGGCGAAAGAATCACAACAGCCATCCATGATCCGTTGATGAATGAGATACAGGCGAGCTATGGTATCGCAGGCGGGAAAGCGATCATTGAGATGGCGGCGGCTTCAGGCTTGACGCTTGTCCCGGAAGCGTTGCGGAATCCGCTGAATACCACCACCTTCGGCACCGGTGAATTGATACGAAACGCACTGGATCGCGGCTGTCGGGAGCTGTATATCGCGATCGGCGGTTCGGCGACCAACGACGGCGGCATGGGCTGCCTGCGCGCGCTCGGAGCGAGATTCCTTGACAGGAACGGCAATGAGCTGATCGGCTGCGGCAGGGACTTGGAAGATGTGGCACAGATTGACCTTGACGGTTTGGATAGCCGATTGGCGGACGCGTGCGTCACCGTGCTGTGCGATGTGAAGAATCCCCTGTGCGGCGAGAACGGCGCGACCTATACCTACGCCAAGCAAAAAGGTGCGACTCCCGCGATGACGGAGCTGCTCGAAAGCGGTATGAAGAACTACCGCGATGTGATACAACGGCAATTCGGCGTTGACTGCGATACGGTCGAGGGATCGGGCGCGGCAGGGGGATTAGGCGCGGCGATGAAAGTCTTTCTGAACGCGACAATGCAGTCGGGCATCGAAACCGTGCTGAACCTGATCGGCTTTGACGAGCTGATTGAGGAAGCAGACCTCATCGTGACCGGCGAGGGCAGAGCAGACGCGCAGTCCCTCTGCGGCAAGGTGATGCAGGGAGTCGGCTTGCGCGCGAAGGCAAAAGGGATCCCCGCGGTCGGCTTGTGCGGCTCGATCGCCGACGGCGCACAGCAGCTATACGACTATGGTATCACCGCTCTGTATTCACTTGTCGACGAGAAAACCTCTCTCGAGGAAGCGATAACAAACGCCGAGAGGGTCTATTACGAAGCGGCGGTAAAGATGTTCCGCAGGTTATCAAAACGAGAAGATATCGATATGGAGAATGGATATGAAATACGATTTTACAACGATGCCGGATCGTACCGGTAAGGATGCGTTGGCGGTTGACGCCATCGGGGCGAATGTGAGCTGGGCGGTCGCGCCGACGGCTCCGAAGGCGGGCTTCTCCAAGCTCCCGATGTGGGTCGCGGACATGAATTTTATGACTGTGCCGACCATCCCCGAGGCGATCACTAAACGCGCGGAGCACCCGCTCTACGGCTACTACATTCCGACCGACGAATACTACAGCTCCATCATCCGCTGGCACGAACAGCGCAACGGCGTGACGGGTCTTACGAGGAAGCATATCGGCTATGAGAACGGCGTGCTCGGCTGCGTCAGCACGGTGATACAGGCGTTCACCGCGCCGGGTGAAAAGATCCTGCTCCACAGCCCGACTTACATCGGCTTTACCCATGTGCTGGAGGACGTCGGCAGGGTCGCCGAGCTGAGCCCTCTCAAAAAAGACGCGGACGGCATTTGGCGCATGGATGTTGAAGATATGGACAGGAGACTCAGGACGAATCACATCCATCTCGCGATCCTCTGCAGCCCGCATAATCCCTGCGGCAGAGTCTGGACACGTGAGGAACTCGAACAGGCGATGGAGGTTTTTCGCCGCAACAACTGCATCGTGATCTCGGACGAGATCTGGTCGGATATTCTCCTGAACGGCAATAAGCATATTCCGACACAGAGTATTTCCGACGACGCAAAGCAGCGCACGATCGCCGTCTATGCCCCGAGCAAGACGTTCAACCTAGCGGGGCTGATCGGCAGCTATCACATCATCTACGATACCTACCTGCGCGACAGGGTGCGCCGTCAGTCGGCGATGAGCCATTATAACTCGATGAACGTGCTGTCCATGCACGCCCTGATCGGCGCGTATAAGCCCGAGGGGCACGAATGGGTGGACGAGCTGTGTCAGGTGCTTTCACAGAACGTCAATTATGCGGTCGATACAATACGGCAAAACTTCGACGGGATCGAGGTCGGCAGGCCCGAGGGGACGTATATGCTGTTCCTGCACTGTGAGGACTATTGCAAGCGTCACAACCTGACCATCGACGAGCTGATCCGTAAGGGCTGGGACGTCGGCGTCGCATGGCAGCAGGGCGCGCCGTTCCACGACCCGTGGGGCGTCCGCATGAACCTCGCCCTGCCGTACGCAAAGGTCGTCGAAGCCTTCGACAGACTGAAAGAGTATGTTTTTATTTTGAAGGGATAAGCACCGGAGGAAACGATGAAAGTGAAAAAAGTTTTGTTTGTGAGCTTTTCGGCGCTGCTTTTGCTGCTGATGCTCGCCGTACTGGAACTGAACAAAAACACGGTGTTCGGCTTTATCCTTGCTGCCGCTATAGCTGCGGGATTCTATGCCGTCCACCGGCTGATCGTCAAAAAGAAAAACAAATGGTACCTGAAATGCGCCGCGTGGCTCGGATGGATCGCGCTGTTTGTCGGCGTCGTGTTCCTGACATGGCCGCCGGTGCAGAGCGTACCCGCCGTCAATGTGAAGAACCCCGAGGCGACCGATATCGTCACGGTGCGTCAGGGGGATCTTCAGGGCGTGTATAACGAGGACAAAAGCGTCGAGGTGTATACAGGCATCCCGTATGCCGAGCCGCCTGTCGGCGAGCTGAGATGGAAGGAGCCGCAGGATCCGAAGCCCTGGGACGGCGTGCTGAAAGCCGATCACTTTGCTCCCATGAGTATGCAGCCGCAGAAGCTGCCGATCGTCAATTCGCTCACGCAGATCATCGGCTATCATGATTACGAGATTTCGCTCGACGATAACTATACCGAGCCCGTCAGCGAGGACTCGCTCTATCTGAATATCTGGAAGCCTGCCGGCAGTGCGAAGAAACTGCCCGTACTGGTGTATGTTCACGGAGGCTCGCTCCAGACCGGTCAGCCGTGGTATGCGGATTACAGCGGCGAAGGGCTGGCAAAAGAGGGCGTGATCGTTGTGAACATGGGTTACCGCCTCGGGATCTTCGGCTACTATGCCGATGAAGAACTGGCGGCTCAGTCCCCGAACGGCACCACCGGCAACTACGGGATGCTCGACCAGATCAAGGCGCTCGAATGGGTACGCGACAATATCGCGGCATTCGGCGGCGATCCCGATAACGTCACCCTTGCAGGTGAATCGGCAGGCGCGGCAAGCGTCAGCGCACTCTGTACCTCGCCCCTTGCGAAAGGGCTGTTCAAGCGCGTGATCCTGGAAAGCTCCACCGTCGCGTCCGTCAATCCTCCGCACTCCTTCCGCACGATGGAAGAAGCCCTCGAAGCGGGTAAAAAGACAAAGGAGGAATGCGGCTGCAGCTCTGTCGACGAGCTGAGAAAACTGCCTGCGGAAAAGCTGGTCGCGCAGGCGGACCTGCATCACCATATGACGGTTGACGGCTACGCCCTGACCGAGACGCCCTACGAATCGTACAAGAAGGGCGTGCATAACGAAGAGGCGATCCTGCACGGCTATAATGATGAAGAGAGCGCGGCGTTTATCATCTTCGATCATGCGAATATGAAAAACTACGAGCAAAAGATCCGCGATTACTTCGGCGATCTGACCGACGAGGTCCTCGCGATCTATCCCGCCGAAACGGATGAACAGGCGGATGAGTACTGGGCAGAAATCTACGGCGCGGTATTTTTCGATTATCCCCACTACTGTCTGAACCGCCTTGCAGTCGAGAACCATATCCCCGTCTATGAATACCTCTTTGCCAAAACGAACGGCAGGCTCGGCGATTGGCACAGCGGTGAAGAAGTCTACTGCTACGGCAATATCCCCGATAGCTCAAAGCTGTACGACAGCCGTGACAGGGAGCTCAGCGCGCAGATGGTCGGCTACTGGAAGAATTTCGCGGCTACCGGCGATCCCAACGGCGGCAGTCTGCCGAAGTGGTTGCAGAACAAAGGCTCCGACAAGGTGATGCTCTTCGGCGATACGACAGAGATGATCGGCGAAAAAGAGCATGCGCTCTTTGCGCTGCTCGATAAAAAAGACGGCTGGAAGTAATCATATGATAAGAAATCAGTACACGATCCTTTGTTTTCAGGGAAAATCAAAGCCCGCCGTCTATCATTTTTCCGAATAATACGTGTTTTTCAGAGGAAAAAGCGTCTTTGACGCTTGACAGACTAATAACCGTTAGTTATAATGAAACTAACGGTTATTAGTCTATTTCTTTTGGGGGTTATGATGACAACAAGAGATCGAATACTGGATGAAACACTGACGCTGTTTGCCGAGAACGGTTATGACGGAACGAGTGTGGAACAAATTGCCGAGAAGGTCGGGATCAAGGCGCCGTCGCTCTACAATCATTTCAAGGGAAAAGAGGATATCTTAAACGCGCTGATCGATATGGCGGAAGCCCGTTATGAGGAATCTTTCGGCTCAGACAAGCATATCGGGAGGCTGCCCGAGAGCAAGGAGGAATTCATCCGATCGGCGATAGAGAGAGTCTCTTTTACCGTGTATGATCCGATGATCCGCAAGATGCGCAAATTCCTTGTGCGCGAGCAATTCCGAAATGAACGCTTTGCCGCCATCACCACAAAGCATCAGATGGACGGGGTTCGGGATATGTACGCGAGAATCATCAATGGGATGATGAGTAAGGGTCTGTTCAAGGAGGATGATCCCGAGCTGCTCGCGACCGAGGTGACCGCACCGGTCGCTCTATGGGTATCCAAAGCGGACAGGCAGCCGGATTGCGCGCAGGAAAGTATGGAATGCATCGAACGGCATATCCGTCATTTCTGCGATGTGTATATGACTGAGTGAATTCGGAGGTAAGCTATGCGATTAGATGGTTTCGGAATACTCGTAAACGATATGGGCAGCATGATACGCTTTTACAGGGATGTGCTCGGCTTTGCGATCAAAGAGGCTGAGGATACGAAAAACGTGTATCTTGTCAAGGACGGAACGTTGTTTTTGCTCTACGGCAGAAAAGACTTTGAAAAAATGACCAACCGAAAATACAGCTACACGAGCGGTCTGAACGGTCACTTTGAGCTGGCGTTGTATGTCGATACCTTTGATGAGGTCGACGCATCCTTCAAAGCGGCTGTGGAAAACGGCGCTGTGCCTGTGATGGAACCGACGACCGAGCCCTGGGGACAACGCACCTGTTATATCGCCGACCCCGAAGGTAATCTGATAGAGATCGGCTCCTGGGACAAGCCGTATGAAATAAAAGATCAAGATGGCACTTGAATCCAAGCTGACGGTTTACTTTGACGATCCATTCTGGGTAGGCGTGTTCGAGGAGCTGGACGGCAAGAAGCTCTCCGTATGCAGGGTCGTATTCGGCGCGGAACTCAGTGATGCAGAAATCTACACCTTTATCCTGAGATATTTCAGTCACCTGCGGTTCAGTCCGCCCGTCAAAACAGAGATCAAGCATAAGGCGGACAACCCGAAGCGCCGTCAGCGAAACGCGCAGAAACAGCTTGAACAATCAGGCGTCGGCACCAAGTCGCAGCAAGCGCTGCAAAAGCAGTATGAAGAAAACAAGCTCGAGCGCAAGCAAAAATCCCGCGAGCAGAGGGAAGCCGAAAAACAGCGGCTGTTCGAGCTGAAACAGCAAAAACGTAAAGAAAAACATAGAGGACATTAGGAGAAGCTAAAATGAAAAATTGTGCGCTTGTCGTTATCGACTTACAAAATGATATTACCAAGAACTATAGGAGCATCATCGAAAAAGCTAATACAGCTATCCTTTGGGCACAGTCGGTCGGGATGCACATCGTCTATATCAAACACAACAATATCACCGCAGGTACACGCACCTTCAAACCCGATACTAAGGGTGCTGAATTGGTGACGGAGCTGAACGTCGTGTCGGACGATATCTTCGTCAAAACAAAGAGCAACGCTTTGACAAGTGAGGCGTTCCGTGATTTTATCGCGAAAAACAGAATCGAAGAATTCTATGTCTGCGGAGCAGACGCGACCGCCTGCGTAAAATCCACCTGCTACAACATGACAAAGGCGGGCTATCCCGTTCATGTACTTTCCGACTGCGTGACTAGTTACGATCTCAAAAAGATCGACGAAATGCTTGCTTACTACGCGAGCAAAGGCTGCGGGGTGAAAACGCTTGATGAAACGATCGGTCAGTAAACTGACAAACGAAGAAATACGTGACGCCCTGCCGATGGTGTGGAGAAATCATCGAGAACCAGATAACGCAGAAACATGACCGTCATCAATTTGGCGAACGGGATAACAGTTCTCAGAATACTGTGCAGCCTCGCGCTGGTGTTCTGTATGCCGCTGTCGTTGCCGTTTTATGCGTTATACACAGCCGCCGGATTATCCGATATTGTTGACGGATTGGTCGCGCGGAAAACGAATACCGCAACCACATTCGGCGCGAAGCTCGACACCCTTGCCGATATCGTTTTTGCCGCCGCCCTATTGATAAAGCTCCTACCGATCCTCGAGCTGCCCCTGTGGATGATTGGTTGGGTCGGTGTGATCGCGCTGATCAAGGTCGTCAATATCGTGATCGGATTCGTCCGCCGTCATACGCTGACAGCGGTCCATTCCGTGATCAATAAGGTCACGGGAGCGTTGGTGTTTATGCTTCCCTTTACGCTGACGATCATCAACATACGATACACCGTCCCGCTTATCTGCCTTGTCGCAACAGTCGCGGCGATTATGGAAAGTCGGACAATATCTTCGTTAAGACAAAGTGCAACACATTGAGACGGTTCTATTGATATCAAAGAAACAGACAAATCAGAATTGCCGGAGTTGAAGGATATGGAAATCACAGATAGAATTATTGACTACCTGAAAGAAGCTTATCAGCCGGACGCCATCATTGTCTACGGTTCGTTCGCCGACGGAAGCGCAAGCATAAACAGCGATTTCGATGCTCTTGTAATCGCAAACAGCGGGCGAACACATGATTCATCCGTTATTGATAACATTGTTCTTGACGTGTTTATCTATTCCCCGGATACATTTTATTCA
>CADBOO010000113.1 GCA_902796225.1 uncultured Ruminococcus sp.
CAGAGGCTACAACACCGAGATCATGGTTGAGAAGGACGACAAGGGCAAGGAGAAGGTGCTCGAGATGACCATCGAAGAGCTCGACCTGTCCGTCCGTTCGTTCAACTGCCTCAAGCGCGCTGGCATCAACACCGTAGAAGACCTGATCTCCAAGTCTGAGGAAGACATGATGAAGGTTCGCAACCTCGGCCGTAAATCTCTCGAAGAGGTTGTTTTCAAGCTCGATACGCTGGGCTTCAGTCTTCGTAAAGAAGACGAATAAACAGAAGCGCTGAGGTCCGAAGCTCCCGGATAACAACTGACGAGCAGGCGTTATCCGCGGAGAATAAAGGACAACGAGGCGTGACATTTGATACAATGAATACACCCGAAAGGAGTGAAGAATAATGCCGGGTACCAGAAAACTGGGCAGAGCTACCGACGCGCGTCTTGCGATGCTCAGAGCTCTCGTAACATTCTTGCTCGAGAATGGAAAAATCGAAACAACTGTCACTCGCGCAAAGGAGGTCGCTTCTCTGACCGAGAAGATGATCACCGTCGCGAAGAAGGATACGCTCGCGAACAAAAGACAGGTTATGGCGTTCATCACAAAAGAGGACGTCGCAACCAAGCTGTTCAAGGAGATCGCTCCCAAGTACGAGGATCGTAACGGCGGTTACACCCGTATCACAAAGATCGGCCCCCGCCGCGGCGACGCAGCAGAGATGGCAATCATCGAGCTGGTCTGATAGTTCAAGATTCTGCCCCATCGTTTGATGGGGCTTTTTCTTTTTTTGGATAATGAATAACGGAGAATGGAGAATTGATGATACTATGTTGAAAAAATATTTGTGATATGATCGCCTCCGCGATTGTTTATATAGTGAAAGGCCTTTTAAAAGCGTACGGAAAGGAGGGGCTGCATGGAGCGAAGGGAGTATCAGAGAATTGCCGAGAAGTATCTCGACGACGTCTATCGGGCAGCATTGAGCTGCTGCCGCAACAGAACGGATGCCGAGGATGCGGCGCAAAACTCTTTTTTGAAGCTTTTGACAACCGATACATCGTTTGCCGACGATGCGCATATCCGTCGGTGGCTGATACGCGTAGCGGTCAACGAGTGCAAGAATGCGTTCGGCTCCTTTTGGCGAAAAAAGGTCGGCTTTTTCGACGAGCTCGAGCGTGAACCTTCGGTATTGGAGGACGACGAACGGTGGCTGCTCGAAGAGATCCGTCGTCTGCCGCCTAAATACAGCGCGGTACTCCATCTGTATTACTACGAGGGATACTCTTGTTCGGAGATTGCAGAGATATTGCACATTTCCGAGAGCAACGTGCAAACCCGACTGCAAAGAGCGCGAAATAAGTTGAAAACAAATCTGGAGGAGGCGTGAACATGAAACGCGAGTTAACAAAAGAACTGTATCAAAGTACCTTTGATAAGATTCATGCACCCAAGGAGCTTTTGATAAAGGTTGAGGGTATGAACAAGGAAGATAGGCGGATAAAAAATAAGATTATCCTGAGGCGGACTGCATGGGCAGCAGCGGCAGCCTTCATATTGTTTGTGCTGAGTAATGCGGTCGTACTTGCCGCGACGGGAGAGCCGTGGATCGGAATTGTCTTTGACTGGAATAACAATCCCGGACAGCCGATGGAAAACGTCAGTGAGTTCTTTCGGGAGAACGGTAAGCTGTTTGATGAAGACGTCGCTTCGGCGCAGCGCCGATACTACGGAGGCACTTATCTGGACGGTAATGTGCAGGTGATACTGCTGACAGATATGAGCAGGAGCGATGAATTTACACAGCTTGGGAAGAATGTACGCTATGAAAAATGCAGGTACAGCTACGATGAGCTGAGCCGGGCAATCAAAAGCATCAACGGCAGGCTTGCCGAGCTGAGAAGCGAGGGTAATGCATTTGCCGACGATGTGATCGGGATGGCGCTGGACGAAAGGAATAACCGGGTGGACGTGGATATTTATCTCATGACCGATGAAAAGGTAGAATGGTTCAAAAAGAATATCTGTAACGCGAGGTATCTGATGTTTGTGAATGCAGACGCCCTACCGGGAGAGGATTAACAGATAAGCAGGAGTGTGAAAGCGCTCCTGCTTTTGCGGTGTTATGGAATGTCACATCGATGAACAGGAGGGTTCGCTGCTTGCAGAGGCGATAGAATGAGAGCGGACAATATTTACAGAAAGTTCTTTATTTTTTGTCGGAGTGTGTTATAATAAGGCTATAATGGGTGATTATGTACTATATATGGTATGGATTTGCCCGACAGACGGATCGAGGTGCTGCATATGTTGATATACGATATTTCCAGGGAGGTCCTGACGGCGAAGGTCTATGAGGGCGACCCGCGTCCTTCCGTGCGCTGGCTGAAAAAGATCGACGACGGCGCGATGTATAACCTGTCGGCTGTCAGCCTTTGCAGTCACACCGCGACCCATATCGACGCGCCCCTGCACTTTGACGACGAGGGCAAGGACGTCACCGCGCTGCGGCTGTCGCAGTTCTACGGCAAATGCACGGTGGTGACCATCGAGGGGATCCTCACCGGCGAGGATATGGAACGGCTGCTGCCGCACTGTGAGCGCCGGCTGATCCTGCATTCGAACGGCAACGCGTTTCTGTCCGTATCGGCGGCGCGCGTGATCGCCGACAGCAATCTGCTGCTGATCGGCACAGACGCGATCTCCATCGCTCCGCCGTTTGACGAATATATGCCGCATCTGGAGCTTGCCCGCGCGGGGATCGCCGTGCTGGAGGGCTTATATCTTGAGGGCGTCGAGGACGGCTCTTATACGCTGTCTGCGTTCCCGCTGAAGATCGGCGGTGCAGAAGCCGCACCGTGCAGGGCGGTATTGATCGGAGAAACCAAGGGATACTATTAATCGGTGAACGGTTAACGGCGAACAGTGAACGGTGAAGGGCGGGTGCTGCCCGCACCCGATTCCCGTGATTCGCTGATTGAGAGGTTATGCTTATGCGAAGAATTCTTGCCGCCGTACTGGCGGTGCTGATGCTGTCGGCATTGTGTATGATGCTGACCGGATGCGATTCGCCCAAGGTGCGGGTCGAATCCGTGATGACGATAACAAAAGATTTCAAGGGCTCGCGAACGATCACGGTCGTTTATCCGCTGAACGCAGACATCGACGCGATCAAGGACGATATCTTAGAAGAGAATCCCGCCGCAGCCGTCGACGGCGCGAAGTTCACCTATCTCGGCGCGACCGAGGACGGCTACAGCTTTGAGCTGAAGCTGAGCTTTGACAGCCTGTCGGCATACGAGTCGCAGATCACCGCCATCATCGGGCGTGACGCAAACGCGGTACTCGCGTGCAAAGATACCGTGATGTTCAGCGGTACGCGCATGGCGGAGGATTTTGACGTCAGCGAGCTGGTCGGATGGATCGAACGCGATACCGGGGCTGCCGACGCGACCAAAGATTATGCCTTTGAGTACTCTGTCAACAAGGTGACGATCGATAAGGAAACCTACGACGCCGGATCGACCGTCAGCATCAACAAGGGCAAGGGCATCGCTGTCAGCTCGGTAGAGGTCAAGACCTATAACGAAAAGGCAGGGCTGATGAGCCGTCTCTTTGACCGCAGCTTTGTCTTTGCCATCCCGGCGGACACCTACTCCGAAAACAAAAAGAAGATCAACGAATACTTTGAAGATCTGGTCGGCGACAGCGCACAGATCTCAGATACGCACGAGGGCAACAATGTTCTCTTTACCGTGACCTTTGAGGGGCTGAATCTCAGCGAGCTGGAGACCACCACCGCCAAGGTGCTGGACAGCGACGGCGTCAGCGTCTACTACGGCGACAAGGATAATATGTCTACCCCGCTATATGACGGCAGGGTGTTGGAGGAAACGCTGGATACGCTGTCGTTCGCGGGCAAGACCGATGGTCCCCCGACCCTGAAATACACCTATTCGCTGCCGACCAACACGGTGCGCGGTGAAGGCGCGCTGTACAAAAACGGCAGCTGGCAGGATTCCGGCACATGGGACGACGGCGCGTTCCGCATTACGGACGAGACCGGCGTGACCCACCTGAGGATCTACGACGGCAGACAGTATGTCATCAAGGGCGTCAGCTTTGAGCTGACCGGTCTCGGCGACGGTAAGTTCCGCCGCGTCACCTCGTTCCACTATCCGGTCGAAAGCGGATTTGAGGGACCTGTTTACGCCTCAAAATACTTCAAAGCCAAGGGCGGCGAGACTTCAGCGGACAACGACGGCGAGTATATTATCTGCTCCGTCACCTGCGAAGGAACCGTCAGCGAGCTGAACGAAAAGCTCGAGAACATCTTCGGCAAGGGCAACTATATCGCGTATGACCGCAAAAACGGCGCCCTGTCGGATAAGACGACCTTTACGGATTATATCGATCTGCGCCAGGTGCTGAATCTCGAGAGCGCGACGGTCGATATGAAGTATACCGTCAGCACGGAAAACGGCGAGAATATCGTAACAGTAACAAACGGCTCGTCGGAGACTGCTTATAAGAACAAGGCGGAATCCGTGATCGGGCTCAAGGGATGTATGGGCACCGTCGGCTATCACGGCGTGATCCCGAAAGCGGGCAATATCGTTTTCTACATCATCTTCGGCATAGCGCTGTTCTCCGTCACGACGCTTGCAGCCTATCGGATGCTGATGCCGCCGATCAGGAGAGAGCGCGCCGCACATACCCGCAGGAGCAATAACGAGGTGATCGATGTACCCGAGCAGGATCATCTGTCCGAAAAAACGGATACCGTTCCGGATACCGCTCCACAGCAGACGACGACCTTCAGTATCTTCGAGCTGGGACTCCTCAGCCGCAACAAGAAGGTTGTGGACGAGATCAATCAGGACGTCGAAAAGCGTCTGGACGCCGACAGGCTGGAACAGCGCAAGAAGGATCTGCGTCGCAAAGAGCTGGAAGAAATGGAAAAGAAGGTTTACGGCGGCGGGGAACCTGCAGAAGAACCGCAGTCGGTCACAGACGATTCGCCGCGGACGCAGGAGATGCTCGATACCTTCGACCGCGCGATGAAGACCGAACCCGAAACGCCCGAGCCGACCGATCCGATGGAGCTGCTCGACCTGATGAACGGGGACGACGATGATGAATGACCTGAAGCTGATTGCCTTTGATCTGGACGGTACCGTCGCCGATACCCTCGCGGATCTTGCCGCAGCGGTAAACTTCGCGCTGAAGCGGCGCGGATTTGATCCGTATCCCGTCGGGGATTACCGCCGCTTCGTCGGCAACGGCGTGGACAACCTGATGATGCAGGTGCTCAAAGAGCATTATACACCCGCAGCGGGCGAGGGGATGAAAGCAGATTTCTCTGCGTATTACGCCGAGCACTGCCTTGATTATACCCGCAAATATCCCGGCGTCGCCGAACTGTTGAACGAACTGGATGACAGCGGGATAAAGACCGCGGTGATCTCCAATAAGCCGGACGCGTTCGTCCCGAAGATCCTCCAGAAGCTGTACCCCGACCATCGGTTCACCCTTGCGTGGGGACAGCGCAGCGAAGTCCCGCGCAAGCCTGCGCCCGACGCACTGCTCAAGGCGATCGCGCTTTGCGGCGTTCGGCAGGACGAGGTACTGTATGTCGGCGACAGTAATGTGGACGTCATCTTCGCACACAACGCAGGCGTGAAGGTCTGCGGCGTAAGCTGGGGTTTCCGCGGCGCGGGAGAGTTGAAAGAAGCCGGCGCAGATGTGATCGTGGACAGCGCGGATGCGTTGAGGCGGGTTATTATCGGATGACGGATAAGCCTTTCCCTCAGGGTGAAGGCTGCAAGGAGAACCATGAACAAGCGGAATTATCAAAAAGAGCTTGACGCTTTGATAGAGAAAAACACAGCGGCGGGGGAGAAGCCCTCGCTGCTGCTGCACGTCTGCTGTGCGGTCTGCGCAAGCTATGTGCTGGAATATCTGTATGAGCATTTTTCCATCACCATCGCCTACTATAACCCGAACATCACCGACGAGGCGGAGTATCTGCACCGCTATGCAGAGTTAAGGCGCTATGTCGCCGAGCGGCAGATGGATGAGGTCCGCTTTGAGGACGTTGAGTACAAGCCGGAGGAATTCTTCGAAACGGTCAGGGGACATGAGTCCGACCGCGAGGGCGGCGCACGGTGTTCGCTGTGCTTTGCGCAGCGATTGGGCTACACGGCGAAGCTCGCCAAAAAAATCGGCTGCCGGTACTTTGCGACGACCCTCACCATCAGCCCGCTGAAAAACGCCGATGTGCTCAACGCGATCGGCACGCGGATCGGCGAGCAGGAGGGTGTGGAATACCTGCCGTCCGATTTCAAAAAGAAAAACGGCTACAAGCGTTCTATCGAACTGAGCCGGGAATATGATTTATATAGGCAGAATTTCTGCGGATGCGTGTTTTCACAGGAAGAAGCGCGTCAGCGGGATTCGTCAAAGAACGCTTGACAATCATCCGTTAATGTGATACATTTAATCCTGCAAGTTAAAAGGGAGTAGTTATAATTGAACGTTCAACATTCCTCGGCGCAGCCGATGGGCGTTCACCTTGTATCTACGTATGAGGAACGAGACTTTTAGCGTATGATCCCACGGGGGAGGTATACGCTGAGAGTCTTTTTTGATAGTTTGGAGGTATCCTTATGACGTCTGACAATCCTGTATTGGTATTCGTGCTGTTCGGAATCGGACTGTTGTGCATCATCAAAGGCGGCGACTGGTTCGTCGACGCGGCGTCCTGGATCGCGGAAGTCTCCGGGATCCCGCACTTCATCGTCGGCGCAACGGTCGTATCCCTTGCGACGACCCTGCCGGAGATCATCGTATCTGTGATAGCGGCGGCAAACGGCGCGGGCTATCTTGCGGCAGGCGATGTGACCGCGGCTAACGGCGCGGTCGAGATGGCGACCGGCAACGCGATCGGTTCGGTCACGGCGAACACCGGTATGATCCTGGGCATTTCCATTGTCGCCATGCCTGTGGTGATCGAACGCCGCAAGTATCTGCCGAAATCGCTGATCCTCATCGTCTCGATCATCCTGCTGTGGGCGCTGGCGCTTTCGGGCGAGCTATCCATGGTCGGAGCGTTCATCATGATAGCGGTGTTCATCGTATTCATCATCGAGAATGTCGCCGAAGCCAAGAAGGACATGGGAACGGCGCGGAGCAATGACGTCAAAAGAGATAAAAAGACCGTCGTCAAGAACATCCTGCTGTTCCTGATCGGCGCGGCGGGCATCGTGATCGGTTCGCGGCTGCTGGTTGACAACGGCACCGTCATCGCAACGGATATCCTCGGCATCCCCGAGCGCGTTGTGTCCCTGACGATGGTCGCGATCGGCACCTCGCTGCCGGAGCTGGTCACCACGATCACCGCGATCGCAAAGAAACAGTCGTCGCTTTCGGTAGGCAATATCGTCGGCGCGAACATCATCGATATGATCCTGATCCTTCCGCTGTGTTCCTTTGTGCTGGGCGGATCGCTGCCTGTCGCATGGAGCACGCTGTGGATCGATCTGCCGGTATCGCTGGCGGTAGCGGGCATCTGTCTGGTTCCCGCGCTGATCAGAGGCAAGCTCATGCGCTGGCAGGGAATCCTCTCGCTGACGGTATACGCGGGCTATGTGGGATATCTGTGCGTGGCAGCATAGTTTGATGAACGGTAAACAGCGCATGATGACGGGCGGCGATGTCTGAACCCGTTTGCAGGGGAGGGTCATGACCCTCCCTTTTCTGCAGATTAGGTCTTGCAATAGCCGTTCTTTTCATATACAATAGGAATGATAGATACATTCCAAAGGCTAGGTGAAAGAAAATGGGCAGACCGGATGGCAGAAAACTGAGAAATCTGGACTATGAATATCCCGTAGCGGCACATATCATGGAGCGCCGTTCCGACGCGATGAATATGACGACGCTGGATATACCGATCGCACCGGTGCGGCATTATCTCAACGAAAAGCGCAAAGAAGGGATCCGGTACAGCCATCTGACCGTGATCATCGCCGCGATCATCCGTACGATCTCCCAGTATCCCGCGCTGAACCGGTTTGTCGTCAACAAGCGCATCTATGCCCGCAACGAGATCGCCATCGGCATGGTCGTCCTCAAGGGCGGCAGGATCGACGCGCCCGGCACGACCGACAAGATGAAGTTCAAGGCGACCGATACCATCGCGGACGTTGACCGCATCATCAACGAGTATATCGAGAAGAACCGCAAAGAGGATGACGTCAACGGTACCGACCGCGTTGCAAAGAAGCTGGTATCGACGCCGGGATTGCTTCGGGTCGGCGTCAGCTTTATGAAGTGGCTCGACAAGCATAACTGGATGCCCAAGGCGGTCGTCGAGATCAGCCCGTTCCACTGCACCATGATGTTCACCAACCTTGCAAGCATCAAGACGGACTATGTTTTCCATCACGCCTATGATTTCGGTACGGTGTCGCTGACGCTGGCGGTCGGCAAGATGCGCGACGTGCCGATGATGCACAAGGGCGAGATGACCCTCGAGCGCTGTATCCCGATGGGATTGGTCATGGACGAGAGGATCGCCTCCGGCGCATATTTCGCCATGGCGTTCCGCGAGTTCAGAAAATATATGAACGATCCTTCGCTGCTGGAGACCCCGCCCGAGAAGGTCGTGGAGGATAAGGGATGATCTTTGATGGACGGAGGATCATCATCTACAAGTGAATCGTTGTTCAGGACAGCCCCGATACAGGGGGCTGTTTTTTGATGGAGCGAACATTCTGAAAGAAACGACGGTCTTTCGGCGGAGCGTTCAGGATTTAACCTTTGCGCAGAAAGCCTTCATAGATACATATATAGGGGCGGATTACGGCCGCCGGGATACAAGAACGGGGGTTCGACAGGAAAATACAGGGTTTCGTAGAAATAGATAGAATCCTGCGGTTACAAACGTTAAAAGTTGTAACCAATGCATTTTTAATGCGTCAAAAGCATTAAAAACCCGATTATTATGCGAAATAAGCAGTAAAACAGCCGGATTCCGTATGCATGGATTCGACAATATTCTCCAAAGGAAATAAAACATTTTCGTTAAAAGAAAATTACAAAAGTAACGGAAAACATTTATTTTGTTACTAAAGAATTAAATTGGTTCAAAAAGTGTAATTAAAAACATCCGAAAATAACATGATTGTTGTTGGTAATGACTTAAGCATTGAAATATAATGGAATTGCTTAGAAAAGCAGAAACTATATCTTATGCTAAAATTTATTTTTAGGAGGAAACAAAAATGCTTA
>CADBOO010000114.1 GCA_902796225.1 uncultured Ruminococcus sp.
ATTATACCATAACTCCGAAGGAGATTATGGTATAATCAGCCATCGCCCGTTGTCGCAAAGCGACAAACTGGGCGGGCAATATAAATCGGTATAATAACCGGATTTATACGGTTATTATACCGTAACGGCAGAGCGATTACAATGCGTTGCGGGAATTAAAGCACAATTCGTGTCAGGAAATCCAACAAAAATCGTCATCCTATACCGTGATACAGGATGACGATTGTGCTGTATATCAGGATTATCGGGAATGAGCAAGCGTGTCGATACAGAATGTGACCGTTTTGTCCTTGACAGTGCAGGTCAGTTTGAATCCGTGCAGGGTCATGATCGTTCTGGTAATGGACAGTCCCAGCCCGCTGCCGGAGGAAAATGCGGACGATCGCGATCTGCCGACAGATCCTATGGACGCTGTGCGTGCTGTCAGATCAGTTTCATCGGCAGTCTCACAGCGGTCGGAAACAGACAGATTTCCGTTTGAAAGGCTGACCGTGATGACGGTGTCGGCGTCTGCGTATTTGACAGCGTTATCCACAAGGTTTTCGATCGCGCGTTTCATAAGATCGCGGTCGGCGGTTATCATTTGCGGAGCGTCGTCTGCGGCGAATGATAGGCTTTTGCCGTCCGGCAGCACTTCGTAGACAGATAGGATCTCTCTGACAGCAGCCGTAAGATCAAATTCACGCAGATTTGGAGTGAAACTCGGAGAATCCAGCTTGCTCAGCTCCAGCATACGATTGACGCGCCGATTGACCTCCTGCGCCTGCTCGACGATCACGTCGGCATAATGTGCGCGCTTTTCGGTCTGCACGTTTTCTTTCAGATTGCCTGCATAGCCGGAGAGTATAAACAGAGGCGTTTTGATATCATGCGAAAGCGTGTTGATCATATCGGTGCGCTTTTGCTCTTCAATCAGCTGTACCTTCATACTGCGCCACATCATGACCGTTAGGATCACGCCGACCATCGTAAAGAACGCGAGCATGATCCCGACGGCGAGCAGGATGTTCCCGATACAGCCGTCAAGGATGTTCAGGCGCTTTGCGTAATAGACTTCAAACCGTTTTCCTATGGAATAGTTGATCGCATCGGACAGCAGGGGTTCGCTGTCCTTATCGGGGAGATCGCTGGAGAATTCGACGATATTGGCAGTAAAACTGCTGACGTCGTAGTAGATGTACTCAAAGGCGTTCACTTTCAGCAGCTGCGGTCGGCTTGCGGTTTCATCCGATGCGTCCGGATTCTTTTCGGCAAGCTCTTTAGCCTGCTGTACCAAGCCGTTGCTGCCGAAGGAATCGCGGATGAAGGATTCGGGGATCGCATTGCGCTGCTGGTAGGAAATGTGATACGGCTTGAGTCCGTCAATACCGTCGGGCTTGAGTTCAAAGGTTTCGACCGGTGAATCCTGAACGTACCATTTATTATCGGCGGCGGTCGTCACGATCTGGACGGTTTTTAAGATCAATTCGTTGTCCGAATTCTGATAAAAATCCGTGCCGAGCAGTTCATAATATTCCTCGCCGTCGGGCTGATTGTCGAGATAATGCAGGATTGAATCGTACTGTTCGTCGGTCATGGATTTGCGGAAGCGGTCATAGTTGATATATCCGAAAAACGGCTCGCGGAAATCGGGATCGCCCAGCTCGGCGGTAAAGGTAATATCGATGATATCGTCAGAATCATATGCGGAGGATATGCCGGCTTTTTTGATGACCATGTTGATGTTGCGGTCGTATTTGTAGGCGATATCGGCTGTCTGAGAATCGTCGTGATTCTCTACGGTAGCTGTTTTTCTGATATCATCCATAAACAGGACAGGATCGCGGCAGTAGGGCTCGGTGTTTTTCAGCCAGACCGAGAATGAGATCTGCGCCTCGTTTTCCGCATGGACCTTTTCATTATGCAGCGCAATCGCCGCATAAGCGCACGAAAGGATCAGCCATACCGCAGTCAGGATGACTGTGAGCTTGACGATCAGTTTTTTGCGCTGTTTTTTCAATCGATTCTCCATGAGTTCTCCAATGTGTGTTAATCTATTCTGTAGCCCCTGCGGATAACGGTTTTGATCAGCCTGCCGTTATCACCGAGGGCTTTTCTGATATTGCGGATATGGTTGTCCAAGACGCGCTCATCGGCGTCGGTATCATAACCCCACAGTCTGACGATGATCGTTTCGCGGCTGACGATCCGCCCTTTGTTTTCGAGCAGCAGTTTCAGGATCGCGTATTCGCGCGCGGTGAGCTTCACCTCGGATTCTCCCGAAAAAACCATACCGTTATTCGGATTCATCGTCAGAGTACCCGCCGTCAGCAGATGTGATCGGACTAAGCCTTTTGAGCGTTTCAGCAGCGCCCGAACTTTTTCGTATAATACGGAAAGCGGAAACGGCTTTGTGATATAATCGTCACAGCCCAGCGCATAGCCCTTGAGCATATCCTCTTCGGTGACCCTGGCAGTGAGGAAGAGGATCGGTACATCGCTGGTACCGCGTACCTCGCGGCAAACCTCGAAGCCGTCCTGCTCAGGCAGCATGACGTCAAGTATTAACAGATCATACGCGTTCTCGTACGCCATGACAATGCCGTCCTGACCGTTGTCGGCTACCTCCACACGCAGGGAACCATCGCTTTTGTCGTGAAAATAATCGCATATCATCTCGCGGATATTCGGGTCGTCCTCGACCAGCAGGATCCGATACATAACCTCACCCTAATCATCATACATTCCGTGTCTGTATTTTTTCTGTAGTTTCGATCGATTTTTTGCTGAATCTACAGACCATCTACAGACGGTAGTTTTATTATAATACACGGTGATAGAAATGAAAAGATTAATCTGCATATTTTTATCTTTGCTGTTATCGATCCTGTGCTGTTCCTGTTCTTCCGTCGATGAAGACGGCGGCGAACAGCTGACCTACTGGTATACCGCCGGTTACCGTGACGATATGGTAGAGATCATCGAGCGCTATAACCGCTGGTGCACCTCGCATTCATCGGATGATATGAAGATCAAGCTGGTGGAGTTTGACGATTACAATACGATGAGTCAGCGGATGAATATCGAGGTCATGAACGGCGGAGGTCCGGATCTGTTTTCGAATTATATGAATCTGCCGTTTGAGAAGCTGATTCAAAACGGCGCGTTTCTTGATTTGAATGATGTAATCGAAAACGATACCGCAGCGGATAAGATCGATCTTTCCGATTATAATCAGGCGATCATGGACGCGGGCGTCTATGACGGAAAGCGATATGCGATCCCGGCATTTTTCAGTGTGCGGCTCCTGACCGGCGGTGAAACGCTGCTCAAAAAATACAAGATGCCGACAGAGCAGGGATATCACCTGACATTCGAGAATATGGACGAGGTCTTTTCGCAGTATCTTGATCATCCCGGTGACGATCGCTTTATGAGCGGGACGGGGGAGAACGGCGGAACAAGCGCCGATACGCTTATATTGATGCTGATCAATTCCCGCGTGGACTTTAAGTCGAAAAGCATTTCGTTTGACGATGATTTCAAAGAACAGCTTGAGCTGCTGCTGAAGCTGCGCGAGCATTCCGACAACGCCGACGCAGAGTCGCCTGTCACATTTGACGACGGCGTCGAAAAGACCTATCTGTTTGATACGTCATTATCCTATTCGAATCCGATCTGGATGGAACGGATGGCAAGCCGGTCTGTGACTTTGATTGACGAAAATACCGGGTCACCGGTTCTGTATACCTGTTTTGAGAAAGACGAGGATACCTATTCCGCAGGCGTGGTCGACGCTGTTTATGTGAATGCCAATACGAAAAAGAGCGATAAAGCGCTGGCGTTTCTCAAATACCTGCTCGGGGAGCATTTTCAGAATCTGGCTGCCGGTACGGATGAAGAATACTGGTTCGGCGGCGGCGCGGACAGTCTGCCCGTCCTCAACTCCGCGTTTGAGAACTGTGTCAGAGATGCGCATAAGATCATTAACGAAGAGGGGAGTATGGTCGGCGTCAAGGACGAGCTGTCTGCGCTGACGCAGTCGCTTTTGACCCATATCCAAAAGCTCAACTCCGTTTCGATGTACTTTGATCTGAATAAATCCTACTATAACCGTAACGTCGTCGCGCCGATCTTAAAGGACTACCGTGACGGAAAGATCAATATCGACAAACTAATCAGCGGTCTGACGACTGCAACAAAGATCTATCTTGAGGAGTAAACCATGAAACTCAAAACAAAACTGGCATGGACCGGCGTGCTGTTCGCACTGCCCGCGCTGATCGGCATATTCATTTTCTATCTGATTCCGTATTGCAGCAGCTTGTACAATGCGTTCACTCTGCAAAACCGATTTGTGGGCTTCTCGAATTTTGCTACGCTGATGAAGTCTGAGACCTTCTGGCTTTCGATGAAGAATACGGCGATCTTTTCGCTGATCGCGATCCCGCTTGCGATGATCATCCCGTTTTTGATCGCGCTGTTTTTGGCGACCTTTGATAAGCATACCGGATTCTTTCAATCACTGTTCTTGTCCCCACTGATCATCCCGATCGCATCGGTCGTGTATGTATGGCAGATCTTCTTTACCGATTACGGCGTTGTGAACAATTTCCTGCAGAAGCTCGGAATTGAACCGGTTTCCTTTTTCAAAGGTCCCTGGTCGATGGCGCTGGTCATCATCATCTTTGTATGGAAGAACTGCGCCTATAATATCATTCTGTTCTCGGCGGGACTGCGGAAGATCCCCAAGGACGTTCGCGAGTATGCGCGTCTGGAGGGTGCGAGCGACTTTACGGTCATCACAAGGATCGTGATCCCGATCCTGCGTCCGACGACATTCTTTGTATTCCTGCTGACGGTGATCAGCTCATTCAAGATCTTCAGAGAAGTCTATCTGCTGTACGGCATGTACCCGGATGAGAACATCTACATGATCCAGCATTACATGAACAACAACTTCAACAACCTCAATTATCCGAGGCTGAGCGCCGCTTCTGTGATACTGAGCATTTTCATTATTATCATCATGCTGGTGTTCTTTCTGTTTGAAAGGAGGAGCGAAAAGTGAAAAAACGTGTGATCATCGTTCTGAAATATATGGCGTTAGTGATCATCGCCGGATTGTTTTTGCTGCCGATCCTCTATATGGTCATGAACTCCTTTATGCCGACAAAAGAGATCACCGAGGCATATGCCTCTTCCGCAGACCACTATGCGAACTTTCACCTGATCCCGGATCAATTCAGTCTGGAGCAATACTATCAGGCGTTCCTGCGCAGACCGCAGTTTTTGAAGCTGTTCTGGAATTCGGTGCTGATCACCGTGCCGATCGTCCTGATCCAATGCCTGATCTCGATCTTCGCCGCATTTGCATTCACAAAATTCGAATTCCCCTTGCGTGACGCGCTGTTCTTTATCTTCATCATCCTGCTGATCCTGCCCTCTTGGGTCACGATGGTACCGAACTACATGATGATCCAGAAGCTGGGATTGATGGATACCGTCTGGTCGCTGATCCTGCCGTCGTCATTTTCGGCGTTCGGCGTATGTCTGCTCAGGCAGTACATGCGGTATGTTCCGGATGAAACGATCGAGGCGGCTAGGATGGAAGGCGCCGGTATCTTCAAGATCCTATTCAGGATCGTTTTGCCGCAGGTCAAGGGCGGTATCGCGTCCCTGATGATCCTTTCCTTCATTGATAATTGGAACATGGTCGAGCAGGTCATCGTTTATATCAGCGACAAGGATAAGTATCCGCTGTCGGTCGCGCTGAGTGAATACGCCGGAACCGATACCGGCATCATCTTTGCCTGCGGCGTGATCTTTATGATACCCGCACTGCTGATATTCCTCTATCACAGCAAGGAATTCAAGAACGCAAGAGTCTGATAAGGTGACATTATGAAATCATCTCTGAAACCAACTATCATTAAGATATCGATCGTATTTGTGCTGATCGTCGCGCTGATGACGTACTTTTCGGGGCAGATCGACAACTATTTGCTGCCGCACGTCACAAAGACCCTCGGCGGCGACGGCACGCTCAAATACCGCCTGCGTGTCGACACTGTGGTCGAACAGCCGCCCGAGTCAAAGGCATATGTTTTGACGATCGATTTTCCCGTGGGCGATATTGCAGTCAGTGAGGGAACTTTCGTCAGCAAAGGCGAACGAATGCTGCAGTATGAACCGCAGGCGTTTGCAAAAGCCAAGAAAGCGCTGAACGATAACGTAAAGAGTCTCGAAAAAGACCAGCAAAAGCTATACACCGAATACACACTTGCAAAGACCAAGCTTGCCGCACAAAGTGCGCTGGATAAGCTCATGCAGACCCATGCCCAGTTGGAAGCGGCGCAGGAAACATATGATACCTTCGTTGCGCGATTTGACAGCGAAGGCTGGATCCTCGCCGGAAAGGATATGGAGATTGCCTCTGTCAGCGCAGAGATCGGTTCTACGGTGTACTCCGGAAACGCATTGTTCTACTATGCCGCAGATACGACAGCGCTTCAGATCAGATTTACCTGCGATCGGTCATTGGGCGAGCTTGCCATGATCGGCTCCGAGGTCACGATCCAGGTTCCGTTGATTTCGAACGGAGAAACCGTGCTCAGAAAAGGCACGGCGACGATCATTGAAAAAAAGAATCTCGAGAACGGCGTGGAATGTACGGCGGAAATCAAAAACGTCAGACTGCAGGAAGGTGAAAAAATGCCGACATACGGCGATAAGATCATCGTCGAAACGGATTTTGAGAGTCAGCAGTACGGCCATATCGTGATGAAGTCTGCGATCCATGATGACAGTTATGTGTATGTCATTACCAAGGATGAAGACGAAAAACGGTATGTTTACGCGGTGCCGGTGACGATCATCGCCGAAAATGATTTTTATGCCGCCGTAGATATGACCGCGGAATCGCTGCCGCTGGTTATGACCAGCTCCAAAGAGCTTGAGGACGGACAGAGGGTGATTGTAGATGACTAAAAAAATCATATCCATATCGCTTTGCGGCATATTGCTGATCATTCTCGGTACGCTGTATTGCATGATTGCTGTCAATACAGCCGACGCGCTTCCGCGATTGACGGAATATACCAGGAGTCGTGTGTCGACCGGCGTTTCTTATTCGGTCTATGAAAAACTGCCGAATGAATCCTTTTCCGAAAGACTTGCGGTTTGCTCGGAGCTGGATACGCAAAACGTCGATGACGTCGGCGAGATCCTGCCCGTTTTGGTCAACGAGAACTATTTTAAGATTTATGAGATCGAGGTCGACGGGTCTGCGATCATAAAGGATCATATCGTGAATCATACGCCGGCTGTTGTGATCAGCGATAAAGCAGCAAAAGCGCTTGACGCAGATGACAGCGTCATCGGCAGAACGATCACGCTTTATGAAAAAGAATTCACGATCGTCGGCACATATAAAAAACCCGCAGGATATCCCCGCGGATTGTCATCGGATTTCCATGAGCGCGTCTACCTGCCGTACACCTGTTATTCCGGTTATCAGCAGTTGTCTGTAGATACGCTCGCTGCTCCGAAGGGATCGTATTCCGAGCAGGCGCTGGCGCTCTTCGGTATGACAGGAACGAATCCGGATTATTACATCGAAAACGATATCGCGATCAAGCATGACATCGTCGCGAATCTTCCGAACAGCCTGATCTTCCTGTTGACGATCATCATCGCGGTTTACTGTATCATTAATATCAAGCGGATTATTACCTCGATTCGCTGCAGACTAAAGCCTGATTACGAAAAATATACCGTACCGCAGATTATCCTGCACCGAAAATGGTATCTTTTGGCAAGGCTCTTGATCATCGCTGTTCTGGTCGGCGTACCGGTCGTCCTGCTGATCCTGTTCCCGCCGAAGCTGGTGCTGCCGCTGTCATACATCCCGTACGACAACATTTTCGACGTCGGGTATTATTATAACGCTTTTAGGTCAGCTGTACAGGTTTCCAATTCGGGACTGGCAGTCGGAAACCTCTATTACGGTCACTTGTTTACGATCGCCTGCATCACGGAACTGGTACTTTTCCTGCTGATCGTTGTGCTGATGCTGTTTACAGCCGCAAAGCTGAATGCAGTCATCAAAGAACGTGTTTTCAAGCTGCCAAAGAAATTGCCGAAAACTGTTGCTGAAGAAGCGGATGATCAAGTGGAAACAGCGGATAAGGATGAAGATACCGCATCGGATTCCTCGGATCGGGATGAAAAAGAGCAAAGTGAATCGCAGGACGAGCCTGATGGGGAAGAACCCGGGGAAGAGGATTTGCCGGATTCCGATACGATCGATGCGATCATCAAGGAAATCGAATCATGATATCAAAACTGCTTCACTGTTGCTGAAGCAGTTTTTTGATACTGATAACAGATATCGCCTTCTATTACGTTTCATCTTTTGCGGTATAAAGAATAAAGCAGGGACACTCCTCGGAGTATCCCTGCTTTGACTATGGCGGAAGCGGTGGGATTCGAACCCACGAGCCCGTGAGGACTACCTGATTTCGAGTCAGGCCCGTTATGACCACTTCGATACG
>CADBOO010000115.1 GCA_902796225.1 uncultured Ruminococcus sp.
GCGGGCGACAGAAATAGATTAACGCTCTCCCTCAAAACAGTCCACCGGACTGTTTTGACCTGCGCTCGGAACGACTGCGCGTTCCTCGCTTGGCACAGTCGCCTTCAAATCCCTTCACTCCTCCGGCGGGTCAAATTGAAATCAGGGGAGTATCCTTGGCGGATACTCCCCTGATTTCAAAATGGTCGGAGTGAAGGGATTTGAACCCCCGACATCCTGCTCCCAAAGCAGGCGCGCTACCAACTGCGCTACACCCCGACGGTGCATTATTCATTCGGCATGGTCATTATACCTTATGTGAAAAAACTTGTCAACCAGAAAAAAACCGCATTTTACTCTTGCGTTTTGGGGAAGAGGGGAATATAATGTATTAAAATAGGTAAATCTGGGCTATCTTGATGATGCCTGTCGAAATACCGTGTCGAAGGGAGGGGTAGATGTTGGCTTCCGGGCTATTGCGGCGCGCCGGCGCTTTTACGGCGGCAGTGCTGATGATGCTTGCGTTGGTGCTGCATGCGGCGGCACTGGATGAAAAGTATCGCTTTGACGATCTGAAAATGTCCGTCAGCGTTCCGCGCGATTATTATGTCATCACGCGTGACAGCGAAAGTGACGATGAAGTGTTCAAAACGCTGAATCTCGGCTATGACGAAACCATGATCGCGTTCCGTAATTCCGACATCTGGCTGCGCGCCTATGACCCCGACCAGATCTTCTGGATCAGCGTGATCGTGACTACGACCGACGAGAGCAAGACGATCAACAACTATTCCGATATCTCCGCTTCCGAACGCAAGGACATCCTTGAGAACCTCAAGAACGAGGCTACCGTCAATTCGGCGGTCGAGGTCAAGCATAATAACATCATCTTTTTCGATACCGCCGGCAAGACCGAGAGCAGCGGCCGCAAGCTGTATTTTCAGCAGAGCAATACCGTCGTCAACGGGATGCAGATCGATCTGGTACTGCAGAAATATGACGAGGATATCAACTCCTCCGAATCCAAGGTGTTGACAAATCTGGCAAATTCGCTGGAGTTCGATAACATCAATCGGACAACCGGTCCGATCTTTGAATGGTGGAGATTGCTGCTGTGGGTTGCGATCCTTGTGGGACTTGCCTTTGCGCTGTCACTCCTCTACCGCCAGCGCAATGCCGCCAATCGCCGCAAGCTGCAGGAGCGCCGCCGCCAGCGCGAGCTGGAACAGGCGAAGAAGATGGGCGAGCCGATCCCCGAGGAAGAAGTCGTTTCCTTCGAAGAAACGCTCGGGTATGAGGATGACGAGCAGTTCGAGAGCCGCTCGCTGACCGATCTCGACACCTACAATATCAAGGTCGCACAGGCGGATCCGAAGCAGGGTATGGCATACTTCGAGGACAGCGGCGACAGCATCGACGACGGCACCGATTACTTCGATACCTACTTCAAAGAGGACGCCGGCACCCGCAAAGGTTTCGCGCGATTCTTCGGCGCGCTGGGCACCTATATCAAGCTCGGCTTCAAGCATCTGGGATACTTTTTTGTCAACATCAAGCGATTGATCTTCAGGAAAAAGAAGTAACCGTTCATCAACAGCCAAATAACGCATCCGACAGGGAAGGGCACGATTGCCTTTCCCTGTTTTTGTATCTGCCGTGAAGCGGCATTCCTGTTCAACCTGATGCGGATCGAACGGTATCGCACAAACAAATTATAAGGAAATATGAGAGATTTTAAGATATTTCCTGTATTTTTTTGCAAAATATCTAAAAAAACAGCAGGCATGGACGAAAATTGTGGCAGTTGATTTTCGGGATTGTTATTGAATTAACAATTGAAATGGCATATAATTGTTAATGTTGGTTTTCGTATACCCAATACGATCCAAACCCCATATGATGGTATATGAAGAAATGATTTTTAATCAGGAGGCTAGAATTATGGCAAGAGTTTACAATTTCTCGGCAGGTCCCTCGATGCTGCCGGAGAGCGTACTGAGAAAAGCCGCTGACGAAATGCTCGATTATCAGGGCAGCGGTCAGAGCGTCATGGAGATGTCCCACCGTTCCAAGGTTTACGACGGCATCATCAAAGAGGCCGAAGCACTTCTCAGAGAAGTAATGAATATTCCCGATAACTATAAGGTCCTGTTTCTGCAGGGCGGCGCATCGTCCCAGTTTGCGGCGATCCCGCTGAACCTGTCCTCCAAGTCCGGCAAGGCTGACTATGTCATCACCGGTCAGTGGGCAAAGAAGGCGTACAAGGAAGGCTCCCGCTACTGCAACGCGAACGTTGTTGCGTCCTCCGAGGACAAGACCTTCTCCTATATTCCGAAGCTCGACAAGTCGACCTTCACTCCCGATGCAGACTACTTCTACATCTGCATGAACAACACCATCTACGGCACCGTATATCACGAGCTGCCCGATACAGGCGATGTTCCGCTGGTAGCCGATATCAGCTCCTGCATCCTCAGCCGTCCGATGGACGTCAGCAAGTTCGGCATCCTCTATGCCGGCGCGCAGAAGAATATGGCTCCCGCAGGACTGACCATCGTGATCGTCCGCGAGGATCTCATCGGTCACGCGCAGGATATCTGCCCGACCATGTTCAACTATCAGATCCATGCCGATAACGGTTCGATGTTCAACACCCCGCCCTGCTACACCATCTATATCGCAAAGCTTGTGCTGGAGTGGATTAAGAACGAAGTCGGCGGTCTGGATAAGATGTACGAGCTGAATGTCAAGAAAGCGAAACTGCTGTACGACTTCCTGGATTCCTCAGAAATGTTCAAGGGCACCGTTGTCCCCGAGGATCGTTCACTGATGAACGTACCGTTCGTTACCGGCAACGACGAGCTGGACGCGAAGTTTGTCAAGGCGGCTACCGAAGCAGGCTTTGTCAACATCAAGGGCCATCGTTCCGTCGGCGGTATGCGCGCTTCTATCTACAACGCGATGCCGTATGAGGGCGTTGAGAAGCTCGTTGCGTTCATGAAGAAATTCGAAGAAGAAAATAAGTAATCAACGGTGAATGGTGAATGGTGAATGGTGAATGGTTGCGGGAGGACGTTGTCCTCACCTGATTCCTGATCCGTTTGTCCGGACCTTTCACTCTGTGATAAAGGGTGAACATTATGTATAATATTCTGAAATTAAACAAGATCTCCGCGGTGGGTACCGACCGCCTCGGCGAGAACTACAATTGCGTTGACGAATGCGAGAATCCGGATGCGATCCTCGTCCGTTCCGCAAATATGCACGAAATGGACCTGCCCGAAAGCCTTCTTGCGATCGCAAGAGCCGGCGCAGGCGTCAACAATATCCCGCTTGACAAATGTACCGAGCGCGCTATCTGTGTATTCAACACTCCCGGTGCGAACGCGAATGCGGTTATGGAGCTGGTCATCGCAGGTTTGCTGCTTGGCTCCAGAAAGATCTCGCAGGGCATCCAGTGGACACAGACACTCAAGGATGATCCTAACTGCCTCAAGACCGTAGAAAAAGGCAAGAATCAGTTTGTCGGTCCTGAGATCAAGGGCAAGACCATCGGCGTTGTGGGCTTAGGCGCGATCGGCGTTCTGGTCGCGAATGCTGCCCGTGCGCTGCATATGCACGTTGTCGGCTACGATCCCTATCTCAGCCTCGACGCAGCGCTCCACCTGAGCCGCCATGTCCACACCGTCAACAACATCGACGAGCTGTATGCACAGGCTGATTATATCACCTACCATCTGCCGCTTAACGACGGCACCCGCGGTATGGTGAATGCCGAGAGTATTGCGAAGATGAAGAACGAAGTCCGCATCCTCAATTTCTCCCGCGACGGTCTGGTTGTCAGCAAGGATATCATCGACGGACTCGAAAGCGGCAAGATCGCTTCTTATGTCACCGACTTTGCGACGCAGGATCTGATCGGCGTCGACGGCGTTATCGCGATGCCTCACCTGGGCGCATCGACTCCCGAGAGCGAGGACAACTGTGCGATCATGGCTGCAGACGAGATCAAGCAGTACATCGAGCTTGGCAACGTCAAGAACTCTGTCAACTTCCCGAATGTTTCCATGCCCAAGTCAGGCGACGTTCGCTTCTGCGTGTTCCACCAGAACACCCCGAAGATCATCAGCAAGCTTCTCGAGATCATCGGCGGCAACGTTGAGAATATGGAGAACAAGAGCCGCGGCGAATATGCGTATACGATCATCGACGTGACTGCTCCCAACGACGGCGCAGAGGATGCTGTCAAGGATATCAAGGGTATCGTCAGATACAGAGTGATCAAATAATTCGAATAGAGAATTATAAAAGGCTGTTCCGATCGGAGCAGCCTTTATTATTTGGATCGTTACACAAAGCAATCACCATACATAAAGGGGCTGTCGCCGGATAAATGCGACAGCCCCTTTGGTCGTTATTGCAGCTTTTGTGAAATGTATTCCAGCACGTTGTGCGAGAGCATCTCTTCGATCTCGTCGGGGTCGTCCGGCAGGGCGAGGATCATCTGGCTTTTGCAGCGGATGATATAGCCTTCGCTGCCGTTCAGGCAGGAGATCTTGCGCATATTCCTCAGCGAGATCCCGGGCGCGACTGAGAACACGCGCGACAGTACGGTCGCCAGATTATCGTCGTCCGGTGAACGCAATCCGCCGATGATCACAGCCAGCCTGCACAGCCTGAGACTGTGGACGACTTCTTCTCCGAGCATGGTGGGAGAGGTAGCGCTGACGATGCGGTTCGGCTCCAATCCGATCGGCATCATGATCTGCTTGAGACGTTTTTCACAATATCCGGTTTTTTTGGCGATATAAAAAATCAGGTCGTATTTCATAGGCGTGTCAGTATTGTCGGCAGGTAAACTGCGGTGTATGTCCGGACGTTATTGCTGTTTCAGCGTAGGTTTGAACTTCGGCGTGATCGTCAGATTCATATTGAGGTGCTCGATATCGGCGTTCGGTATATCTGTATTCCAACCCTCAAAGGTGTATGTGTAGTATTCGTCTTCATAGGTCGGTTTGTTTTCCGGAACCGGTACGGGATCGCCCTCCATCACGCTGTAGGAAGCGAATTGCGAACCGTCCATGTTGGTGTAGATGACCGTGTATACATTGCGGACGGTAGGCGCCTCGGTCGATTTTTTGTTTTTGTCGGGCTTTTTCGTCGGCGCTTCGGTGGGGTTGGCGGCGATGGTGGCAGTCAGACCCTCGCTTCCCTTCAGGGTGTTGTCGTCTTTGCCGTTATACTTGCCGTCGTACCAGTTGATGCTGCCGCTTTTGTATGCGGATTTGAAGGTGCCGGCGTCGGGGCGTTTTCCGTCGTAACACACCTCGGGCAGGAACGGATCTTCATTGACGGACGCCAGCTTGACGTCGACGGTGGGATCCTCGCCGTCGCGGACCTTGCGCGCCACTACGACCGTGCGGAAGTTCGTATACTCATACGAACAGGTGGACAGCGTCAGGAGCTGGTCGTCCTCATTGACCGTTACCGGGACGTTGAACATCGAGCGGATCCTTACATTATAGACGAAATTCATGAATTCCGCAGGCGAGTTGAAGTCGCCCTGCATATAGTTGAAGAATTCGCCGTGTGCATAGAGCGTAGAGGTCTTGAACACCGAGATGATCTTCCATTTTGCATCGCCGTCGGGCGTATTGAAGGTCAGCACGGAGTGGTCGCGATAGTAGTCGAGATCGCCCGTAAAGCGGTCGGAGAAATTGATCAGCTCGTGGAACATACTGCCGTCTGTCATGTTGTGACCGTGCAGAATGACGTTCTTTGATTTGGTGCTGTGGGTCGAACGGTAGTCGATGAAAACGGTGCCGTATTCGGACCATTCGTGCTTATAGGTGTGGTTGAGATAATACTGACCGTTTTCGTCGTCGCCTTTATGGAACATGACCGGATAATCGATGCGGCTGTCGTCCATACGGATCCATCCGACGATCTCTTCATTGATCTTCTTCAGCGCGTCCCAATCCTGTTCCGGCTTCGGCTTACCGTCGGGGGTAGTGGGGGAGGTGTTGTCCTTGTTGTACGCGATCTCGCGGATCTCATCGTTGATTGCGTTGTTTTTGGCGGGACCGACGATAAAGAAATTGACGACATAGATCATTGCGCCGATGAAGGCGGCGATCGCAAGCAGAACGACGACCTTGCGGATGACTGTGCCCGTGGTATCGCCTTTGTGGGGAATAAAGGAGAGGAAGAAGCCCTCTTTTTTCTTTTTCTTCTTCGTTTCGGACAGCGCATGATTCGCCGCGCCGGTCCGGATCGCCTTTTTTTCTGATTCTGGATAGGCGATGCCGACAGGATAATCGTTGAAGTTTTCGCTGACGATCCTGCGGGCGGTCTCGATTCCTTCCATAATCAGATCGGCTGCATTCTTTTTTGTCAGCGATAAGCAGGGGAGCGCGATAAACAGCTTGTTGTAAAGCTTGAAGCAATAGCCCTTGTAGCCCATTCCCATATCGCCCATGGGGAAGATCTTGATCCTTGGGGTTTCTCCCGCGTGAGAGGGATCGGGCGTGAGAGTCGCTTCCGTACGCAGGATGTATTCGTAGAACAGTTTTTTGAACGAGGAACTGTCGGAGGTGTTCAGCGCGTTGACAAAGAGAAACAGTTCGGTTTCTTCATCCATCGCAGATTCTGTGACAGCGTCCGCCAGTTTGACGGGATCGGCGCTGAGCTCTGTTTTAAACCTGACGTCTATGTCGTTTTCGCGCAGGATCGCGGAAACAAAGTCGAAGGCTTCTTCAAACTGAGCAAAATCCGCGCGATTTCTTCTGAATGTAAAAATTTCACAGTTAAACATATGCATGCCTCTTTTCAAAGAGAAATACCTTCCGTGCGGTCAGCGGCTACGGCGTGATCGTCTTGACCGCAGTATCGGCGATCGCCTGCTCGATCATTTCGTCAAGCGCCGCCTCGCGTTCTGCCTTTTCAACAAACCGCAGGACAGGTTTGGTACGGGGATGCTTGGGCGTAAAGACGGTGCAGCAGTCCTCGTACGGCTCGATCGAGGTTTCGAAAGTGTTGATGCGGCGGGAGATATTGATGATCTCCTGCTTGTCCATGCCGATCAGGGGACGCAGGACGATCTTGGACGCCGCGGCGTCGGTACACCCGAGGGCGTACATCGTCTGGGACGCGACCTGACCGAGGCTTTCGCCGGTGATCAGCGCGCCGGATCCGGTGGACTCGGCGATGCGGGAGGCGATCTTCATCATCACGCGCCTGAGCAGGATCGTGAACAGCTCCTCCGGACAGCGGTCGCGGATGGTTTCCTGGATCTTTGTCAGAGGAACGGTATGCATTTCGATGCTGCCGGCGTAGCGGCTGACCTGTTTTAACAGCTTTTCGACTTTCAGCCGCGCCCTTTCAGAGGTGTAGGGCGGGCTTTCAAAGTGTACGGCGTTGAGCTTCAGCCCGCGTTTTGCCATCATATAGGCGGCGACCGGAGAGTCGATACCGCCGCTGATGAGTACGGTCGCGAGTCCCGATGTGCCGACCGGCATGCCGCCCTGACCGCGCATGGTCTGACAGCGGATGTACGCCGCGTAATCGCGTACCTCTACGGTAACGGTGACGTCGGGATTTTTGACGTCGACCTTCAGGCGCGGAAAAGCGGAGAGGATCCTGCCGCCCACCTGTGCGGAGATCTCGGGGGATTTGTAGGGAAAGCGTTTGTCGCTTCGTTTGCTTTCGACCTTGAAGGTCTTTGCGTCCGCCAAAGCGTCTGCGGTATAGACCGGCGCTTTTTCCAGAATATCGTCAAAGTCCTTTTCGCATACGCAGGCGCGGGAATAGGTGACGATGCCGAACACCTCGCCGATCCTCTCGCATACGTCGTCGAGGTCGATATCATCCGATTGAGGAATGACGGTGATGGTCGATTGGGCGATCTTGATCTCAAATTGTCCTAAACCTCTGAGACGGTATTTGATGTTTTTGATCAGGACGTCCTCAAAGGTGCGGCGGTTGAGTCCTTTCAAGACCATCTCGCCGAGCTTGATCAGTACGATTTCTTTCATATGGCTTCCTTTATCGCTGCAGGGAAGACGATATCTTCCTCTGTCGTTTATATGGTGCGTTATTTTCGCTGAAGTGTTGCAATTCCCGATACAATTCCGTCAACCAGCGCGTCGATATCTTCCTTTGTGCTGTGCTTCGAAAAGCTGATGCGGACGGAACTGTCGATGCGGTCGTCAGACAGCCCCATCGCCGCCAGCACATAACTGCGCTTACCTTTGGCACAGGCGCTCGACGATGATACATAGACGCCGTTTTGCTCCAGGTGATGGAGCATGGTTTCGCTTTTGATCCCCTCGACGGAAATGTTGATGATGTAGGGGAGAGCGGCTTCGGGAGAATTGAAGGTCACGCCTTTGATCGCTTCCAGCTTTTCGACTGCATAGGCATTCAGCTCGCGGATATATGTCAGATTTGCAGAAATATCCGCTTCATTGACCGCTTCGCCGAACGCGGCGATCAGCGGTGCGCTTTCGGTACCGGGACGGATCTTCTTTTGTTGTTCGCCGCCGTAGAGCAGCGGGACAAGCCTTGCGCCGTCACGCGAAAAGATCGCGCCGACGCCCTTGGGACCGTGGATCTTGTGGGCGCTGACGGTCATGAAGTCGACGCCCCATCGGACGGGCTTCAGCGGTATTTTGCAGAATGCCTGTACCGCGTCGACATGGAATACGGCATCGGGACAGCGGCGTTTGATGTGCTTTGCGAGCAGCTCTGTCGGCTGAACGGAGCCGGTCTCATTGTTGACCGCCATCACGGATACCAGAATGGTTTTGTCTGTCAGCAGCTGTTCCAGCGCGTTCGGATCGATGACGCCGTCTTTGCCGACGGGCGCATACTGTACGTCATATCCCAGCTGCGAGAGCCGCTTAGCGCTTTCGTAAACCGACGAATGCTCGACCGCGGATACGATGATCCGATTGCCGCGGCGTTTCAGCGCTTCTGCCGCGCCGAAAAGAACGGTGTTGTTGGCTTCGGTGCCGCCGGAGGTGAAGACGATGTTCTTCGCCTTCGCGCTCAGCGCATCGGCGATCGCCTCGCGCGCTTCCTCGACACAAAGCTCTGCTCTGACGCCCATCTTGTGGAGCGACGACGGATTGCCGTAGTTCTCTTTCATCATATCCAGCGCTTTTTCCGCGGCGGCGTCGCTGACCCGCGTGGTGGCGCTGTTATCAAGATAATGTGTTTTCATACGCATACTTCCACATGATATTCCAATATCATAGTTATTATATAACTATATATGGATAAAATCAAAAGACAATTCTGTAACCTCTATAAATATTCTGTGAACGGCAGCGCAAACTAACTTCGGTGATCATATGACAAACGAAAAGTATGCGCAGATCGTAAAGATCCGTTCAAAAAACAGTCCGATCGTGAAAAACTGCGTCAAAGCATTTTGTATCGGCGGGCTGATCTGTACGGTAGGACAGGGGATACTGGAGCTGTATCGGGCGATCGGTATCGACGAAGAAACCGCAAAAACGCTGTGTTCGGTGACGCTGATCGCAATCGGCGTCTTTCTGACGGCGATCCACCGCTATGAGCATCTCGCAAAGCACGGCGGCGCCGGAACGCTGGTGCCGATCACGGGATTTGCCAACGCGATGTCCGCCCCGGCGATCGAATTCAAGGCGGAGGGGCTGATCACGGGTCTGGCTGCAAAGATGTTCATCATCGCGGGTCCCGTGCTGGTGTACGGAACAAGCGCGGCGATCCTGTACGGCGTGATCTATTATTTCTCAACACTGTGATACGGCTCTTCAATCAAAAACCGCGGCGGAGTGATCCGCCGCGGTTTTGTCATGCTATTCTGTCGGGGTGATGGAGATCTCGCCGGAGTGGAGCGCTTTTCTGACGCCGTTTTCCTCGACGATCAGGCTGCCGTCGGGGGCGATATCGACTGCCTCGGCGGCATGACCGCCTCGGGCGTCAGTATACTGTACACGCTTTCCGATACAAAAGTTCAATTGCTTGTATTTTTCTAATATAGAATTAAGATTCAATTTTAATTCCGGTTTAGAATTATTTTGGCGGTTTAATTCCGCGGAAGAATTATCCATTGTTTTTAATTCGAAATTAGAATTATTAATGGCGGCGTACATCGCGATCAGCCTGTTGACGACTTCGGCGCACAGGCGGTTGGGATCGATATCGCCGACGCTGCCTGCTCTTGCGGCGAATTCCGCGGGAAAATGATCGGTGGTGAGGTTGATCCCGATCCCGACGATGACAGACGCCGGGCGATTCTGTTCGTCCGATAACAGCTCGGTCAGGATGCCGCAGACCTTTTTGTCGCCGAGATAGACGTCGTTGACCCATTTGATCTGCGGACAGACGTCAGAAAGGGATCCTATCGCCTCGCATACTGCGACTGCCGCGACGCAGGTGAGGATCTGGACGTCGGCGGGGTCGCTGCATAGGGGGAGAGAGAGGGTGAAATACAGACCGCTGCCCTTGGGCGAATAAAAGTCATGCCCGCGTCTGCCGCGTCCTGCCGTCTGACAGTCGGTGACGTACAGCGTGATCCTGTCGCTGTCACGGTCTAAGCGGCGTTTTGCCTCGTTGTTGGTAGAGTCAATCTCTTCATAAACGCGTACCGAAGCGAAATATTTCAAAAGGTTTTCAATATTTTTATGATCGATTGCCATGATTGTCACCTTTTCGGTCTAAGTTCACGTGAAACATATCACATCACGATGAAATACTGTCAAATATGCCTAAAATGAAAGACGTTTGTAACTACAAAACGTCAAACGCTGCCGGGTGTTTGCGGTATTTTTCCGGAACAAGGGTTTTTGGGTTATAATTGCAAATAAGAATTAAAAGTAAAAAATATCGAAAAAACCGCAAAAAACGGTTGACAAATCAGACGATTTGTTTTAGAATACTACAATGTATCATTATGGGAAATATACGCCTTTGACGATTGCGAAGATTTTTCGACAAAGTATATTATCAAAGTCTTCCTGATTTGTCAATACCCTATTGAAAACAATCTTGTAACCGCCTTCCTGTCATTTTGAGGCATGGCGAAGAATCATTGTGATCCTTCACGTGACACGAGCGTCCGTATCGGTAGATGACAGCGCTTCTTTGTGCATACGGCGTGAACAAGCTTGCTGACAATGACTGTTTTGTTTCCCTTTATTTGATTCGATATTTTCAGAAGGAGTGATGTGCCTAATGGTTAATGTCAAAAACGTGAAATTGGGCAATGCGGAGAGAAAGAGCTTCGGCAAAATTGAAGACGTCATCGGTATGCCGAATCTCATCGAGATCCAGAAAAAGTCCTATCAGTGGTTTTTGGACGAAGGTCTGAAGGAAGTCTTCAAGGATGTTTCCGGTATCGTGGATTATCAGGACAACCTTGTGCTGGACTTCATCGACTACAGCCTCGATGTTGACCATCCCAACTACTCGGTGATCGAATGTAAAGAGCGCGACGCCACATATTCGGCGGCTCTGAGGGTCACCGCAAGACTCTTGAACAAAGAGACCGGCGAGATCAAGGAATCCAACGTATACATGGGCGATTTCCCGCTTATGACCGACAGCGGTACCTTTGTTATCAACGGCGCTGAGCGTGTTATCGTATCTCAGCTCGTTCGTTCTCCCGGCGTCTACTTCAAGATGGAGCACGACAAAACCGGTAAGGAGCTGTTCTCCTCTACCGTTATTCCGAACCGCGGTGCGTGGTTGGAATATGAAAACGACATCAACGATGTCTTTTATGTCCGTATCGATAAGAACCGCAAGCTGCCGATCACGGTATTCCTGCGCGCCTTAGGTCTGGGCAGCAACGCCGATATCATCGAGATGTTCGGCGACGACGCCCGCATCAAGGCTACCTTCGAAAAGGATAACTGCAAGACCGTCGAAGAAGGTCTTCTCGAGGTGTACCGCAAGCTGCGCCCCTCCGAGCCTCCGACGATCGAATCCGCACAGACCCACATCAACAACCTCTTCTTTGATCCGAGACGCTACGATATGTCGCGTGTCGGCAGATATAAGTATAATAAGAAGCTGAACCTTGCCGGCCGTATTTCCGGCAAGACCCTGACCCAGCCTGTCGCCAATCCGCGTACCGGCGAGGTCATGGCGCAGCGCGGCGACCGTGTATCCAAAGAACTCGCTGCTCAGATCGACAACGCGGGCGTCAAATTCGTCTATGTTGCCGGCGACGATGGCAAAGAGATCAAGGTTCTCTCTAACGGTATGGTCGATATCAACGCTTATGTCGATTTTGACTGCAAGCCTCTCGGCGTCAAAGAGCGCGTCAGCTTCGACGTTCTCTGCGAGATCCTCGATTCCTGCGAGTCCGAGGAAGAGCTCAAGCGCGAGATCGAGCGCAGAGCCGCAGAGCTGGTACCCAACCACATCACTACCGATGATATTTTTGCATCCGTCAACTATATGAACTGCCTTGCCGAGCATATCGGCAACACCGATGACATCGACCATCTGGGCAACAGACGTATCCGCTGCGTCGGCGAGCTGCTGCAGAACCAGTTCCGCATCGGCTTCTCCCGACTCGAGCGCGTGATCCGCGAGCGCATGACCCTGCAGGCGCAGGATCCCGAGGCGCTCTCGCCCTCATCCCTGATCAATATCCGTCCCGTTACCGCGGCGATCAAGGAATTCTTCGGATCCTCTCCGCTGTCACAGTTTATGGATCAGACCAACCCGCTTGCCGAGCTGACACATAAAAGACGTCTGTCAGCGCTTGGTCCCGGCGGTCTGTCCCGTGACCGCGCCGGATTCGAAGTGCGTGACGTTCACTACACCCATTACGGCCGCATGTGTCCTATCGAGACGCCTGAAGGTCCGAACATCGGTCTGATCTCCTATCTTGCGACCTTCGCGAAGATCAACGAGTACGGCTTTGTCGAAGCGCCTTACCGCAAGATCGATAAGGAGAGAGGCGTCGTTACAAACGAGGTCATCTACATGACCGCCGACGCTGAGGACGAATACATGGTCGCACAGGCGAACGAACCTCTTGATGAAGAAGGTCATTTCATCAACGAGCGTGTCGTCGGCAGATACAAGGGCGAATTCGTCGATCACAGAGCATTCCGCTTTGACCTGATGGACGTTTCTCCGCGAATGGTCGTATCCGTCGCGACCGCGATGATCCCGTTCCTCGAGAACGACGATGCAAACCGTGCGCTGATGGGCTCTAACATGCAGCGTCAGGCGGTTCCGCTTATGGTCACCGAAGCGCCGATCGTCGGCACCGGCATGGAGTATAAGGCGGGCACCGACTCCGGCGTCTGCGTACTTGCCGAAGACGACGGTACTGTTATGAGCGTCGACGCGGATCATATCCGTGTCCAGTACGACAACGGCAAGGTCAAGGATCATGAGGTCATCAAGTTCCTGCGTTCCAACCAGGGTACCTGTATCAACCAGATCCCGATCGTCGAGCGCGGACAGCGCGTCACAAAGGGCGAGGTGCTTGCCGACGGTCCCGCGACCAAGGACGGCGAGATTTCGCTGGGTAAGAACGCCCTGATCGGCTTTATGACCTGGGAAGGCTACAACTACGAGGACGCGGTGCTGATCAACGAGAAGATGGTCCGCGACGACGTCTATACCTCCATCCATATCGAAAAATACGAGATCGAGGCCCGCGAGACCAAGCTGGGCCCGGAAGAGATCACC
>CADBOO010000116.1 GCA_902796225.1 uncultured Ruminococcus sp.
CATCGCGCCGAACGCGACATGGGAGAGTCCGTCGCCGATGAAGGAATAGCGCTTCAAGACCAGCGTTACGCCCAAAAGCGAGGAACACAGGGCGATCAGCACGCCGACGATCAGAGCGTTTTGGACGAAGGAGCGGCTGAGGTACAAGCCGAGGTTGGAGAAAAGCTCGTTCATCTTATCTTTCCTCCTTTTTCGCGTTCAGGAATTCGTCCTTGGTGCCGAAGAAGATATCGCTGCCGATGTGGAGAATGTGAGAGGCATACTGCAGCGCCTTATCGACGTCGTGAGAGATCATGATGACGGTGACGCCGTCGGCTTTGTTGCGGCTTTCGATCAGCTCGTACATCTCGGCGGTGACCTTGGGATCAAGTCCCGCAACGGGCTCGTCGAGCAGAAGGATCTTTTGGGTCGCGCAGAGCGCGCGCGCCAGAAGAACGCGCTGCTGCTGACCGCCCGATAACTCGCGATAACAGCGCTTTTGGAGCTTGGTGATATTCATGCGCTCCATCGCCTGAGCGGCGAGCGCCTTATCCGATTTGTTATAAAAGGGACGGAAGCCGTCGCGCCCCAGACAGCCCGAGAGCACGATCTCCTGCACGGAGGCGGGGAAATCGCGCTGGACATCGGTCTGCTGCGGCAGATAGCCGACGTCGCGGTGGCTGAGTCCTTCGCCGAATTCGATCGAGCCGGAAAGGGGCTTGGTCAATCCGAGGACGGTTTTCATCAAAGTGGTCTTGCCCGAGCCGTTTTCGCCGACGATACAAAGGTAGTCGCCCGCGTTGACGGTAAAGCTCAGCCCGGAGAGGATCTCCTGTGAGCCGTAGCCGAGGGTCAGATCTGTACAGGTTAATTGTGACATATCGTTATCCTTTCGGAATCGTTAGGAGTGGTTCTTTATTGCAGTGCCTGCTGAAAAACAGAAAGATTGCTTTCCATGATAGAAAGGTAGGTCTCGCCGCTTTCAACGCGGTCGGCGGTAACGCTCTGCATCGAGTCGAGGGTCAGGATTTCCTGGTCTTTGTTTTTGGTATTATCCTTGATGGTCTTCGCGATAGAGCCGTCGGAGGACTCGATCTGCATGATGTTTTTCAGCCCCAGCTCATCGACCTTGTTCGCAAGGAAGGTGATGGTATCAAAGCTGGCTTCGGTCTCGGCGGAGCATCCGACGAAGGCGGCGTAGTAGTCGAGGCTGTAGTCATCTGTCAGATAGCGGAACGGGGAGCGATCGCCGAAAAGCAGGGTTTTGACAGAACTATTATCGGCGGCTTCCTGATATTGCTTGTCCAATGCGGTGAGCTTTTCGCTATATGCGGCGGCGTTCGCCTTGAAGGCAGGGGCGTGTTGACTGTCGACCTTGCCGAGAGCGTCGGCGATCTTGTCAACAAAGAGAGAGACGTTTTTCAGCGAGAGCCAGACGTGCTCATCGTACTCGGGACCTTCTTCGTGTTCGTGGTCGTCCTCCTGCATACCTTCTTTGACTGCTTCTTCCTTAGCTTTGTCGCCGAGGATGTCGATCAGGTCGAGGACGATCATATCTTTATTATCAGCTTGTACAAGGGTCTTGTCCACCCATTGATCGGATTCGCCGCCGACATAAAGAAAAACGTCGCAGTCGGAAATATCCATAATATCCTTGGCGGTAGGCTGGTAGCTGTGCAGATCGACGCCGTTGTCGAGCAGAAGGTCGATGTCAATGTCAACATCATCCTGCGCGACCTCGCGCACCCAGTCGTAGATCGGGAAAATGGTGGTGACGACCTTGATGTCGCCTTGTTTTTTTGTATTGGTATCTACTGTGCCGCAACCCGCCAGTAAAGAAGCGAGCATGATCACGCACAGCGATATCGGTAGCAGTCTTTTCATAGAATCCTCCTGAGAGCGGTCATGCCTTGCGGCACGCGGCGCAAACACCGTAGATTACGGTCTCGCCCTTGTCGATGGAAAAATCATTATTCTCAGCGACGCTGTCGACTAATCTGTCGGCGATCTGCTTTTGCATATGAACGGTCTTGCCGCACTTGGTACAGCTCAGATGCAGACAGCCCTCGCAGCCGTGACCGTCCACATACTGATAGACGACCTCGCGGCTGCCGCCGCCGACTACGCGGCGCACCTTGCCCTCAGATTCCATATCGCTCAGGTTGCGGTAAACGGCGCTCTTACTGATCTGATCGGAGAGCGCGTCGGCGATCTGTCCCGCGGAAATGCTCTCGTCGGGATGGCGGGAGAGGTAGTCGGTCAATATTTTACGTTGTTTAGTTACATACTTTGGCATATAATCACCTTAATTTGCGAACGATTCGCAAATCAGTATACCACACGGTATGCCGCTTGTCAACAGAATTTGCGACAAAGTTGCAAATTCAAAAACGCAAAATCGGCTATTGCTACCACGTTTGTTTTGTGCTATACTTTATAAAGCGAAATTTGGGCGTTGATCTTTTTATGCGAACACAAGAAAAGGATCGCGATTTCGTTTTGCGGGTCGCCGATTGACGACCGATACCGATAACCATGAAAGGTTGATATATATGGCATTGATCACCAAAAAACCGCGCGGCACAGAGGACGTACTCCCGCGCGACAGCTATCGCTGGCAGTTTTTAGAGAATATCTTTCGCGAAGAGGCGAGGGCGTTCGGTTATAAAGAGCTGAGGACCCCGGTGTTTGAGCACACGAACCTCTTTGAACGCGGTGTAGGCGACACCACCGACGTGGTGCAGAAGGAGATGTACACCTTCCTGACCAAGGGCGGCGACAGCATCACGCTCCGTC
>CADBOO010000117.1 GCA_902796225.1 uncultured Ruminococcus sp.
ATCTGCTCGGTATCCATATCGATCAGCTGATATTTCAGGCTGGAGCTGCCCGCGTTGATAACTAATATTTTCATAAAAATGTCCTCCCGTATTGAAATTGATCAAAATATGACATATACTATGATAGTACATTTTTGACGCATTTTCAAGTGTTTTCATAAAAGAGGTGATAAAATGCCGAGAGCCGCTGTGATCTGCGAATTCAATCCGTTTCATAACGGACATAAATTTCTTATAGAGAAAATTAAAAGCGAATACAGCGCCGATATCATCTGCATCATGAGCGGCAACTTTGTCCAGCGCGGCGATATCGCGATCACCGACAAATACTCTCGCTGCACTGCAGCCCTCGAAAACGGCGCGGATATGGTCGTCGAGCTGCCGACCGTTTACGCGGTCGCTCCTGCTCAGGTGTTCGCCGAAAACGGCGTTCGCATCGCCGCCGAGCTGGGATGCGATCTGCTCTGCTTCGGCGCGGAGAACAGCCTTGACGAGCTGAGAGGCACGCTGAACGTGCTGCACTCTGCCGCTGTACAGCAACTCGTCGCCGAAAAGATGAAAGCGGGCGCATACTATCCGAAAGCGCTCAGTGAAGCTGTCGGCGAACCGTATGCAGACATCCTGAGCAAGCCTAACAATATCCTTGCGCTCGAATACATCCGCGCGTGTGATACGTGCGGGATCGTGCCTGTCGCGTTTCCCCGCAAAGGAGTGGAGCATGACGCGCATGACACGGCGGGAAACTATGCATCCGCGTCAGCGATCCGCACGATGATCGTATCCGGCGAACCGTATGCCGCCTATACCCCGATGCCGATCGATTCACCCGCGTATCTCAGCGCGCTGGAGCCTGCAATCCTGTTCAAGCTCAAAACCATGGATAAGGACGAGCTGGCGCTGCTGCCGGACGTCAGTGAGGGTCTGGAAAACCGAATCTATGAACAGGCGATCCGATATAATTCTATAGAAGAAATATCAGAGCAGATCAAGACCAAGCGATATACCATGGCGCGGATCCGCAGGATCCTGATCTGCGCCCTGCTGGATATCACGCGGGAACTGCAAAAAACGCCTGTCCCCTACATCCGTGTGCTAGGCGTCAGAAAGGATAAAACCGGACTGCTTCAGACAAAGGAACTGCCGCTGATTATCGATGTGCGGCGCGGATATGATACAATTCATAATTCTGTAAAAGAAATATTCAACATTGATCTGAAAGCAGCAGAGGCGATGAACATTGCCCGCAGGATCTCTGTCAACGAATTCTCCCGCGGCGTGATCAAACTCTGACATCCGATACTGTTATTCTTACCGATCAGTCATCCTGAACAGCATGATGGAGCATTAACGATTCTTCGCTGTGATCAGATTGACGATACACGTTTCAGAAAAATAAAAGCGGACAGGCAATCACCTGTCCGTTTTTTCATATCAATCAATTTTTGTTTTGACCATGTCGATATACTGCATGATTCCCTGATAGTATTCCTTTTCACTGAAATATGGTTTAATCACACTCAAAATATTGTCCAGATAAGAGTTGGGAAGCAGTGTTGTTCCACTGCCCGCAGTACAAAGATAGTATCTCTTCTCATCCACTGCATACAACAGCAAAACGCCGTCGGCATTCTGACCGTATCCGAATTCATGACTGTCATAATACTCCTCGGCATATTCCTGATCCGTCTTGCCGTTTAACGAGTTGACGGTCAAAACCACGATATCAAATTGATATTTTTCCGATAGTTTGTCGAGCATGGAAGTCAGGTCAGCTTTCTCATCGGATGTAAGCAGCGACGCCTCGTCATTCAATCTGATTTTTTGCTCGCTGTATAAAGATGAAACGGTGCTTGAGCCGGAATTATTGGCAAAGATCAGCACAACGCCTGCGACAATACCGATCACGATACAGCAGACCAGGATAATCACTGCGATGCGAACGCCCTTATTACCGGTCTTTGCGGGTGCTGCAGACTGAGGATACGCCGGATACGGGTTTTGGGGTCGCGGCTGAGGAGCAGGCTGAACGCTGCGCATATTGACTTCCGCATTTACGGTATGAGCAACCGTATTGTTGATCGCAACGGTCGCGTACGGATCACGCTGACGAACGGGTGCTGCAGGCTGAGGCACAGAGATACTGACCGGCTTTTGCGCCAATGCAGCCTGCGCCAGCTTCAACAGCGTCGCCATATCGGGACAGCGGTCGTCTTTGCGCACCGCAAGTCCGTACAGCAGGACCTGTTCCAGCGCAGGTGAGATACTTACGCCCAGTTCGGAAGGTCTTTTCAGCGTATCGGCATACAATCTGTCGACGCTGTCCACAGGAGCCTTTCCGGTGACGCAGCGATAGATCGTCGCGCACAGGGCGTATACGTCCGTCCAGGGTCCCTGCTCGCCGCGTCTGCGGTATTGTTCCTCCGGCGCATAGCCGTGTTTGAGGATGACCGAGAGAGATTTTTCGTCGCCGACATAATCCCTCGCCGCGCCGAAGTCCATCAGCTTCAGCGAGCCGTCCGACATGACCATGATGTTTTCGGGACTGATATCGCGGTGGATGATGCCGCTTTTGTGGATCTTCTCGAGCGATCCCATAATCGGGAACAGCGTCGAAAACGCGCGTTCCGCCGTCATCAGACCGTTCTGTTTAAGATATGCTCTCAGGTTCATCCCTTCGAGATACTCCATGATGATATAGGCGGTATTGTTTTCTTCAATAAAGTCCGTGACCTCTACGATACCGGGTTCGCTGCGGAATATCGCAAGGTTCTTTGCCTCCTGCAGAAAACGATCTTTTCCCTTGTAGAAGACTTCGCTCTGACTGAGCACCGAAACGGTATTGCCTGCGCCGTTGAAACGGTGGGTATACCCGTAAGGATAATACTCCTTGATCGCGACTGTCAGGTCTAATACAGTATCACGACCGATATAGGTAATGCCAAAGCCGCCCTCGCCGATGACCCTGCCGATCACATAGCGGCCGCGCAGTACCGTGCCGGGCTTGAGCTGATGCGGCTCGGGTACAGGCTCGCCTGTCATTTGACAATGCGGACAGGTTTGCAGGTCGTTTTTTTCATGCATACAAAAATAACAAAGCATTGTTCCCCTCATACTTCTGATAAAACTGAATTCTACCTTCTAATAATGATAAATGATCGCATGGTAATTGTCAATATGGATGCAACACAAAACGGACAGGCGCCGAACCTGTCCGATTTTATTACTGCTTTTTATGAGGACAATCGCCGACCGGGCAGGACGAGCATCCGCACGAGCAGCCCTTGCCGTGCTTTTTGCGAAGGATCATAAAGATGATCACGCCGATAACAGCCGATGCGATCAGTCCTGTCAGAATGATTTCCAATACGCTCATAGGTCACCTACAATCCGCACGCGACGCAAATCCAAAAGGCGCCCAGCGCCGCCAGCCATGCGATCGCCGTCTGCCAGACAACGACGCTTACCGCCCATTTTCTGCCCAGCTCGCGCTTGATCGAAGCGATCGCCGCTACGCACGGGCTGTAAAGCAGGCTGAAAACGAGGAGCGACGCCGCGGCGGCAGCACTGATCGCGACCGTCTCTCCGTAGAGGATCCCGAGGGTCGAAACGACGCTTTCCTTTGCCATCACGCCGGTGATCAGCGAGGTGACGATCTTCCAGTCGCCCAGCCCGATCGGCGCAAACGCGGGCGCAATAAAGCCCGCGATCCGTGCCAGCATGCTGTCCTGCGAATCCGTTACCATATTGAAGCCCGGGTCGAAGTTCTGCAAAAACCAGACGATGATCGTCGTGATGAAGATCACGGTGAACGCTCTTTGTAAAAAGTCCTTCGCCTTGTCCCACAACAGCATCATGACGTTTTTTACGCCCGGAAGCCGGTAATTCGGCAATTCCATGACGAACGGCACCGCTTCGCCGCGGAAAATGGTTTTTTTGTACAGGAACGCGATCAGGATGCCGATAACGATCCCCAGGATATACAGCCCGGACATCACCATCCATGCGTAATCGCGGAAGAATGCGTTGACAAAAAACGCGTAGATCGGCAGCTTTGCCGAACAGCTCATAAACGGCGTCAGCAGGATGGTCATCTTTCTGTCGCGCGTACTCGGCAGCGTACGGGTCGACATGACCGCGGGTACGGTACAGCCGAAGCCGATCAGCATCGGCACGATACTGCGGCCTGACAGACCGATTTTCCTGAGCATCTTATCCATAAAGAACGCCACGCGTGCGAGATAACCGCTGTCCTCCAGTATTGACAGGAAGAAAAACAGCGTCACGATGATCGGTAAAAAGCTCAGCACGCTTCCGACGCCCGCAAAGATGCCGTCAGTGATCAGACCGGTGATAACCGCATTGACATTCGCGCCCTCAAGCGCGCTGCGGACGGCTGCGGACAGGTTTTCGATCCCCAACTCAAGCAGCTTTTGCAGATTGCCGCCGATGAGATCGAAGGTCAGCCAGAAGATCGCGACCATGATCAGCAGAAATACGGGGATCGCCGTATACTTGCCGGTCAGGATCTTATCCATCTTTTCGCTTTGGATATGCTCTTTGCTCTCGGCGGGCTTGACGACCGTCTGGGAGCAGACCTTTTTGATGAAAGAAAAGCGCATATCGGCGATCGCCGCGTTGCGGTCAAGACCTCGCTCATGCTCCATGCGGCGGATAACATGTTCGATCATTTCCTTTTCGCCGTCGTCGAGCTGCAGTTTTTCCTCGATCAGCTTATCGCCCTCGATCAGCTTGGATGCAGCAAAGCGCTTGGGTATACCGTACAACTCCGCCTTATCCTCGATCAGGTGGATGACCGCGTGCAGGCAGCGGTGGACGGCGCCGTCGTGATCGTTCGGATCGCAGAAATCCTGACGACCGGGTTTTTCGCGATAATGCGCGATATGAATCGCGTGGCGCACAAGTTCGTCGACGCCCTGATTCTTCGCCGCAGAGATCGGCACGACCGGTACGCCCAGCATCGCTTCGAGCGTATTGATATCGATCGAACCGCCGTTGGCTTTGACCTCGTCCATGATATTCAGCGCAACGACCATCGGGATGTCCATCTCGAGCAGCTGCATCGTCAGATACAGATTGCGCTCGATGTTGGTCGCGTCAAGGATATTGATGACCGCGCAGGGTTTTTCGTCCAGTACGAAGTTGCGCGACACGATCTCTTCGCTCGAATACGGCGACATCGAATATATGCCGGGCAGATCGGTGATCAGCGTATTCGGATAGCCTTTGATCGCACCGTCCTTGCGGTCGACGGTCACGCCGGGAAAATTGCCGACGTGCTGATTAGAACCTGTCAGCTGATTGAAAAGCGTCGTTTTGCCGCAGTTCTGATTGCCGACCAGCGCATATGTCAGGACCGTATCGTCCGGAAGCGGATCGCCGCTGCCCTTGGGGTGATACTTACCCTCTTCGCCGAAGCCGGGATGATGATGGCTGTGGCGCTTTTTCTCATGCCTGACCGTTGTCTGCGCGTTTACAAGCGAAACGTCGATCTTCGCTGCGTCCTCAAGCCGCAGGGTCAGCTCATAGCCGTGGATCCTCAGCTGCATGGGATCGCCCATCGGCGCGAGCTTGACGAAAGTCACCTCTGCACCGGGGATCACGCCCATATCTAAAAAATGCTGGCGAAGGCTTCCTTTGCCGCCGACCTTATCGATCACGGCTGTCTGGCCTATTTTTAAGTCTTTTAATGTCATATTACCATTCCAAATTGCATTAGTAAGCAAAAGCTAAGTTGATTATACACCGCTAACCGCAGGAATACAAGAGGGCAATACAAAAATCCCGCAATCGTATTGACTGCGGGATCTTTTTCATGATAGTCATCTCTCATATATCCCGCCGTAGATACACATTCAAAAAACGGCTTTGCCATAGCGGAACTGAGTGCAGCTTTACGCTGCTTATACGGGATGCACCTTGTTTTCTGTATCGACGAGATCGGAATTGACGCCGAGCTCTGCGTTGCGGCGCTTCTTGAAGAAATCGATCGCGACCTTCGGGAACTGGGCGTAACTGAGGACGTCCTCTTCCTGCTCGATATACTGCGGAATCTCGGAGCGAAGCTTTTCGAGTTCCGGCTCAAGCAGATCGGCGGGACGGCATTCGACCGGCTGCATATCGCCGATGATCGACTTGCGGAAATCGGGATCGACCGGAAGCGGCGTGGTACCGTATTTGCCGGCGACCAGATCCTTGAACTCGTTGGTGCACATCTTATAGCGCTCGCCCGTAATAACATTGAATACCGCCTGTGTGCCGACGATCTGAGAGGTTGGGGTAACGAGCGGCGGATAACCGGCGTCGCTCCTGACGCGCGGGACTTCCTGCAGAACCTCGGTGAGCTTTTCTTCCTTGCCCGCCTGCTTAAGCTGAGAGAGCAGGTTCGACAGCATACCGCCGGGTACCTGATAGATCAGGGCGTTCGCGTCGGTGGCAAGCATCTTCGGGTCCAAAAGACCGCTGTCGAGGTACTTCTGGCGAAGCGTCATGAAATAAGTGCGGATCTCGGTCAGCGCCTCAAGGTCGATACCGGTATCGTACCCGGTGCCCATGAACGCGGCGACCATCGACTCTGTCGGCGCATGAGAGGTGCCCAGCGCCAGCGGAGAGATCGCGGTATCGATGATATCAACGCCCGCCTCGACGCCCTTCAGTAGACACATAGAAGCAAGTCCGGAGGTGTAGTGGGTGTGCAGCTGCAGGGGCAGATCGACCTCTGCCTTGATCGCCTTGACCAGCTTTTCGGTGCGGAACGGCGTCAGCAGCGCCGCCATATCCTTGATGCAGATCGAATCCGCGCCGGCGTCGGCGATGCGCTTGGCATACTCGACATAGTATTCGTCTGTGAAGACCGGACCGGTGGTGTAGCTGATCGCTACCTGTGCGTGAGCGCCCTCCTTCTTCGCCGCCTTAATCGCGGACTGGAGGTTCTTGATATCGTTCAGCGCGTCGAAAATGCGGATGATATCGATACCGTTGGCGACGGATCGCTGGACAAAGTAGTCCAGAACGTCGTCGGCATAGTGGCGGTAGCCCAGCATATTCTGACCGCGGAACAGCATTTGGAGCTTGGTGTGCTTGCAGTGATCGCGGATGGTGCGCAATCTCTGCCACGGATCTTCGTTGAGAAAACGCAGACAGCTGTCAAAGGTAGCGCCGCCCCAACACTCAAGAGAATAATAGCCGATCTTATCCATTTTATCGAGGATCGGCAGCATTTCCTCGGTCGTCATACGGGTGGCGATCAGGCTTTGATGCGCGTCGCGCAGCGCTGTCTCGGTAACTAAAATCTTTTTGCTCATAGTCGATGCTCCTGTTTATGCCAAGGTGACCAAGGTCGCGCCGGTATCGACGCTCTCGCCCTTGGATACGACGACGGATGCGACGGTGCCGTCCTTGGGCGCTTTGATCTCGTTTTCCATCTTCATCGCTTCGAGGATGACAAGGACTTCGCCGGACTTGACAGCCTGACCGGCGGTGACGTTGACGGACAGGATCGTACCGGGCATGGGCGCGACGACCGGCTCGCCTTTACCGGCGGCGGGAGCGGCTTTTTTTGCGGCGGGCGCAGCCTTGGGTGCGGCTGCGGGAGCAGCTGCGGCGGCAGGAGCGGCAGTTTCGCCGAGTTCTTCTACCTGTACGTCATATGCGGTACCGTTTACGGTGATTCTCAGATTTTTCATATTGATTACCCCTTACTTTGTTGAATGCTTTTTCGCTAAAGTCGCGACACGCTTAGAGCTGAGCATATTCAGCGCGGCGATGATCTTCGAGCGCAGTTCTGCGCCGTCGGCGACGTCGTCGATATATCCGTCCCCGGCAGCCTTTGCCGCGGTCAGGTTTTGTTTGATGTAGCTGTCGATCAGCGCATCCTGCTCGTCAAACGGCGCATCGGCGATCGACGGGTCGAGGATGAACGCCGCCGCTTTGGGAGCGATGGGAGAAACGATCGCATCGGGCAGCGCATACACAACATCTGCGCCGGAGGTCGCGCCCGCAAGCGCGATATAGACAGCGCCGACAGCCGTGCCGCTGATGACAGAGATCTTCGCCGTGGTTGCATCCGCATAGGCGGAAACCAGTGCGGAAGCGTCCTGGATGCTTGCGAAATCCTTCGCGTCGACGATTGTGATCAGCGGAAGCGAGAACGCGTCGCAAAAACGAACGTGTTTCGCGATCTTGCGGGCGGCTTCGGCTGAAATGTCGCCGCCCTTTGTGACGACAAAACCGACTGCTTCACCGGCAACTCTGCCAAACGCGGTGCAGGCTTCGTCGCCGTATCCGCCGCCGACACACAGCAGCGAATCGCTGTCTGCGATATACTTCGGCAGTTTGTCGGGATTCTCATACGCGGGAGCGCTCTCAAACGCGGGAGCGGATTCCAGATTATTGGTCGGGAAATAGCTCAGCAATGTCTTCGCTTTTTCAATCGCCGCGTCTTTGCCCTCGCAGACAAAAGAGGCGACGCCGTTCTTGGTATTGCATCCGGAGCACGCGCCCTTGCCGTCGGTATTGACCGCAAGCTTTGCGTCCTTTTCCATGATGATATAATCGGCGGACGCCGCGATCAGCGCCGATGTGCCGAGACAGTTGCCGAGGATCACGGAGATCTGCGGGACAATGCCGCTGAGCTTAGCGGACTTTCTCAGAATATCGCCGTATGCGGAGAGCAGCTCGTATTTCTGCTCCAGTCTGCCGCCGACGGAATCATAGAATCCCACGACCGGCGCGCCGACCTTTAGCGCCGCGTTATACAGCTTGGTGATTTTCTTTGCCTGCGCCTTGCTCATCGCGCCGCCGCAAGCGTCGACGTTCTGAGAAAACGCGAATACCGGAACGCCGTCGACCGTGCCGAATCCGGTCACAGCCTCAGCGTCGGACGAATCGCTTTTCAGAAAAGCGTCAGTCTCGGTAAAGCTTCCTTCGTCAAAGAATGCGCTCAGCACATCATAGGACGAGAGCTTTTCCTTACTCATAGTCATACCTCCTGTTGTCAGCCGCAAAGCTGTATACACACAGCCATGCAGACCTCCAAATTTCGTCATTGTATATTATACAACAGAATGAAGCAAATTACAAGAAAAAAGTGCGATATCTTTTTGATACCGCACATCGTTAATGACATTGTTTCAAGACGTCCTTCAGCGTCGATTTCATCATTCCGTCTTTCATCGAAAAACGGAGCTGTCCGAGGGTCGGATACAGCATCGGCTCGGCGCATTCCAGATAATAACAGCTGTGGTTCAGACCGTATGAGCCTAAGGCGCGGATGACGGTATCCAGCAGTGCATAGGTCTCGCCGTCCATCGCGGCGGGATCTTCGGGCAGCGGGAGCAGTTCATCGATCACGATGATAAAGCCGTTGAGGTGAAAGCGGATGAATCCCGCAGGCGTATCGTCGATAAACGCGTTCAGCGCCTTGATATCGTTCTGATCATTGTTCGGATCGGGTTTGACAACTAACATTTATTCCACCTCAAAGAGTTTGTTGGGATTGGGATCGGCAGAGAGCTTCTTGACCTCAAAGTCGGTCAAATCGCGGTACATCCCGGATCTGAGCCCGCCGAGCTTGACGGTACCGATCGCGATCCTTTTCAGGCGTGCGACCTCAAGTCCCACTGTGTCGCACATCTTGCGGATCTGACGATTTCGGCCCTCGCGGATGACGACCTCCAGCACGGATCGTCCCTCTTCCCTGCTGACGACGCGCACCTGTGCGGGAGCGGTTTTTCTGCCGTCGATGACGACGCCTGACTCGAGCTTGTTCACCTGTTCGTCGTTGATATTCGGGCGCACCGTTACGCGGTACACCTTGTTGACATGCTTTTTAGGGTGCATGATGTGGTTGGCAAATTTGCCGTCGTTGGTCAAGAGCAGCATTCCCTCGCTGTCGCGGTCGAGTCTGCCGATCGGATAGATGCGCTCGGGGATGTCCCTGACCAGATCGGCGACGCATTTTCTGCCTTTTTCATCGCTCATCGTCGTCAGCACGCCGCGGGGCTTGTTCAACATGATATATCTGAGCGCAGGCCGCGCGGTACCGGTCACGCGGCGTTTTCCGACATAGACCTTGTCGTTCACCGGATCGACCTTGTCGCCGATCTCAGCGACCCTGCCGTTGACGCGCACTCTGCCGGCGCGGATCAGATCTTCACTTTTTCTGCGTGACGCTACGCCGCAGTCGGCGAGCATCTTCTGCAATCGTATCAGCTGTGCCATATCGCACCTCTTACCTTCATAGATTCAAAACGTCTGCTATGTATTCAAAAAAGCCGCGTTTGCGGCTGTCGTATGCAATGTCTTCGATGCAGATCAGCGGGATCTCTCCGATCGTTCTGCCGTCGATACAATACGCGATACACCCGACAGGCATATCCTTTTCTGCCGGTGCATAGAGAAACGGCGGTAGCTTGATCACCGCTTTCACTTTTTTGCGTTTTTCAAGGGGAACGATAACGGTTTTGTCCTTTGAGGGCACAACGACCGTTTCATCCGTTGTCCCGCCCGCAACATCGATCCGTATCCTGCAGATCCCTTCGGGAGCAATCGCAGTATACTGCGAAAAGCCGTAGTCGTACAGCGCACAGTGATCGTCCCAGTCGTCGCGGTCGTCCAGCGTCACGGCGATCAGCGTCATGCCGCCGCGCTTCGCGGCAGTCACCAGACACCGTCCGGCGGTCATCGTGTAGCCGGTCTTGCCGCCGATACAGCCTTCATAAAGGCTCAGCAGGCGGTTGTGGTTGGGATAGGTCACGCGTTTGTTCCGCGGACTGATAAAACTGACCGTTTCGCTGCGTTTTGCCGTCAATTTGCGAAAGCTGTCGTTAGTCAGCGCCGCCGCCATCAGCTTTGCCATATCGCGCGCCGTGGAAAAATGCGCCTCGTCGTTGAGTCCGCTCGGGGTGACAAAATGGGTGTTCTTCATGCCGAGTTCTTCCGCCCTGCGGTTCATCCGCTTTGCAAAGGCTTTGATGCTGCCGTCTATCGCGATCGCCGCGGCGTTGGCGGCGTCGTTGCCGGACTGCATCATCATGCCGACGGCAAGATCGCTCAGCCGTACCTTTTCGCCGACCTTCAGGTACATCGAGCTGCCCTCGGCGGTCATCTCACCGGTGAACTCGACGATGCGGTTGTCCTGTGCGGCGCATTCCAGCGTGATCAGCGCCGTCATGATCTTTGTCGTCGACGCCATCGGCAGTCGCTCGTCGGGGCTTTTTGCAGAGAGTACCTCGCCGTTATCGGAGCAGTACAGCACAAATGCACGTGCAGAGGTCTGCACCTCTTCGGCTTTTGCGGTAACGGCAAAACCGAACAGTACGGAAAAGATCATCAAAACGGACAGCAGTCTTTTCATCCAATCACCCGATATAGGTTATGAATGATGCGCAGGGAATATGAATAGGAATCGGATGAAGGCGATACACTGCCTTCACGATTCACTCCTCACGATTCACCGCGCCGAAAGCGTCTCACAGGTCAAAGCTTTCGAGATCGTTTTCGAGATCGGTCTTATCCTTTTTATCCTTTTTAAAGAAGTCGGATACCTTATCGAACGCCTCGGGGATCATGCCGACGATGCGGTCGACGGGTCCGTCGTACTTTTCGATGGGAATCATCTTGATATTGCCCTTGCTGATGGTCAAAAAACCGATCGGCTGGATAGTCACGCCTGCGCCCGATCCGCCGCCGAAGCACTCGCGGTTATCCTTTTTGGTCGGAAGGTCTGAGCCGCCGGAAGCAAATCCGTAGGTGACCTTAGACACGGGGATGATCGTGGTACCGTCGGGCGTGGTGATCGGATCGCCGATGATGGTATTGGCGTCGACCAGCTCCTTGATTTTTTTCATCGTGGTATCCATCAGACTGTTAATCGGATGTTCACTCATATGCATAACTCCTTATGTTGAGCGCAGGGGCGGCCGTGGACGGGCAATGCATGCCCCTGCGAAAAATGCCTGTCATAATTTCAGCCTTGCGATCAGCAGTCTGACGCCTGCTTTCGCCGCTTCTTTCAGCACCCAGCCGACGCGGATATAGGCGTAGATATCGGCGGACACTTCCGTTTCTCTCTCGTCGTCAAAGATCGGCTCCAGCGTCACATTGTAATCCTTACAGACAGTGATCGAGGTGATGATGTTGACTGCAGGATAAAACGCAGCGCACAGCTGGGCGTATTTTACCGCTGTAGAAGCGGCGTCGCCGCCGTTGAAGGCGATACCGACGTTCAGCCGCTTGATGACGATATGTTTGAAAAGCCCTTTGAGCGTGCTTGCGGCGATCCTCGCAAGCTCCGTGAACAGCGAGATCAAACCGGTCACGCCCTTTTTCTCTTTCAGCTTTGAGAGATACGAAGGCTTTTTCTTCTTTTCTTCTTTTGGTTTCTTTTCCTCGGCTTTCGGCTTTTTTTCCGTCTTTTCTTTTGGCTTTTTATGCTTCTCTTTCGCTTTTTCCGCTGACGGCAGCAAGACCTTTTTGTAGAAAAGCACCTTCAAAGTCAGTCTGACGTCTTCGGTATACAGCAGAAAAACCCGCACGCGGATCAGACAGATCAAAAACAGGATCAGTAAGACGCCGAGGATGATATACAGGGCTGTCATTTGCCCTCTGCCGCTTCGGCGACGATCTCCTCCACGGTACCGGTGACGGTATCGGAGTCTTCGCCGTCAGCCTTCTTTTCGTTATCGAAAATGCTCAGCTGCTGTCCCCTGTCGCCCTTATCCTCATCCTTCGGGATCGGCGGAAGCTCGTCCAGCGACGAGATGGAGAAACAGCGCAGAAAGTTTTCCGTCGTACCGTAGAGCAGCGGTCTGCCGGGCAGTTCGAGCCTGCCCTTTTCTTCGATCAGATCCTTGGTCGTCAGCGAACCGATAACGCCGGAGCAGTCGACGCCTCTGACCTGTTCCACAAAGGATTTGGTCACGGGCTGGTTATATGCGATCACCGCCAGCACTTCCATCGCCGCCTGCGACAGCGGGATATTGCGTCTGAGATCCATCGCCTTGCGCACCTGCGGGGCAAACTGCTTGACAGATACCATCTGGTAGCTGTTGTTCAAGCGGATAACGGTGACGCCTCTTTCGGCTTCTTCGTACTCCTTCATCAGGATGTCCAGCTGGGTCTGCACCGCAGATTCGGGCAGTTCCAGCGTCTGGGCAAGTCGCGACAGCTCTACGCTGTCACCCGCCGAAAACAGGATCGCCTCGATCGAGGAGCGATATTCTTTTTCTGTCATTCTGTTGCCTCCTCACTCGATGTGATCTCGATATCCGCTTTGCGGTCATCGATCATATAGACCTTTGCGTCGTTGCCGTCGCCGTCGATGCGCACGCGCTTGCCTTTGACAAGCTCCAACACCGCAAGAAAGGTCGCGACCAGCTCGCTTTTGCCGTTTGACGCTTCGAACAGCTCGCCGTAACTGACGGTCCTGCCGTGCCACAGGCGGCGCATGACATGGATGATGCGGGACGATACGGAAACGATCTTTTTTTCTACGATGCCGCTGAACGCGGATCGGTCGGGCGGCAGTCTGCGGCGGCCTCTGCCGACCGCGCTGACATACGCCGCGGCGATATCGGTACTCGGATGGATGCGGTTATAGGTAAGGTCGAACTCGACCTTGGACGGAACCTTGGTGAAGGTATCGAAGTCATACATCGTGTTCAGCATCCGCGCGACTTCACGGCAGAGCTGATACTCGAGCAGCTGTCCGGTCAGTTCTTTTTTCAGATCCTCCGCCTCTTCCTCGTATTTCGGCAGGAGCATCGCGGATTTGATATAGACCAGCCGCGACGCCATCTCCAGAAATTCGGAGGCGATATCCATGTCCTGCTCGCGCATACGCTCGATCTGCTCCATATACTGGTCGAGCAGATCCGCGATGGAAATATCGTAGATGTCGATCTTATTCTTGATCACCAGCGTCAACAGCAGATCCAGCGGGCCGTCATAGACGTCGAAATGATAGGTCAGCTGTACATCACCGACCTCGATCGTCTGTGCGTCGGAGGGCAGTATGGTGATCTGGTTATTCGGTTGTTCAGCCATAGCGACCTCCTTGCTTTTATACTTTTCCATAGAGGGAGGAATTTATCAGAACAATTTGAACGGCAGACCGGTGAACCAATAGAGTCCGTTCATCAAGTTTTGTGTCAGGAAGTTCAACGGAGTCGACAGGATGCCTGTCCACAGTAAAACCAGCAAACCGATCGCGATAAACTGCTCGTATCGATAGAACAGGGCGACCCATTTATCCGGCAGGAAAATGAACAGGATCTTGCTGCCGTCAAGCGGCGGGATCGGCAAAAAGTTGAAGATCGCAAGACTCACGTTGATATAAATGTAGAACACGAAGAATTCATACACATAGACGCCCACCTGATTCAGAGCGATGAATTCGGGAGCGAATTTAACAATTCCGTTCAGGATCAGACATCCAGCCATCGCAGCGACGATATTTGCGACCGGTCCCATCAGCGCTGTGATACCCATATACAGCTTAGGCTTCTTAAAGTTTCTCGGATCAACAGGCACGGGTTTTGCCCAGCCGATGCCGAACAGCAGCAGCGCCAGCGCGCCGAAGGGATCGATATGCGCCAGCGGGTTGAGCGTCAGACGTCCGCGGTATTTGATCGAAGTATCGCCGAGCTTGAGCGCCGTATACGCGTGCGCCCACTCGTGGAACGGCAGGATCAGGAAAACGATCACCAGAATCGCCAGTATTTCGATCAGCGCAGAAGCAAAGGTCAGATTGCCGCGGATCAGACTCATTAACATAGAATCACCTATTTCGCATACAAATACAGAGTATATTATACTATAGATTCTCCAAAATAGCAAGGACTTAAACTCAACTCAAGAAATTTTCAAAAAAGACTTGCATTTTGAAAATATTTCTGCTATTATATACGAGTTAACGTATGTATCACTAATCAATAAGGAGGTGTACAAGCATGGCAAAATGTGATTTTTGCGGCAAGGATGTTAAATTCGGC
>CADBOO010000118.1 GCA_902796225.1 uncultured Ruminococcus sp.
GCACGCTGCCGAGGATAAGAAGCGCAGAGAAGAGGTCGACACCAAGAACGAAGCCGAGCAGGTCGTCTATCAGGCGGAGAAGCTCGTTTCCGACAGCGGCGACAAGATGGCTGACGCCGACAAGAACGAGATCAACACCAAGGTCTCCGCGACCAAGGACGCGATCTCAAAGAACGATCCCGCTGCCATCAAGTCCGCAAAGGACGATCTGATGAAGACCCTGCAGGATATCGGCGCAAAGCTGTATCAGCAGGCGGCGCAGGCACAGCAGGCGCAGGGCGCTCAGCCCGGTCCCGACCCGACGCAGGCAGGTCCGCAGCAGGGTCCCGACGGCAACGTCTACGACGCTGACTACAAAGACGTAGACTAAGCGCCTTCAGCGCGGTGAATGGTGAATCGTGAATGGTGAACGGTGTATGGCGGGCTTTGCCCACACCCGGATACTGTTTATAAATCATACATTCTGTAAATACATGACACGGGGAATGCGCATCATTCCCCGTGTCATACGACTTTGATTGATGATTGATGAATGACGACCGCCGTCATTCGTTATTCATCAGTTATCAACCGGAAATAAGGTGAACATATGGCAGATAAAAAAGATTTCTACGAGGTGCTGGGCATTCAGAAGGGCGCTTCGGAGGACGAAATAAAGAAAGCATACCGCCAGATGGCGAAAAAATACCATCCCGATCTTCATCCCGACGACAAGGAAGCCGAGGAGAAGATGAAGGAGGTCAACGAGGCATACGAGATCCTCTCCGACCCGGAGAAAAAGGCGCGCTATGACCAGTTCGGTCACGCGGGCGTCGATCCGAACTACGGCGCAGGCGGCGCGGGATCGCCCTTCGGTCAGGACATCGACCTCGGCGACATTTTCTCGAGCTTCTTCGGCGGCTTCGGCGGACGGCGCTCGGCAAATCCCAACGCGCCCCGACGCGGTTCGGATATCGAGACCACCGTCTACATCTCCTTTGAGGAGGCGGCGAAGGGCTGCAAAAAGACCGTTCAGTATCAGGCGGTCTCCACCTGTAAGGACTGTAACGGCACCGGCGCAGAAAAGGGTACCGCTCCCAAGACCTGTACCGCCTGCGGCGGCAGAGGTCAGGTGACCATCAACCAGCGCACACCCTTCGGCACGGTGCAGACCATGCGCACCTGCGACGCCTGCCGCGGACGCGGCAAGATCGTCGAGACCCCCTGCCACACCTGTAACGGCAGAGGTCAGATCAAACGCAAAAAAACCGTCGAGGTCAACATCCCCGCCGGTATCAATGACGAGCAGGTCCTGAGCGTTTCGAACCACGGCAACGCCGGCGTCAACGGCGGTCCCGCGGGCGATCTGCACGTATACATCGGCATCCGTCCGCATCCGGTCTTTGAGCGCAGGGGCGACGACGTCTGGTGCGAGATCCCGATTACCTTTGCACAGGCGGCGCTGGGTTCGACCGTCACCGTCCCCACCCTCGACGGCAAGGTCAGCTATGATATCCACGAGGGCACCCAGCCCGGCGATATCTTCAAGCTCAAGGGTAAGGGTATCCAGCATCTGCGCGGCAGAGGCCGCGGCGACCAGTATGTCAAGGTCGTCATCGAGGTGCCGAAGAACCTCAACTCCAAGCAGAAACAGCTCATCAAGGAGTTCGAGGCGAATTCCAACGATAAGAATTACGCCAAGCGCAAGAGCTTCAAGGATAAGCTGAAAGGTCTGTTTTAAAGGAAAAGACGTCATCGGGACGTCTTTTTCAGTAAATCGAGAAGAGCGAGCAGAAAAGGAAGTTGCATATGGACTGGATTGAAATCTCGGTCGAGGTAAAAACAAAGGATATCGACGAGGCGGCGGCGATCGCCAATATGACCGTGCCGTACGGCATCTACATCGAGGATTATTCCGACCTCGAGGGCGAGGTGATGGAGATCGCGCACGTCGATCTGATCGACGAAAGCTTGCTGCAGAAGTCTCGCGATACCGCGAAGATACATATCTATATCCATCCCGAGGATAATATCGAAGAGGCGGTACAGTTCCTCAAGGAACGGCTGACCGCCGCAAAAATCGATTTTTCGATCGACCGCAATAACGTCAAAGAGGACGACTGGCTGAATAACTGGCGCAAGTATTTTGAGCCGATGCCCGTCGGCGAAAAGCTGCTGATCAATCCGTCGTGGTATACGGATACCGATCCTCAGGGCAGGGTGATGCTGAGTATCGACCCCGGTCTTGCGTTCGGGACCGGCAAGCACGAGACGACCCGTCTGTGTCTGGAAACGCTCGAGCGCTATATAGAGGGCGGCGAGCAGGTGCTGGACGTCGGCTGCGGCAGCGGCATCCTCGGCATCGCGGCGATCCTGCTGGGCGCAGAGAGCGCGTTCGGGGTGGATATCGACACGACCGCTGTCAAAACCGCGAACGAGAATGCCGTTCTCAACCACGTTGAGAAAGAATTTTGTGCGATCGACGGCGATTTAGTTGACAAAGTTCAGGGAAAATATGATATAATTGTTGCAAATATCGTAGCAGATGCTATAATAGCATTGTCGGCTTCAGTCAAAGCGTTCATGAAACCCGACAGCATCTATATCGTCAGCGGCATTATCGATGCGCGCGCCGACGATATCAGGAATGCTGTCCGCGACGGCTTTGACATCATGGAGGAGATCACCATGAACGGCTGGTACTGCTTCGTTATGAAATCAAAATGATTTCGGATAACAGTGAAAAATCTCGGCGCAGACAGATTGTCCCCGCCGATAAGAATCCTTGGAGGTCATCATGAAAGACTCAAAAAGAAATATTGTCAACCTTATTTTTTCGTCATTCCTGGTAATCGGCTACATCATCTGCACTTACTTCTTTTCAAACCTTGCCAGTAAGGTAAACGGTTTGGGCGGTCTGATGATCCAGGTCCTTATCCTGCTGGTATTCGGTCTGCTGCTGTTCTACGCGACCCGCGTGGGCGAGGGCAAGCAGGTCAAGCGTTTCAGCCTGCCCGTGCTGCTGCTGGTAGATGTTCCCTGCCTGTATATCATCTTTGCCGCACTGCTCAAGGGTCTGCCCCTGAACGCTCAGCTTGCGCCTGTTGACGGCCACTTTTCCATCATCCTGATCCTGGCGTCGGTCGCGCTCGGCTACGCCATCCCCTACACCTTCGTATCCGGCTATGAACTGCAGGAAGACGTCGAGGAAGAGGAAGAAAAGAACGCGCTTGACGACATTGAGTTCGAAGAGGCTGAAGAGGACGAAAAAGAACCCGTCAAGGGCGGTATCGCAGAAGAGCTTGCCGAGGATGAAAAAGACGAGAAAGCTCAGGCGGAAGATGAGAAAGAAGACGATGAAGCGGACGACGATGAAGACGCCGACGCTGACGATAAAGAATAATACATGAAGGTGAAAAAATAACATGAGCGAATGTACCCATGATTGTTCTACCTGCGGTCAGAGCTGTTCCGAGAGAACCGCGCCGCAGGATCTGCATGAACAATTGAATGAATTCAGTTCCGTCAAAAAGGTGATCGCGGTCGTATCCGGCAAAGGCGGCGTCGGCAAGAGCCTCGTCACCTCTGCACTTGCGGTCGAGATGAACCGCCGCGGTTATCATACCGCCGTATTGGATGCGGATATCACCGGCCCTTCCATCCCCAAGGCGTTCGGCGTCAAAGACCGCGCCAAAGGCTCGGAATTCGGTATCCTGCCTCAGGTTACAAAGACCGGCGTTCAGTTGATGTCCGTCAATCTGCTGCTCGAGCATACCACCGATCCGGTCGTCTGGAGAGGACCCGTCATCTCCGGCACGGTCAAGCAGTTCTGGACCGACGTTATCTGGAAGGACGTTGACTATATGTTCGTCGATATGCCTCCCGGCACCGGCGACGTTCCGCTGACCGTGTTCCAGAGCATCCCGCTGGACGGCATCATCGTAGTTGCGTCACCCCAGGAGCTGGTCTCCATGATCGTGTCGAAGGCGGTCAAGATGGCGCAGATGATGAACGTGCCGATCCTCGGACTGATCGAGAACATGAGCTATTTCAAATGCCCCGACTGCGGCAAGGAACACAAGATCTTCGGCGACAGCCACATCGACGAGATCGCCGAAAACTTCGATACCCGCGTACTGGCAAAGGTCCCGATCGACGCCGACCTCGCAAAGTCGGTCGATACCGGTACCGTCGAGCTGTTCGTCGGCGATTGGTTCGAGGGCGCGGCGAATGTCATCGAGGATGAATTGAAAATCGAAAAGTAAGCAATAAAAAAAGACGTCGCATCGGACGTCTTTTTTTGATGGTTGATCAACAGTTTTTGATGAATTCGGTGATCGCCTTGATGGACTTTTCTGCGGCGATTCTGCGGAAGCGCATGAAATCGACGAACTCGTTTTCGTTAAAATCGTCCGAGATACAGCGCAGCACCGCGTAGGGAATGCCGTTGCGGTAGCAGACGGTGCCGACTGCGCCGCCCTCCATCTCGCACGCGAGAGCATGGAACAGATCGGCGACGCGCTGACGCTTCTCATGCATCGAGATAAACACGTCGCCCGAGGCGATCCGTCCGCGGAAGACAGCGGTATCGTTAAGAACCCCGCATGCCGCCTGCAGTTTGTCGGAGGTCGCTTTGTCGGCGGGAATGTCAATGCGCTTTTCATCGTTGAAGCAGATCTCTCCGGGCAGGTCGCCCATCTCGGTGCCGTCCATATCGTGCTGGACACAGTCGTCCGAGATCACGATATCGCCGATACGGATGTCCTTGCTGAGCGATCCCGCGATGCCCGAGTTGATGATGACGTCGGGGCTGTAGCGGTCGATCATGATCTGGGTGCTCATCGCGGCGTTGACCTTGCCGATGCCGCACTCACAGCAGACGACCTCCTGTCCGAAGATCTCGCCCTTTGCGTAGGTGATCTTCGCAAAGGTCTCTTCGGTTTTATTATCCATTAAGCTTTTGATGCCCTCGACCTCAACGTCGAGCGCGCAGATGAATCCTAACATAGTATACCTCCTGTAGGGTGAAGAGTGAAGGGTGAAGAGTTGATGGCGGGACACCCGCACCCGATTTTTGATTACGATTATTCCAGGTTCCCTGTCAGCAGCATGGCGGCGCTGATCGCGGCGACGGGAGCTGTCTGGGCGCGCAGAATACGCCTGCCGAGCGTCGCGACTGCAACGCCTGCGGCTTTCAGCGTTTCGATCTCAGCTTCCTCAAAGCCGCCCTCCGATCCGGTGATCAGGGCGAGCGACCGGCTGTCCGCGGGGATCAGATCGCGCAGCTTTTCACCGCCGCATTCGTAGAAGACGATCGCTTTTTCGCAGGCTTTTGCCGCCCGGGGGAGATCGGCGATATCGATACAGGGATTGACCCGGGGCAGAATCCCGCGGCGCGCCTGGGATGCGGCGTTGTCGGCGATCTTTTGCCAGCGCTGCTGTTTTTTGACAAGGCTCTTTTCATCGGGACGCGAGATACACCGTGTCGAAAGAAACGGCGTGATCTCGTGTACGCCCAACTCGACCGCCTTTTGGATGACGTCGTCGAGCTTGTCGCCCTTCATCAGCGCGATAAACAGCGAGATCTTCACCGTCGGTTCCTGTTCGCATTCGGTGCTGCAGAGGATCCTGACGACCACTTCATCGCGGGAGAACGCGGTGATCTCGCATTCATGCCGTCTGCCGTCGGGCGTGCAGAGGGTCAGCTTCTCGCCGACCTTCATCCTCAGCGATCGCGCAATATGCGATGCGTCCTCGCCTGTCAGGGTATAGTTTTCGGTTGTGATATCCGTGTCGGCAAAGAACCAAGCCATCGTATCACCTCACAAATGTAAATTAATTTTAACAAATCTGCACCGGAATTGCAATAGCGGCGAAAACGGTTTATAATAATAGCAGAAAAAACAGTCAAGGGAACGTGAAAAGTGATGAAAACATCGGAGTTTTTGGCAATACTGGAACAGGAAAATATCAAAGAAAGCGACCTGCCGCAGCTGTTGGTCGACGCGCTGACAAAGAAAAAGCTGCGTGTCGCAACCGCCGAGAGCTGTACCGGCGGGATGATCTCAGCGGCGATCACCTCGGTCAGCGGCGCTTCGGGCGTATTTGACTGCGGCGTATGCACCTACGCGAACTTTATCAAAAGCAAGCTCGTCGACGTCAAAGAGGAGACCCTCGCGACCTACGGCGCGGTCTCAGACAGGACCGCCATGGAGATGGCGCGCGGGGTACGGATCCTGTCGGGCGCGGATGTCGGCGTTTCGACGACGGGGATCGCCGGCCCGCTGGGAGGCACGCCGTACAAGCCTGTCGGGCTGGTCTACATCGGCGTCAGCACCGAAACGGGACTGAAATATGAGAAGATGCTGCTCGGCGAGGGCGACGCCGACCGTCAGCGTATCCGTGAGCTGGCGACGTCTGCGGCGCTGTATTTCGCGCTGAAAGCGACAGATAACTGACGCCTGCCGAATCTGCAAGAATATGTACAAGTGAATCATCACAGGGAACACGCTGCGCTTATCAACCAAAACGCAGCGTGTTTTTCGTTATTTGCGATTGCGGTTTTTCATCGCAAGCGCCGGAATACAGCTTGATCCATCATATCCGATATACGGCTGATTTCATGCTCTTCTTATCTATTTTTGCCAAAAAGCCGGAGGAATTTTTGTTTTGGCATTGGTTAGTTTTTTGTGAAAAAGGTTGTAATTTTGTAATCTTTATGCTAAAATGTATAGGAATAGTATCGGATATTATGCTCCGTATGAGCAATCTGATCACCATTTGCATTATTTGCATAGATTTAATACAGACAGGAGTTGAATGTATGGCAAGAGTTTGCGGTGTTCTCATGCCGATTACCTCCCTTCCGTCGCCGTACGGTATCGGAACCATCGGTAAAGAGGCAAGAAAGTTCGCTGATTTTTTAAAGGATAGCGGACAGACGATCTGGCAGATACTGCCGGTCGGACCCACCAGCTACGGTGACAGCCCCTACCAGTCCTTCTCGACCTATGCGGGCAATCCGTATATGATCGATCTCGATTATCTGGTAGAGGAAGGTCTTCTGACCCAGGCCCAGATCGACAGCTTTTTCTGGGGGATCAACGACGAAGAGATCGATTACGGCGTTATCTACAACAGCCGCTTTGAGGTGTTGAAGATCGCCTATGAAAAATCCAAGGAAGGCGACCAAAAGGCGTTTAACTCCTTCAAGCGCCGCAATTCCAAGTGGATCAAAGACTACGCCCTGTACATGGCGGTCAAGAAGAGCTTCAACAACAAGGCATGGCCGGATTGGGAAGACGATAGCATCAAGCTCCGCGACGAAAAAGCCATCGCCCGCTATACCCGCAAGTTCAGAGCCGAGATCGACTTCTGGAAATGGGTACAGTTCAAATTCTATCAGCAGTGGGAGAGCTTCCGCGCGTATGTCAACGGACTGGGCATCAAGATCCTGGGCGATATGCCGATCTATGTCGCGATGGACTCCGCCGACACATGGGCGAATCCCGATGTGTTCTGGCTGGACAAAAAGCGTCAGCCCGTATGCGTTGCCGGCTGCCCGCCCGATTATTTCTCGGCGACCGGTCAGCTTTGGGGCAATCCTCTGTATGACTGGAACTACTTAAAGAAAACCGGCTACGAATGGTGGATGAACCGTATCGCGGCTGCCGATAAGCTGTTCGATATCACCCGCATCGACCATTTCCGCGCTTTTGATACCTACTACGCCATCCCCTTCGGCGCAGAGAATGCGATCGGCGGCGAGTGGAAGAACGGCCCCGGCATCGATTTCTTCAACGTCATGCGCGCGACCCTCGGCGATATCGAGATCGTCGCAGAGGATCTCGGCGAGCTGTTCGATTCTGTTCAGGAGCTGCTCAAAGCATCCGGCTATCCGGGCATGAAGGTCCTCGAATTCGCCTTTGCAGACGATGACGAAAACGATTTTCTGCCCCATAACTACACCGAAAACTGCGTCGTCTATACCGGCACCCATGATAATGACACGATCCTCGGCTGGTATAACGAGGCGGAAGGCTGGGAGAAAGAGCATTGCAACCAGTATATGTCCAAGTTCGTCGGAATGAAATACGGCGACGAGGTCAACTGGAAATTCATCGAGGCGGCATATAAGAGCATCGCAAACTATGCGATCGTTCAGATGCAGGACATCCTCGGACTCGGCTCAGAGGCGCGCATCAACACCCCCTCCACTCTGGGAGGCAACTGGGCGTGGCGCATCAATAAGGATGCGATTACAGAAGAAATAGCCGCAAGGCTGAAATACTTTGCAACAAAATATCATCGTTGGGAGGAACAATAATATGAGCATTACGATGGAAAAGATTACCGAGCTCGCCAAGAGCGCTTATTGCAGCAAACCCAAGCATCTGACGACTGAGCAGCTGCACCTGGTACTGGGCAAGGCAATCATGGGCGAAATCGCCGAGAACTGGTCAAAGAGCAAGAAAAAACACGCAGAAGGCAGAAGAGCCTACTACTTCTCGGCTGAGTTTCTCATGGGCAGAATGTTCTACAATAACCTTTACTGCGCCGGCATCCTTGACGAAGTAAAGGAACTGCTCAAGAGCAAGGGCATCGACATCAATCAGTTTGAAGAGATCGAAGACGCCGCTTTGGGTAACGGCGGTCTCGGCAGACTTGCCGCCTGCTTCCTCGATTCCGCTGCGACACAGGAAGTCCCGCTGGACGGCTACGGCATCTTCTATAGGTACGGTCTGTTCAAACAGCTGATCAAGGACGGCTATCAGGTAGAGGTCGCCGACGATTGGCTCAAGCATCCCGATCCGTGGTGCATCCGCCGCGAGGATCAGTCTCAGATCGTCCAATTCGCCGACAGCACCGTTGTCGCCGTTCCCTACGATATGGCGATCATCGGCTACGGCACAAAGAACGTCAACACCCTGCGCCTGTGGCAGGCGGAGCCTGTTGAAGGATTTGATTTTATCGCGTTCAACGAAGGTCGTTATGACGACGCCGTCAAGAACAAGAACAACTGCGAGAACATCTCCAAGGTTCTCTATCCGAACGACAACAGCTACGACGGCAAGATCCTGCGCTTAAAGCAGCAGTATTTCTTCTCGTCCGCGTCGCTGCAGGATATCATTCGCAAATATAAGAACAAGTTCGGCACCGATTTCAGCCACTTCGCAGAGATGACCGCGATCCAGCTGAACGATACCCATCCGGTCGTATCCATCCCCGAGCTGATCCGTCTCTTGGGCAACGAAGGCGTTGATTTTGATCAGGCGTTTGATATCGCCCAGAAGACCTTCTCCTATACCAACCACACCGTTATGGCTGAGGCGCTGGAGAAGTGGGATACCGGTCTGATGAAGATGATCATCCCCGAGGTCTTTGCTATCATCGAGCGCATCAACGAGCGCCAGTGGCACGACCTGAAGTATAAGGGCGTCGACGAGTACAACATCAACGCGATGCGCATCATCTGGGACGGCAAGGTACATATGGCTCGTCTTGCGATATATGTCAGCAGCTATGTCAACGGCGTTGCGTGGATCCACACCGAGATCCTCAAGAACGACGTTCTCAAGGAATGGTACTGGGTCTATCCCGAGCGCTTCCAGAACAAGACAAACGGTATCACACAGCGCCGCTGGCTCGGTCTGTGCAACCCCGAGCTCGCTTCCTTCATCACCGAGCGCATCGGCTCCGGCTGGCTCAAGGATATGAGCAAGATGGAGAAGCTCGAC
>CADBOO010000119.1 GCA_902796225.1 uncultured Ruminococcus sp.
CGCCGTCTTCTGCGCCGTTACCGACTACGGTAACAGATTTTACGACAAGGGTTTCTTCATAGGTTACGATGTCGCCCTCTACCCATGTCTTGGTTCCGTCACAGTATACGGTGAAAGTACCTGCGCCGGAAAGGTTGAAGGTTACATTGTTGCCTGTGGAGTCGCCGATCCAGGTTTCGCCGTTCTTGACAGCCTTCAGCTGGACGTCGTTCTTGGCTTCGGTTACGGTGTATTCCTTCGAATATACGCCGCCGTCGCCTTTGGTCATGGTGTTGTTGACGTCGTTGCCGTTCCAGTTTGTGCCGAATACGTCCTCTACGCCTGCTACGATATAGACGTCTTCTGTTTCGCCGTCACCGGTAGGCGCAAGCGCCAACCTGATGAGGTCGCTGACATCAAAGGTTGATGCAGCGGTTACGCCGACGACCGTCATCGAGGCCACCAGCATTACGGCTAATAATACGCTGATAATTCTTTTCAAATATCTCAGTCCTCCTTTTTCTTTACAGCCGTGTGTGTTCTTATGAAGATTTCAGAAAATGCGGGCCTGATCGACGGTGATGCAACGGAAAAGCGTGTCGATCAGTTTTCCGAAACCCTAAATCTTCAGCAATAATCATATCACAAACCTGTTATTTTTACAATGTGTTTTGTTATTTTTATGATACAATTTTTATCCTCTTATTTGGTTATATTGCACATAAATTAGATTATTTTTTTGGATGTCAACAAGTATTTGTGCATTTTGTTGCAAAAGAATTATAGCTTTGTGTCATTGTTGTTATATTTCTGATCGTGAAAAATAAGGAGGAATATTATTGAAAAGCCGTAAGAAGAGCCGAAATATAATTCTTTCAGGGAATAATATCGACATTTTACAACAGATAATCGAATAGCAAATTCAACAAAAACCGCACGTCATTTTTGCGTTGACGTGCGGTTGAATAGCAACAAATAAAGGGAGGGTCTCCCCTCCCTTGATGACCTCTCAGACTCAGGACATCAGATCCTCGTCGGCATGATCGTCGTGATGATGGCCGCAGCCGCAGCCGCACTCGTCGTCGCCCCAATCCTCATCCATGAGTTCGGAGAAATCGAATTCGAGATTCTCGCCGCAGTTAGGGCAAACGATCTCGCCCTCGAGAAGGACGTCCTCGTCTACGGTGATGACCTCGCCGCATTTGCCGCAGGTCACCTCGTAATAGTAATCGTCATCGTCGAAGTCTTCGTCTTCATCGAAGTCTTCATACTCGCCGTAGACTTCCTCTTCGAGTTCGCTGAGATCCTCGTCGATCTCGTCAACCTGGTCGCAGACGTCGTCGACGATATCTTCCATATCGGTCACATCGTAAGCCATATCCTCGAGCAGGTCGATGATCGCGTTGATCACCTTTACCTCGTCTTTGTCCTCGTCGAGCTTCAAGCCGTCGGCAAGGCCGCGGATATAAGCGATTCTTTCCGTTAAGTTCATAGTAATCTCCTTTATGTGGTTTGCGCCTGCGGCGCTTGTCACGCCTCGTTGTCCTGCGCTGATCCTCGTATAACGCCTACTCGACTGTCCTGTTCCGTTGCCTGCGGCGACTCCTCAGTTCAGTCATCGTCCGTCGTTATCCGAGGGCTCCGGACCTCGGCGCTTCTTATGCTCTGCCGAGATACTCGCCGGTGCGGGTGTCGATCTGGATCATCTCGCCTTCTTCGATGAAGAGCGGGACCTTGATCTCTGCGCCGGTCTCAAGAGTCGCGGGCTTGGTCGCGTTGGTGGCAGTGTTGCCGGCAAAGCCGGGATCGGTCTGGGTGACCTGAAGCTCTACAAAGTTGGGCGGCTCAACGCCAAATACGTTGCCCTTGTAGGACAGAACCTTGCAGACCATGTTCTCTTTGACGAACTTAAAGCTGTCGCCGAGGATGGAGGCGTTGATCGGAATCTGCTCCCAAGTCTCGGTATCCATGAAGTAGTAAAGGTCGCCGTCGGAATAGCTGTACTCCATATCCTTTCTGTCAATGAAAGCGGTGGGGTACTTATCGTTGGGGTTGAAGGTCTTTTCAACCACGGCGCCGGTAATAACGTTCCTGATCTTTGTTCTGACAAAAGCAGCGCCTTTGCCGGGCTTGACATGCTGGAACTCGATGATCGAGACTACCTGTCCGTCCATCTCAAAAGTTACGCCGTTTCTGAAATCACCAGCAGAAATCATATACATTTCCTCCTAAAAAATTGTTTTGAATGCACAGACCGGATAAAGAAGATTCTTCGCTACGCTCAGAATGACAACTGTTGCGAAACACAGTCCAAGCATTTTACCAAAAGTATTATACTAGGTAAGCCGAAAAAAATCAATAGGATTAAAGAATTATTCTTACAGAATCAGCAATTCCTTCGGCAGTTCGGCAAGTGAATAACTGTCGGCGCCGCTGACAACATACATATCCTCGATCCGCACGCCGAATCTTCCGGGCAGATAAATACCCGGCTCGTCGGTGATGACCATGCCGTCCTGCAGAACGGTGGTATCCGTTTTGTAGACGCGGGGATCCTCGTGGATCTCAAGCCCCACGCCGTGACCGGTGCTGTGGCCGAAGTATTCGCCGAAGCCCTTTGATTCGATGTAGGCGCGGGCGGCGATATCCACATCGGCGGTCGTATTGCCCGCGACGATCTTTTCGGCGGCTTTGCGGTGTGCCAGATAGACGATATCGTAGATCTCGCGCATCTGATCTGTTGCGTGACCGACCGCATAGGTACGGGTCATGTCGCTGTGGCAGCCGTTGTAGACAGAGCCGATGTCAAAGGTGACAAAGTCGCCCTCGTGGATCGCGTAATCGCCGGGTACGCCGTGCGGCAGCGAGGTATTTGCGCCGGCAATGGTGATCAGTTCAAATGCGATCCTCTCTCCCCCGTACACATGGATCAGGTGCTCCAGCTCGACGGACAGCTCACGTTCGGTCACACCGGGGCGGACGTGATTGAGCAGCTCGGTCAGAGCGCGCTCGGTGATGCGCTGGGCGCGGGTGATATCGGCGATCTCTGCCGACGACTTGATCATGCGGATCGAACGGATCTTTTCGGATAAGCCGCTGTCGGTGAGCAGTTCGGCGCAAAGCTTTTGTTTGAGCGAAGAAAGCTTTGCGATCGTGACAGATTCTTCTTCGATCATTATCGATTTAATATTCTTTCTGAGAATTATATCATTGATCGTTTCATCCAGCTTTTTGAACTGAATAACGGACACAGCGGATGACGCGTGTTTTTCGGCGGCTTCGATATAACGAAAATCGCACAGAAGATAAGCGGCGTCTTTTGTGATCAGCACAGCGCCGTCGGTATAGCTGAAAGCGGTGAAATACCGCGCGTTGACTTCGGATGTGATCAGCGCGGCAGTCGCGGGATCGGGAAGAAACGCTTGGAGTTTTTCGATAGAATTCATGACGTACCTCTATGACAGTGAAAATTGAAAAACAAAGAGTGAAGCTTGAGGGCAGGATACCTGTGCCCGATACTGCGCTCTCTGAGTCGGCTTTGCAGACAGCTCCCTTTGCCAGAGGAAGCCGATAATAACAAAAAACGGACAGATAACCTGTCCGTTTCTTCTTGTGAAATTGTACTTATCTGTACTTACGCTTGCGAGCAGCCTCGGACTTCTTTTTACGCTTTACAGAAGGCTTCTCGTAAGCCTCTCTCTTACGAACCTC
>CADBOO010000120.1 GCA_902796225.1 uncultured Ruminococcus sp.
ACCCTCAACCTCAGAAACCGCGCGCTGATGAAGAACGGCAAGATGATCGAACTGACACAGGTCGAGTTCCAGATCATGGAATACTTCTTCTCGAACCCCGGCGTCGCGCTCGACAGAACTGATATCCTCAACCATGTCTGGGGCGAGGCGTATGTCGGCGAGGAAAAGATCGTTGACGTTAACATCCGCAGACTGAGAATGAAGGTCGAGGACGAGCCGTCGAACCCGAAGTACATCGTGACCGTATGGGGCCTCGGCTATAAGTGGGATACTTAATCATCGGCAAAACCGATACAATATAGAATGTTAGGAGGACTCCTCCCCCGCCTGCATAACAGGATCGGGCGAACAAAGCGGGGTACCTTCACCATTCACCAAACGATGAAAGGAGTGACAGAATGTTCAGGGGCATTACCAAGCGCTGGCTGATCAATACCTTCGGGGTTGTGCTGGCGATCATCATCTTACTGGTTGTGTGCCTTAGTGTTACTGTACACTCTTTGAGCTATTCTACCGTAGAAAATACGCTGACTACACGAAGTCAGGAGCTGAATGCCGTTTTCCCGGATTACATCTCTGCCAGCACGACGGACTTTGTCGACGCCGCGACGGCTTACGCCTCCTCTTTTGCCTACAAGGACGAGATGGAGATACAGGTCATCAATTCCTCGGGCAGGATCGTCCAGACCTCGACCGGCTTTACCGACGGCGACGCTTCCAATATGCCCGATTACCGCGAAGCTCTCTCCGCCGCAGACGGAAAGGGAAAGTTTTCCGGAAAGCTGTCGTCCGGTGAAAACGTGATGGCAATCACCCGCGTCATCAAAAACGACGGCGCGGATGTACTGGGCGCGGTGAGGTACGTTTCCTCGCTGCGCAACGCGGATTCCCGTACCTTTATCTATACTTTGCTCGCCTCAATTGTCGGTCTGATTATCATTGCGGTCGTTGCGCTTTCGGGCAACTATTTTATCCGTTCAATAGTCAAGCCCGTCCGTGCGATGAGCGATACATCCAAACGGATCGCGCAGGGCGACTTTTCTGCGAAGATCGACAAAATGTATGACGACGAGATCGGCGATCTGTGTGACAGCATCAACGATATGGCGGCAGAACTGGACGCCAGTGAAAAGCTGAAAAACGACTTTATCAGCCGTGTTTCGCACGAGCTGCGAACGCCTTTGACCGCGATCAAGGGCTGGGCGGAAACCATGCAAAGCGGCGTTCCCGACCGCATCACCCTTGCAAAAGGTATGAGCGTTATCGTCAAGGAAAGCTCGCGTCTGACCTCGCTGGTCGAGGAGCTGCTGGACTTCTCCAAGCTGCAGTCCGGCAGACTGACCATGCAGATGGAGCGAATGGACATCCTCGCCGAGATCGACGAAGCGGTCTATATGCTGCGTGAACGCGCGCTTTCGGAAGGAAAGCATCTGCTCTATGACGATCCCGAAGAAATGCCGATCATCTACGGCGACCATAACCGCCTCAAACAGGTATTCCTGAATGTCATTGACAACGCGCTCAAATATACGCCGGAAGGCGGTATGATCGGCGTGCAGGTCTACCGTGATTATAGAGAGAACACCGTCAAGGTCGTTGTTGCCGACAACGGCTGCGGCATCAATCCCGAGGACCTTCCGAAGGTCAAGGACAAATTCTACAAGGCAAATCAGAAGATCAACGGCTCCGGCATCGGACTGGCGGTAGCCGACGAGATCATCAAGATGCATAAGGGCACGCTGGAGATCGAAAGCTCGCCCGAGGTCGGCACCACCGTGACCATCACCCTGCCGATCTATAATGAAGCGGCTATCCTTGACAGCGACGAGAGCATCGAGGAAGCGCTCCCGTCTGAGGTCGAATTACCGCCCAAGACTTGATTTGAACATCAACGGCGGGAATCGTCTGCTGCCGGGAATCGCCCCCTACAAAAAATGCAAGAAGGAAGTATATGAAAAAGGATAAAAAGAAGATCTCTGCTTCACAGCAAAAGCGCATCACTTCAATCGGCGGATCCGCGCTGATCGAAGGGATCATGATGCGCGGTCCGAAACGCACAACCGTTGCCTGCAGGGTTGACAAAGATACGATTTATACGGAGGATATCGAGATCAAGACCTTTGCCTCCAGAGGCAAGTTCTTCAAGATCCCGCTGATCCGCGGCATCTTCGGCATGATCGACTCGATGCGCCTCTCCTATAAGGCGCTGGGGCTTTCCGCCGATAAAGCGATGGAAGTCGGGACGATGGAGGAAGAAGAACCCTCGAAATTTGAAAAATGGCTGGACGAAAAGTTCGGCGACAAGCTGATGAACGTGATCATGGTCATCGCGACGATCCTCGGGATCGCGCTGGCGGTCGGTCTGTTCATCATTTTACCGAGTATGCTGTTCACATGGCTGATTAAGCCGCATATCGAAAGCTGGGACGAATCTTCGACACGCATATTGCAGTCATGCTTTGAAGGCGTTCTGAAGATCATGCTGTTCCTCAGCTATATGCTGCTGGTATCACGAATGCAGGATATGAAGCGCGTGTTCCAGTATCACGGCGCAGAACATAAAACCATCTTTTGTTATGAAAACGACGAGGAGCTGACCGTCGAGAACGTCAAAAAGCAGATCCGTTTCCATCCGCGCTGCGGTACTTCGTTTTTGGTCGTCACGCTGATCGTCAGTATTTTTGTCGGTCTGTTTATCCCGACCTTTGAGGGGATCCCGATCCTCAGACCGATCCTGAGACTGCTGCTTGTACCGGTCATGGTAGGGCTGGGATATGAATTCATCAAGCTGTGCGGCAAGCACGACAACAAGCTGACCCGCATCCTCGCAACGCCCGGACTCTGGGCGCAGCGCATCACCACCAAAGAGCCCGACGACGAAATGATCGAATGTGCCATCGCCGCGATGAAGGCGGTCATCCCCGAGGACGGCTCGGATATCGTCAATGACTGTTCCTGCGCTCAGTAACGCACTGAAAAACATCCTCGTACGGTCGGGAATCGACAATCCCCACGGCGACGCGATAGAGATCATCAAAACGGTCACCGGGTTCTCGCGGGCGGAAATGGCGACCCGCGCCGGCGAGGAGCTTGACGACACGATCACAGAAAAAGCAATACAACTCGCGCGCCGCAGAGCAAGCGGTGAACCGATCCAGTATGTCATCGGTTCATGGAGCTTTATGGGGCGCGATTATCTTGTCGGCGAGGGGGTGCTGATCCCCCGCGACGATACCGAGGTCGTGACGCGGGCGGCGCTCGGCCTGATTGCCCCTCTCCCCCGCCCCGCGGTCGTCGACCTGTGCGCCGGATCGGGGATCATCGGGATCACGATCAAGAAAGAGCGCTCCGATGCAGCCGTCACGGCAGTAGAAAAGAGCGATGCGGCTTTTGCTTATCTCGAACGCAACTGCAGAAAAAATGATGCGCCCATCCGGCTGATCCGCGCGGATCTCGGGGACTGTGCGAACGAATTTGCCGACGGCAGTCTGGATCTGATCGTCAGCAACCCGCCGTATATCTGCTCGGACGAGATCGCCTCTTTGCAGAGCGAAGTGCAGTATGAGCCGCGGATGGCGCTTGACGGCGGCAAGGATGGATACGACTTTTATGAGGAGATCGTCCGGCTGTGGTCAACAAAGCTGAAAAAAGGCGGCCGGTTCGCCTTTGAGATCGGCGAAGGACAGTTTGCATCCATCGCGCGACTGCTCGAAGATCACGGGTTTTCCGAGATCAAAGGATATTTGGATATCATGAATACGACCCGCGCGGTTTCTGCAAAAAAATAGAAATTTTGTTCGAATTTTCTTGATTATTCGACACAGATATGATATAATTCTAACTGTAAAAAAACAGAACCAAAGGAGTTTTTACTATGGCGTTGGATAAAAACAAGGCGCTTGAGACCGCCTTATCGCAAATCGAAAAACAGTTCGGCAAGGGCGCTGTCATGAAGCTCGGTCAGAACACGCATATGAACGTCGAGCATATTTCGACCGGCTCGCTGAGCCTCGATATCGCGCTCGGTATCGGCGGTCTGCCGCGCGGCAGAATCGTCGAGATCTACGGCCCGGAATCCTCCGGTAAGACCACCCTCAGCCTGCACTGTATCGCTGAGGGTCAGAAAAACGGCGGCAACGTTGCCTTTATCGACGTAGAGCACGCGCTGGATCCGGTTTATGCCGCAGCGCTGGGCGTCGACGTTGACTCGCTGCTGGTATCGCAGCCCGATACCGGCGAGGATGCGCTGGAGATCGCCGAGGCGCTGATCCGATCGGGTGCGATCGACGTCATCGTCATCGACTCGGTCGCCGCGCTGGTTCCCAAGGCGGAGATCGAGGGCGAGATGGGCGACAGCCATGTCGGTCTGCACGCAAGGCTGATGTCGCAGGCGCTGAGAAAGCTTGCCGGCGCGATCAACAAGTCGAATTGCGTCGCGATCTTTATCAACCAGCTGCGCGAAAAGGTCGGCGTCGTCTACGGCAATCCCGAGGTCACCACCGGCGGCCGCGCGCTGAAATTCTACAGCTCGGTACGCATCGATATTCGCCGCATCGAAACGCTGAAGTCCGGCGGCGAGATGGTCGGTTCGCGTACCCGCGCGAAGGTCGTCAAAAACAAGATCGCGCCTCCCTTCAAAGAGGCGGAATTCGATATCATGTACGGCGAGGGTATCAGCCGTGTCGGCGAGCTGATCGACCTTGCGGTCAAAGCCGACGTCGTGCAGAAATCCGGCGCATGGTTCAACTACGGCGATATCCGTCTCGGTCAGGGACGCGATAACGTCAAGGAACTGCTGAAGAGCAACGACGAACTGCGCGAGAAGATCGAAAAAGATCTGTGGGCGAACGTCGACAAGCTGCAGACACGCCAGAAGAAGCCCGCAAAGGCGGCGACTGCGAAGATCCCCGCTGCTCCTGCTCCTGCGCCCGCCGCAGCAGATAAGAAAAAATCCAAGATCGACATCTTAGTTGAAGACTGATGCAGATCACCGCGATAGAGCCCCGTAAAAAGGGGCTCTCTGCCTTATACATCGACGGCGAGTTCGCCATGAAGCTCGACACCGAGGTGCTGCTCGCGCATCGCTTTGACGTCGGCCGCGAGATCGACGACGAGCTGCTGCACGCGTGCGTGCTGGACTCGGATACAAAGCGGTGCAAGGACAAGGCGATGTGGCTGATCTCGTTTCGCGATCACAGCCGCAGGGAGCTTTTCGACAAGCTGAAAAAGGATTATCCAGAGGATATTGCTGAATCGGCGGTCGATCGGATGGAGGAACTGGGGCTTGTCAACGACGGCAGATATGCCCGCCGGTATGCCGCCGATCTGATCGAGCTCAAGCATCTGAGCGAGCGAGGGATCCGTCAGAAGCTATATGAAAAAGGGATCGATCGCGAGCTGATCGACGAGATACTTGACGAAGTCGAGATCGATGAAGCAGCGCAGATCCGCGCTGTGATCGAAAAAAAGTACGCACGCAATCTCAGCGATGAGAAAGTCCGCAGACGCGCAGTGAATGCGCTGCAACGGCTCGGATTCGGGTATGCGGGCATAAAAAGCGTGCTGTCCGAATACATAGATATAGAGGAATACTGATGCAGAATACGGTCGGAATCGTATCGCTCGGCTGTGCGAAAAATCGTGTGGACGCCGAGCTGATGATGTACAAACTCAATCAAGCGGGCTACAGGCTCGTACAGGACGCCGCGATGGCGGACGCCGCGATCATCAATACCTGCGGCTTTATCGAAAGCGCAAAGCAGGAGAGCATCGACGAGATCCTGGAGCTTGCCCAACTGAAAAAAGAAGGTAAGATCAAGGCGATCATCGTCACGGGATGTCTTGCCGAACGGTATAACAGCCAGATCATGCAGCAGTTGAATGAAGTCGACGCGGTCATCGGCATCGGCAAGAACGCCGATATCGCCGAGGTCGTCAAAAGAGCGCTCGAGGGCGAGAAGGTGGAGGAATTCCCCGACAAGCTCCGGCTGCCGCTGGACGGCGGCAGGGTGCAGAGCACCGAACAGCACTGGGCGTATCTGAAGATCGCCGACGGCTGCGACAACTGCTGTACCTACTGCGCGATCCCGCTGATCCGCGGCAAATTTCGTTCGCGGAAGATGGAGGATATCGTCGCCGAGGCGAAAAGGCTCGCCAAAAACGGCGTGAAGGAACTCAACGTCATCGCGCAGGATACGACCCGCTACGGCGAGGATAACTACGGCAGACTGATGCTGCCCGAACTGCTCAAACAGCTGTGCGGGATCGACGGGATTGAATGGATCCGCATCCTTTACTGCTACCCCGACCGCATCACCGACGAGCTGCTCGACGTGATGCGCGATGAAGATAAGATCGTCAACTACATCGATCTGCCGCTGCAGCACTGTAACGGCAGGGTACTGCAGGCGATGAATCGCCGCGGCGATAAAGACAGCCTGACAAAGCTGATCCGACACATCCGCGAAAAAGTCCCCGGCGTCGTACTGAGGACGACGCTGATCACGGGATTCCCCGGTGAAAGCGAAGAGGAATTTGAAGAGCTGTCGGCGTTCGTCGGAGAGATGAAGTTCGAACGGCTGGGATGCTTTGCCTACTCGCAGGAGGAGGATACCCCCGCCGCCCTGATGGACGATCAGATCGACGAGGACGTCAAGGCGCGCCGCGCAGAGATCATCGGCGATCAGGAGGCCGTGATCATGAACGACTGGTGCGAGAGCATCATCGGTCGGGAGATCGACGTGCTGGTGGACGGCTTTGACCGCTATGCGGAATGCTGGTTCGGACGATCCGTTTTTGACGCTCCCGAGGTCGATCCGTGCGTCTTTTTCACGGTTTCCGACCGCAAGCCGCAGCCCGGCGAAACGGTGCGGGTGAGGATCGACGACCATATCGACTGTGACCTGACGGGAGAGATGATATGAACACGCTGAAAAACATGAACGTCCCTAACAAGCTGACGCTGCTCAGGATCGCGCTGGTGCCGCTGGTCATCGCGGCGATCCTGATCCAGTTTCCGTTTCACTTCACAGTGGCGGGACTGCTGTTCGGCGCGGCGGCGATCACCGACGCGTTTGACGGCAAGATCGCGCGCAGGGACGGGCTGATCACCGATTTCGGCAAATTCGCCGATCCGCTTGCAGACAAAATACTGGTCATCTCCGTGCTGGTGTGCTTCACCAAGCTCGGACTTTGCGGCGCTGTGCCGCTGATCATCATCATCTTCCGCGAATTCGCCGTGACGTCCGTCCGGCTTGTCGCCGCCGCGAACGGCAAGGTCATTGCCGCCAATATGTGGGGCAAGGTCAAGACCGTGTCGCAGATCGTCGCGATCGTCGCGGTGTTCGTCTTTATGACCGTATTCGATATCATCTGCGTCGCCGCGACCGGCAGCTTTTTGCCGCTGGGCGGACTGCCGATGCTGAGCTGGCTTGACGCGTCCGTCACCGCGTACAGCGGCGTACTGACGGCGTTCAGGGTGTTCAACATCCTCGGACAGATCCTGATCTGGATCACCGCAGTCGTCACCGTCATTTCGGGCATAAAATACCTCTTGGATAACAAGGACGTTATCAGCGAGATGTGACCGCAATATTTTGTGGTTGCAAAAATCACATAAAGCGTGTATAATAGAATAGATAGGATAAAGGCTTTGACCGGGAGAAGTAAGTTGACAAAACCTCGCAGAGAGGGCGGCGAATGCTGAAAGCCGCCTGTGGCAGCGTCTTCTGAAATGCGCCCATGAGCCCGTGACAGGAAATGGTCACGCGTCGGTCCGCGTTAAGGACACCGAGGGCACGATCCCGGATCGTGCCGAATTTGGGTGGAACCACGGCGATGTCGTCCCTTTGGACGACGTCGCTTTTTTAATTATGCGTTAGGCGTTTTCCATTCCGCCTTATCCGACACCTGCTTTGACGCCTTCCCCTCAAAGGGAAGACTTTGGAAGGGATATGATAGAAATGTTTGAAACTATGAGAGCCGACCTGCAGGCGGCGATGGACGGCGATCCCGCCGCCCGCAACAAGCTGGAGGTCTTTCTCCTGTATTCCGGCTACAAGGCAGTACGCAAATATCGCCGCGCACACTGGTTTTATCAACACAATATGAAAATGATCGCGCGGTTTCTCAGCCAGCGCGCCAGACACAAGACCGGCGTTGAGATCCATCCCGGCGCGACCATCGGCAAGGGACTGTTCATCGACCACGGCATGGGCGTTGTCGTCGGCGAGACCACCGTGATCGGCGACTACTGCCTGCTGTATCAGAACTGCACCCTCGGCGGTACCGGCAAGGAACACGGCAAGCGCCATCCGACGCTGGGCGATCATGTACTGGTCGGCGCGGGCGCAAAGGTACTCGGACCGTTCAAGGTCGGCGATAACGCACGCATCGCAGCGGGCGCGGTCGTGCTCAATGAGATCCCTGCCAACTGTACCGCGGTCGGCGTGCCGGCGCACGTGGTGCGGATCAACGGCGTCCGTCCCGAGACCCTCGACCAGATCCACTACACCGATCCGGTCGCACAGGAGCTGTGCAGGATGCGCAACGAGATCAACCTCTTGAAGCAAGAAGTGGAACAAATAGAAAAGGAAGGTAAAGAACATGATTCTGTATAACACCCTCGGCGGCACAAAACAGGAATTCGTCCCCCATGAGGCGGGAAAGGTCAAAATGTATACCTGCGGTCCGACCGTCTATCACTATGCGCACATCGGCAATCTGCGCACCTATATCATGGAGGATGTGCTGGAGAAATACCTGCGCTATGCGGGGTATGACGTGCTGCGCGTGATGAACATCACCGACGTCGGACACCTCAGCTCGGACGCGGATACCGGCGAGGACAAGATGCTCGCAGGCGCAAAGCGTGAGCATAAGAGCGTTCTGGAGATCGCGGACTTTTACACCAAGGCGTTCTTCTCGGACGCCGGCAAGCTGAATATCAAAACGCCCGACGTGGTCGAGCCTGCGACGCACTGCATCCCCGAATTCATCGAGATGATCGGACGGCTGATCGACAACGGCTATGCGTATCTTGCGGGCGGCAACGTCTATTTTGACACCTCCAAGCTCGACAACTACTATGTCTTCGGCAACATGAACGAGGAAGAACTGCAGGTCGGCGTGCGCGAGGACGTCGGCGAGGATGAAAACAAGCGCAACAAGACGGATTTTGTGCTGTGGTTCACCAAGTCGAAATTCGAGGATCAGGAACTGAAATGGGAAAGCCCGTGGGGCTACGGCTATCCGGGCTGGCACATCGAATGCTCGGCGATCTCGATCAAGCACGCGGGCGAATATCTGGACATCCACTGCGGCGGCGTGGACAACGCTTTTCCCCATCATACCAACGAGATTGCACAGAGCGAGGCGTATCTCGGCCACAAGTGGTGCAATTACTGGTTCCATGTCCTGCATCTCCTTGACAAGCGCGGCAAGATGAGCAAAAGCAAGGGCGGATTCCTGACCGTATCGCTGCTCGAAGAAAAGGGGTATGATCCGCTTGCGTACCGCTTCTTCTGCCTGCAGTCGCACTACAGAAAGCCGCTGGTGTTCAGCTTTGAGAACCTTGACAACTGTGTGCAGGCGTACAACAAGCTGGTTGCGCGCGTGGCGAATCTCAAGGCGGACGGCGAGGCTGACCTTGCCGCGGCGAAGCAGTATCAGGACAGCTTTAAAGAGGCGCTGGACAACGATCTGAACACCTCGCTGGCGGTCACGGCGCTGTATGACGTATTGAAGGGCGATATCAGCGATGCGACAAAGCTGTATCTGATCGCGGACTTCGACCGCGTGCTGTCGCTGGGTCTGATCGAAGCGGCTGAGAAAAAAACGGCGGCTTCGACCGATGACGCCGACACCGCGAAGATCGAAGAACTGATCGCACAGCGCGCTGAGGCAAAGGCTGCAAAGAATTGGGGCGAAGCCGACAGGATCCGCGATGTGCTCAAAGAGATGGGCGTGATCGTCAAGGACACCAAGGACGGTCCCGTTTGGGAACGCATATAAACGCATATAAATAATCAAGCCGTCGGAGAGATCCGGCGGCTTTGTTCTATCTTCTGCGCACGGCGCATAGACTGTATCGGTGATGCAGATGAAAGTGCTGATACTGACCAGAAAACGGTTGCTGATACTGCTGTCCTGCGTGCTGATCGCGGCGATCGCGGTCGGGGTCGCCTCGTACAGCGCCAACAAGGTCGTCGCGACGATGAACGAGGTGCGGCAGATCCCGATCTACTATGTCGACACGCAGGAAAAGGTCTGTGCGATCTCATTCGACGCGGCTTGGGGCAACGAACAGACCGGGGATCTGCTCGATACGCTGGACGATTACGACGTCAAAACGACCTTCTTCCTCGTCAAACAATGGGTCGACAAATATCCCGATTCGGTCAAGGATATCGCGGCGCGCGGGCATGACGTCGGCAATCACAGCGCGACCCATCCGCATATGGCGCAGCTGTCCGAAACGAAACAGCTCGAAGAGATCGACGCCTGCAACAAGGCGATCGAGGGGCTGACGGGAAAAGCGCCGACGCTCTTCAGGGCGCCGTACGGCGAATATGACAACAAGCTGGTCAACAGCCTGCGCGGGCTGGGGATGTACTGCGTGCAGTGGAACATCGACAGCCTCGACTGGAAGGATCCGTCCGCAGACGAGATCGTCAGCCGCGTCAGAGAAAAGCTCTGTCCGGGATCGATCATCCTGCTGCATAACGGCGCGAAAAATACGCCCGAAGCCCTGCCGAAGCTGATCGAAGCGATCCGTGCGGAAGGCTACAGGATCGTGCCGATCTCGCAGCTGATCCCCGCGGGAGATTATCACACCGACCACGAGGGCAAAATGATTTGCGATCACGCGGAAAATACAGAAAAAAGCAGCGAGCCGTCATAAGCTCGCTGCTTTTGCGTTGTTGCTCGGATTATCGCTCGAATACCATGCGGAACGGCTCGCTGTCCATGATGATCTGCTTTCCGTCGAAGGTATAGGGAACCTCCTGGTCATCATCGGGTGAGGTACAGATGTTCCGCTCGGGGTCGAACCGGATCTCGTGGGTATCGTTCATCAGTGAAAGGGTGGCGGTATTATCGCTGCGCACCTCCAGCCGGATCCCGTCCTTGAGCTCTAACAGCTCTTTTGAGCCGACGCCGGCGGCGTCGACCATTCTGTAGGAGCCTGCCATGGAGTCGGCAGGAGCGTCGTTCGTCTGACGATTGCAGGAAACAAGCAGACATGCGGACAGGATCAGCAGCAGGATTGCCGCTGCCGCGATGATTCTTTTCATGGTATCACTTCCCCTGCTATGATAGCACAGCCGCTGTGATTCGTCAATGCCTCTGCTTTTCGGCAAAACAAAAGGCGGCGGGAAACCCGCCGCCAAATGATCGATTCTTATTTCTCGAATACCATCTTCCCCGAAGAATCTTCGATAGTGATCTTGTTGCCCTCAACCTTGTAGGGAACTTCCTGACCGGACATGCTAACCTTGCCGCTGCTCTCGTTAAAGGTCAGTTCCATAACGTCCATGCCCATGACCTTCAGGGTAGCCTTGCCGCCGTCCTCAACTTCCAGAGAAACGCTGTCCTTGTAAGCTTCGTACTCAGAAGCTCCTGTGCCGCTGGCTTCCTTGAGCTTGTATGAGCCGGCTTCGACCTTTGTGCTGCCGCCGCAAGCAACGAGGCAGCTCATCATCATAATAGCTACCAGTGCGAGCGCAACAATAGAAATTGTTTTCTTCATGTGAAATATCTCCTAAACATTATTTCCGATATGATTTCACCGGATGTCCAGATTATACCATACGGTTCGGCTTTCGTCAACCGTAATCGCCCGAAAAATTGCCAAAAAAAGTTTGTTCCAATATGTAATATTGGGCAATATTACTTTTTGAACACCGCTTTGTAGCCGGCGTTATCGATCGTAAGCTTGTTGTTTTCGAACTTGTACGGGGAATAATTCGTACCGCCGTCAAAGGATATCTTTTTTTCCTTTGTATCGACGACGACCGGCGTTTCCTGTCCGAGCATGCTGAGGGTTCCTGTGTTGTCGGAATTGATCACCAGCTTTGCGTCTTTGACGGTCGCCTTGAATATTTCGCTGCCGCTGCCGGATGCGTCGACCAGCTTATACGTCCCCGAGAGAGGTTCGCTTGTCTTGCCTGATAAGGCGATGATCGATACGACAAGTACAAAGACGAGGATCGCCGCAAGAAAGATGATCGGCTTGTTTTTGGAAATGAATTGTTTCATAATTGCTCCTTCGGATCATTGGCGCTGCCTTAATCCTTTTTATATACTAACGTGACGCCCTTGTAGTCGATGGTGAGGATACTCCCGTCGAAGGTATAGGTGCAGTCGACATTCATGAATGTCGCGCTGTCGGAGCCCTTTTGAAGGGTCACCTTGCCGAGTTCCAGGGTGCTGAAATAGATCGTTCCGGTATAATCCGCCTCCATCTCAATCGTGCTGATTTTGAGCATCGCCATACCGATACCGGACTCTTTGCCCTGGAATTTGTAGACCTGATAGGTTCCGGCGATCGGAGGATCGGTCGGGGGTTCGGTCGGCGCGAGCGTCTGTTCTGCCTGCGTGCTGTCGGCAGGATCGGATGAGGATTGTCCCGCTGACGGAAAGACCGCAAAAACCAATACCAGGATGATTGCCGCAACCGCCAGAATGATCGCCGCGAGCGACAGATACAGGCTGACAGAATAATACTTAGGAGGGTCGGACGAAGACCCTGAGGTCGGTTCTGACGAAGGCGGGTCGGTTTTTTTGTAGTCGCCGGGGCTGTCGTAGAGCTCTGTATCTCCGTAATTGGTTTCGCGCAGGACAAAGCGCCTTTCTTCAGATGGTTCTTTGTCGGCGTTTGTTGACGATTTGTGATCCGCCGGCTTGTCCGCTGCCTTTTTGGAACGCTTTTTCCCGGAGTCCGCCGAAAAACCGGTCGATGCGCCGCATGCAGGGCAGAATTTCGGATCGGTTTTCAATTCAAGACCGCACACGGGACATTTGCGTTCCATCGGACTACCCCATTTCCTTTTCGGTGAACTCTGAACCAACAGGGAATCATACGGTTGGTCTACCTATAATAATACGGTTTCGGCTGGATGATGTCAACCTTTTTCCGAAGAAAACAACCCCCTGCATAACAGAAACAGCCGACGGCATTCTCTGCCGCCGGCCGGTTGATTACTGTTTGAGAAATGTATCGGTATAGCCGTCGAAAGTGACATACAAATAGTTGCCCTTGACGGAATAGGTCCCGTTGTAGTCTGTGCCGGTTGAGTCGACAAACGATACCGTGCCGTTGTCCGGGTCGAATGTCAGTGAAAGACTGCTGCCGTCGCCCTTTGTAAACACTGCGGTATTATCACCCGAGATTACCAGCGTTCCCGTATCGCCGTTTTGTCCGTTTTTCCAATCGTAGGTTCCCGTGATCGAAGCGGTCGACCTGGAGGAATAGGTTGACGTCGACGGTTTTGTTGATCCGGTGTTGAGTACAACGACCAACAGGATGACAAAAATCACGGCTGCGATCCCGACGCCGAGCAGAATATACGGGAGTCTGCTCTTTGGCTTTGCATCCGTCAAAGGCGGCTGTACGGCGGCGGCATTGCCGCTGTACGGTTTTCCGCACGCGGGACAATACGTTTCGTTATCGGCTATCGTATGATGACAGTATGTACAATGTTTCGCCATGATTCTCTCTCCCTGAAACGATCAGTATTGATACTCAACGACCTGCCATTTGCCGTCGGTTCCTTTGGAATACGGATAGTAACCGAAGCCGTCGGCTATTGCGGGAATATCCACCGTCTGCACCGTGCCGTCGGTGAAGATCACTTTGCTGTTGCTCGGAACGACCGCCTTGTAGATGGATTTGCCGGAGGAGGATTTGCGTACAAAGCTCATCTCGACGCCCGGCCAGACGCCCGATCCGGTCGTCCATGCATAGATATAGACCTTCTTCCAATTCTCGGTATTCGTGAAATACACCGTCGAGGTCTTTGAGGGGTCGTCGTACCAATTCTTGTGATAAACGCCGAAGGTCACCTGATAGGGGCTTTCGAAAGAGATCGGATAATAGACCCTGCCCGACTGATCGGTCAGCGGAATATCGGCGGTCTTGTTCTCTTCGCCGTTGCTGAAAACGATGCGATCATAACGGGCGGTATCGACGGTGACCGCATAAAGGTTCTGACCGTAGGAATTCGTTTTGACATAGGTCGGCTTCTGACCCGGCCACTCTTCGAGGCTTTTGCCGCCGGAAGACTTCCAGAGATACGCGCGGACGTTGTCGAACTTTTCGCTGTCGGCAAAATATACCGTGGTCAGCTTTGTACGGGTTTTCAGCTCTCTGAATGCGCTGAGAGCCGCTTCGGCGGCGGATGCGTCATTGGAGTTGTACGCGCGCTTCAAGGCGGCGTATTGAGGATAAGACGCATACTGATAACAGGCGGACAGTTCGGATTTTGCCGTTGTCAGGATCGATGACGCGCCCGTCGCGGCAGGCTGTTTTTCAGCCGGGAATTCGGTGATGATGCCTGCCAGCTTCCGCTGGATCGCGGTCGCGTCGAGGATCGTCACCTCGCCGTCGCCGTCAACATCAGCCAGCTTTTCACTGAAAGCGGGTACGGGAAGCGATGCGAGCTTGCGCTGGATCGCGGTCGCATCGAGGATATCCATCGTACCGCTGCAGTTTGCGTCGCCGAGCACTTCTGCCGGTTCGGCTGACGTCGGCACAGCCGTCTCAGTCGGCACATCGGTAGGCACCTCGGTCGGCGCATCCGTCGGGGCATCTGTCGGCGCATCGGTCGGAAGGGGTGTTTCGGCGGTTTCGCCGACGATATAGGTATAAGCGGGGTAACACTTGTTGTGGTAGAAATTCACGCCGCAGAGAACGGTCGCGTCGGTATATACGTCGACAAGATAGCCCTGGGTCGTGTCGTCATAGAACGTGCGGTCCAGCTCGCGCTCGCCGAACGCGTTAGTCGACAGGCGGGTCGTGTTGGCGACAGAAGGGATGTGGAACATCTTGCAGGCGGCGCCGCCCTCGTCGGAATAGTTGACGTTGTCCTCAAAATCAACGTGGGTATGACCGTTGAACCAAATGACGTCTTGATAGGTTTCGATCAGCTTTTTAAAGCGTGCGTTGTTTTTGAACGATACGTTCATCGAGCCGTCGTAAGCGGGATCGTCGTGATCATCGCCTGCGCCGTAGCCTTTGATGCCGGCATGCTGGATCAGAAAGATCTTATGCCCGTCGCCGGAATAACGCTTCAGCAGTCCTTCCGCCCATGTGATCTGGTCATCCGAAAACTCGTCGTGTTCGGAAGGATCGGAGTGATTCTCCAGCGCCATAAAGATGAAGTGGTCGCCGGTAGCGGGTTCTGTTACCTCAAAATACGGTTTTCGGGCGGACATGGTTTTTGCAGTACCGTCGAGTCCGGTATTGGCGATGAACGCTTCGATCTCGCAGGCAACATCGCACTTGGTGTATCCGGAAAAGCGCATCTCATGATTGCCGATCGCCTCATAGATCGGACGATCATAGTCGGAATCGGCAATGATGCGCTGGTATTCAAGCCATTCAAGCGCCGTGCCCGAGGCATTGGTGACCTGGTCGCCGGCGGTGATGATGAAATCCGCCGAACGATCCGCACAGACATTGAGCGCGAGGGCGAAGTTTTTTGACGCGTTGGTGTAGTAGACGTTTTTTCCGCCGTCCTGAACATCGATATGGATATCTGACAGCGCGCCGAAACGGTAGCTGCGCTCGCCGGCACTGTGCGAAAACTGCTTTGACTGCGGGATATCAAAGACCGCGGCAGCGGCGGAAACAGTGGGATCGTCGCCTTTTTTGACGGCGATCAGCTTGGTAGCGCCCGCAGGGATCGCGACTCTTTCGAAAAAGGAATAGCTTCCTTCTTGACCTGCTTTGAGCTTCAGGGAGGCGATCGCAAACCATCCCTCAAGCGCGGCGGTATCATCCGACCAGTAAAGCGAATAGTCGCCTGCCGTATCGGCGGTGAGGGTAACGACGCCCTCGGCATAGCCGGAACGGGAATCGCTGAATCGGTATGTAATGGAAGCGCCGCCTTTTGCTTTTGCCATAATCAAAGACCCTGTAATCAACATCATGCAGACAAGCAATACAGATATCATTTTTCTCATTGTTTCCTCCGATAATGAAAAACGGGCGACCGTGCCGCCCGAACCGTAAGTTTTTTCATTAATTGGCATACCTGATCGCTTCGAGAACCTGTTCCTTCAGCCTGTCAAGAGGACTTTTGTCCGGCATCAGCTGTAATTCCGACGGCTTCTGCTGCGGAAGATTTGACGCGGAATTGAAGCTCTTCATCCGAATCACGATATGTTCGTTTTTCACCAGCTCAAACAGCTTGTCGATCGTCGGACAAGTCTCGACAGCGCGGATGAGCTGTTCCTTGGTGTGCTTGCGCGAAGCGTTCCGCACTGCATCCGCAACCTGCTCCTTGAGCCTGTCCAGCGGGCTTTTGTCCGGTATCAGCTGCATATCGGACGGCTTTTGCTGCGGCAGACTTGACGCCGAATTGAAGCTCTTCATCTGGATCACGATATGCTCGTTTTTGACCAGCTCAAACAGCTTATCGATCGTCGGACAGGTTTCGATCGCACGCAGGAGCTGTTCGGTCGTATGGGTGCGCGACGCTTCTATCGCCGCCTCCCGCACCTGCTTTTTGAGTGTTTCAAGCGGGAGGATGCCGGGATTTTTCGGCAGGGGCTTGTAATCGATATTGGACGCGGCGCTCTGGCTTCGCATCCGGATCTCGATCCCCTCGCGGTGTACAAGGGCAAACAGCTCATTGATAGAGCGACAGTCATCAATCGCCTTTAACAATACGCCCAGCGGCATCTTTTGACGTCCCTGTACCTGCACGGCATTCCCTCCTTTTTGTCATTATTAATCACTATTATACTAAAGAACGAGGCATTTTTCAAGTCAAATGGTAAACTTATTGTGAAGATTATTTACTTTCGGGGAGGATTATGATATGATAAGCGGGAAAAACAGCACTATTTAATACTATCAGGAGAGATCATGGCTTATATTGACGATAACAACGAGCTGACAGCCGGCAAAGGCAAGGATCCGATCAAAGAACTGGATGACGAGCTGGAAAAACTGCTGGCGGAGCTGAAGGACATAGAGGTCGAAGATGATCCGTCCGATACGCCGGCGGCTGAAGAATCATCCGAGGCGGCTGACGATGCGTCAACAAAGGGATCGGATGGCGAGTCCGACGCCGAAGAATCCATTGAGGACGCTGATGACAGCGCCGACGGCGAAGAGGATGATGATTTTGACGTCGATCATCCTGCGGTTTCGGACAATACGCAAACCTCGGGAAAATCGCCGGAAAGCCGCAGCAAGGCGCCGGTCATCATCGCGCTTCTCGTGATCGTCGGCTTGGTTGTCGGCGGATGGGCGTTGTTCCGCAACCTATCGACCCGGGACAATGAAGAAAACAACGATTCGACGGTTTCGACCGAGACCTTCACCGACTCGGAGCTGGGCGAGGTGACCGTCAAAAAGGTCGACGGCGCTGAGCTGAATACCTATGACGCGGCAAATCTTGTCAAAAACAAAAACGGCTTTTATGAATACGTCGTCGACGGAAAAGTGACCTCTGAGGTCGGTGTGGATCTTGCCGAGTTTCAGGGTACCGTCGACTTTGCCGCCGTCAAAAAAAGCGGCGTTGACTTTGTTATTCTGCGTATCGGCGGAAGGTATTATTCTCAAGAAGGCAAAATGTATACGGACGGCAGCTTTGACGCCTTCTACAGTCAGGCGACCGCTGCGGGGCTGAAAGTCGGCGCGTACTTTTACTCGCAGGCGATCACGACCGATGAAGCCGCTGAGGAAGCGGAATACTGTATCAAAAAGCTGGACGGCAAAAAACTGGATTATCCGATTGCCTTTGACTGGGAGACCATTGATGACGATACGGCGCGTACCGATAACGTCAGCGGCGCGACCATCACCGCGATGGCAGAAAAATTCTGCGATACCATCGAAGAAAACGGATACCGGGCGATGGTATACGCCAACACCTCGCTGATGCTGCAAAGCTACGACTTTGAAACGATGAAGGACTACGTTTTCTGGCTGGCGGATTACCGCGAATTCCCGAATATGTACTACGGATTTGCTATCTGGCAGTATGACAAGGAAGGTTCTGTCGACGGCATTGAGGGAAATGTCGACCTGAATATCTGCTTCAAGCCCTATTGAACAACCGTAAACGTCCCCCGACGATGAACGTCGGGGGATATTTTTCGGCGACCGCTGTACTTACTGGAACATATTCTTCGCGGTGTCGCCGAGGTTCTCCATCGCGTCTGCCATCTGGTTGACCTTTTTCATCAGCTTCTTTTTGTTGGTATCCAGCAGGATCTTGCCGATCATGCCGATCGCGATACCGGATGCAAGACCTGCGAGCATACACGGTACGACCCCTGTGCTTTTTTTGCAGCAGCTTTTATCCATTCCTTTTTTATCGGGACACATGCTATCTACCTCCGTTGATCGAGAATTTTTTGCTTGCAATCTTATTGTCCCCCGATTACAATAGAAGATACAAGCATCGAGGTGAAAAAATTTGGAACAAAAAAATGTGTTGAATATCGTGATCTTTGAGCCGGAGATCCCGCAGAATACCGGCAATATCGCCCGCACCTGTGCCGCTACCGGCGCAAGGCTGCATCTGGTGAAACCGTTCGGGTTTGAGATCACCGACCGCAATCTGAAAAGAGCGGGGCTGGACTACTGGTATCTGGTGGACATCACCTACTATGACAGTATCGACGACTTTTTTGAGAAAACTAAGGGCGGGGAGTACTTTTTCTTCTCGACCAAGGCGCGTAAGACGCACAGCGAGGTCAGTTATCCCGACGGCGTGTATATCATCTTCGGCAAGGAAACGAGGGGGATTCCCGAGCATGTGCTGATGCGGTATCCGGACCGGTGCGTGCGGATCCCGATGATCGACGAGGCGCGGTCGCTGAACCTTGCGAACTCCGTCGCGGTGGGGTGCTATGAGGTGCTCAGACAGTGGGGGTATCCAAAGCTGCTGACCAAAGGCGAGCTGCACCGTCACAGCTGGGAGGATACCGTATAGCGCATTATGCCGTTCGCTTTTGCGGGCGGCATTTTTTGCTGCATATTTTTGATTATTTTTGCTTTTGTGTGATTATTTTTCCTTTATGCTATTGCATTGACCGCACGCTTTATTATATAATAAAGATGTATAAATTTAGGGTGTTGTATCTGCTCGAAAAAGCAGATCGTTTCCCCTTCATACAGAAAGGATTGATTCACTATGAAACTGAACAAGTACACCGTTGACGACATCAACTTCAAGGGCAAAAAAGTGCTTTGCCGCTGTGACTTCAACGTTCCGCTCAAGGACGGCGTGATCACCAACGATAACCGTATCACTGCCGCTCTGCCGACCATCAAAAAAATCATCGCCGACGGCGGTCAGCTGATTCTCTGCTCCCATCTGGGTAAGCCGAAGAACGGTCCGGAAGAGAAATTCTCCCTCGCGCCCGTAGCTGCCCGCCTGTCTGAACTGCTGGGCCAGGACGTCGTCTTTGCCAATGACGACGAGGTCGTCGGCGCGAATGCCAAGGCTGCTGTTGCCGCGATGAAGGACGGCGACGTCGTTCTGCTCCAGAACACCCGTTTCCGCAAGGAAGAAACCAAAAACCTCGAGCCGTTCAGCTCTGAGCTGGCTTCTCT
>CADBOO010000121.1 GCA_902796225.1 uncultured Ruminococcus sp.
GTATCTCTGCTTTTGTGCTGTGCTTTCAAAAGATGACCGTCATTATCATAATTCTTCGGATCGGCGGCGGGTGAAGTCCAGCCAAACATGGAACCAAATTTCATAGCAGCCGCCTGCGCCTTTGAAATACCGAGCTTCTGGTTGTTTGTGTCAACATAATCCCGCGCATCGGATTGATCTCTGAAAGATAGATCCAACGGATAATAGCCGGATTCGCCTTTTACAACATAACCGACCTTATACTCGGTATCGACATAAACATAGGCTTTCTCGGGCAGAGAAGCTCTCAATGGAGTAACGGTGTATCCCAGATTCTCTAACATTTCTGCAAATTCACAGATATGTCGAAGGTTGGGGCCGTACTCAAAATGATAATCGTCTATATACCGACACACATATCGTGCCGGTACGTCCCTGACCGTAAAACCGTCGGGTTTGCCAGTCAGGACGATCTCATCGCCGTCGTATAGTCTGAATTGCTCTTTGTAATTCGGATCAATGAATCGGATGCCGCGCTTCGCCTTCTCAATGTGCTGATCGAGCCAATCTTTTTTATAGCAATAACAATACAGATTGTAATCGCCTTTATGAGGATTCAGCCGCATAAGAAAGGCATAGTCGTGGGTATTGACTCTTACACCGTAATCTCTGCCGGTATCGAACGGGAGCGCTTTGTTGCTCAGGCAGTATTTAGCCAGCTCCGGTCGGTTGGAAAGGAACTCACCTTTTTCCCTGAAAGACTGGATCACATTATCATAATCCTCACGGAATTCAGGTGTATTTAAATCCTCTCGAAAGCCGTTCCATGTTGTCCAGAATTCCTGTCCGCTTGAACCCATATCTGCACGGGTATAGCCGATCAATCCGGTTTGCGAAGAAATCTGCTGACTGTTCCGATAAGAATACAGTACCTCTTCCGGCTTCATCACCTTCGTATCCATGACAGAATATCCTCGGCTTTTGAGCAAATATACAGCATAGTCCATATTGCCCTGACCGACGATAGATGCCGCTTTGTTATCGTCGACATACACCTCAGTGGTAACACCGTCATATTCCAGTCTGATCTGGTCAGATTTGATGTACTGTCTATCCATTTTGCTCACCTCCTGCTATGTAAGAATAGAGTTTATTGTCTTTTGTGTGTTTTTGAAGCTGGGCAATAACGGCGATATCCTGCATCGTGATATTGGGAATATTCAGGATGGAATCGATAGTCAGATTCTGTAAATCCTTTTCTGAGGTTATGCCGTTCTCAGCCAGCTTGACAATGGTTTTTGTTTTCTGCTGAAAGGAAATATTTGCCAATTCAGCCACCTCCCTTCAATGTGGATTTAGTCATTCGTGTGGTTTTCCGCACCAAGAAATCGCGCTTTGCGCGCATTTCGCATAGCCAGCGCTCGTTGCCGCACAGCGGCAAACTGAGCGGGCATACAAATCTTTTTGCTTCACGGAAACGATAAGTTTCTGTAAAGCAAAAAAGCAGTCACTTTTCGAAAAAAGGACTGCCGGTTACTTCTTCCTGTGATTGCGGATCATCACAAATACGAACGCAGCGCAAATCACTGCGACTAAAATGATTCCGATGATCGGTTTCATGCGATTCACCTCCTGTGTTGGTTTTTTCATCCCGATCCTCCGTTTTGACCGCTTTAAGAGATAATAAATATTTATTTTAGATAATAAAAGATATCGGTCTTTTCTCTCTTCGGCAAGTAAAGTGAGAGTATCAGGGGGTTAAAGTGTGAGAAAGGGGGAACGGAAATCACCGCGCGTCCCTGTTCGATTTTTTCGGCTGAGTATGCTCCCGATTATACTTGCGGTAGAATGCAAGCGCTTCGCAAATATAGTCCTCCCGCTTGTTGATCGGCAGATCACGCGGAAGATACTTTCCGACGCGTTCGCCGTTAAACACCATGCGTTCTCTCTGGTTAGGCTTTTCCTCGCACATGATATCAGCGATGACTTCCGGCGTTAAACTGTGTTCCTCATACAATCTCCGCATTCGTATCGTCTGGGCGTGAGAGGGAGTACAGTCGTTGATTCGGATTTCCTCCAACACATCCGTCTGATAATCCTGACTGAGATAGGACAATTCAACGGCAGGGCGCATTTTCATCTTGCCCTCATCCACCAACTGCAACAGTTCGGGGATGAGATAGGTCAATCGGATATATTTCCTGATTTGTTCATGACTCTCTCCACTTTCTGAAGCAATTATTTCCCTACTGGTTTTGCCTTTTAAATCCTGCAACACTGTTGCAGAATTATCTTTACTCGGTCTGCCAGCTTGCCTTTTCATAGCTTCTAAGCGCATTTTGTAGGCAAAAGCCTTCTCGCTGGGGAGTATGGTTGATCGCTGAAAGTTGCTTTCTACCATGTAGACGACTGCTTCATCACGGGAAAGGTCTTTGACCTCCGAACGCAATGTATCCAACCCGGCAAGCTCACAAGCTCGTTTTCTGCGGTGTCCGGCTACCAATTCATAGCGACCGTCATCCTTAACGCGGAGTACAGCGGGCGTCATCACGCCATGCGTCTTGATGCTCTCGACAAGCTGAAACATATCCTCGTCATCACGCACTTGGAACGGGTGATTTGGAAAGTCGTCGATCTCAGAAAGCGGTATATCCCTGATTTTATCGAGCTTTGCATCGTCGCGCTCTTGCTGCGTTGAGAACAGATCATCGAACGTCGGGAGTGAAAAATCGCTCTTTTTGCTTGTCAATGGATAGCACCTCCTTTGCGAGTTCTGCGTATGCGATAGCTGCTTTGCTGTTCGGCTCATAGGCAAAAATGCTCTTGCCCTTGGACGCAACCTCGGCTGCTTTTACGGCAATCGGAATCTGCGTATTATAAATCCTCAGATAGTTGCCGAAGTTGCGGCGAATCGTCTCTACCGTGCTCTTGGCAAGATTAGTGCGGTTATCTACAATGGTCAGCAAAATCCCGTCGATCGCCAATTCAGGATTGGTATGACTGCGAATCTTCTCGACTGTCTGAAAAAGCTGTGTCATAGCCTTTGCCGACAAATACTGCGCCTGTACGGGGATGATCACGCTGTCTGCCGCGGTCAATGCGTTCAACGTCAGCATACCGAGCGACGGACGACAATCAATGAGAACATAGTCATATCCGTGCTTCACCTTGTTCAGATAGGTTTTCAGCACATTCTCACGGCTCATAGCAGTCACAAGATAGTTCTCCGTCGATTCCAAATCCATATTGGACGGCAGAAGATCAACCTTCTCCGGATGCTGAACGATACCGCGGTACGGATCGCTCCGTTCCTCACGGACGACATCGACCATCTTGTCGGCAAGCGTGACATTGAAATCATCGGCATTGTATCCGAGGCAGGTCGTGAGATCGCCCTGAGGATCAGCGTCAACGAGTAACACCCGTTTGCCTTCTGTTGCCAGAGCGACGCCGAGATTGACCGTAGTGGTCGTCTTGCCGACGCCGCCTTTCTGGTTGCAAATAGCGATAACTTTACAATTTGGCATACGTTTCCTCCTTCCTTTTATATTTTTTATATTCACCCCGTAAATTGGGGAGGATATACGTTCAGGATAAGTATGTGTGGCGTAGTTGTAATAAAATAGGCTAGATGGGAATCAATCCATCTAGCCTAAAGCTGACTGTTATTTAATTAACCGGCGATAAGACGATAAAGCTTGTATGTCATGATATCCGGATAGTTTTCTACAACGGCATCATTAAGAGTGGGCGTTGTATACTGACCTTTATTGTTAATACCTACCACAGAAAATCTTGCCTTATTATTGTATTTGTACAAAGGAACATAGAGTGTTGCGATAGCATATCTGTTACGGAAATTATTCTTGCTAAAATCGCCGATTGACTTCCACCTGTATCCCTGGAAATAGTAGATCCGAAATTTAGTAGAAGTACTGATGAATTGCGGATCACCGATGACAAATGTCGCTTTGTTGCCATCCAGATTCTGTAAATACATCCTCGGTGCAAGATACTTGAGCTGTCCGAAATATGCAAGATATGTCCGGTAGGAGGTAATGAACTTTTTATCTCGATTCATACCGCGCACAGTCACATAGACCTTCCTGACATCATTCGCATTACCGGATTTCATTTTGTAGAGCGGTACATTAAATGATTTTGTCATTGTCTGACCGGGGTAGTATCTCCCCTGTGCTAAAAAATGAACATCGGCTGCTTTTACCCAACTGGCATTATCGAACTTATAGAAGACACGATAATACTTGCAGTAGGACAGAGCCTTCCACTTAACGGTTACTGCTCCGTTTTTGCCCATGTAAGCCTGTGTAACAGTAACCGATTCAGATTTGCTTGCCGCCGATGCTGAAACATCACCGACCACAAAAACCGACATGATAACTGTCATAATGAGTAAAATACTGGTAAATCTTTTCATATTACTTATCCTTTCTTTTTTTGATTTTTTATCTTACAACTACGCCACAAAGCATAGTCAGCTTTCAAAACCCTGTATAACGCAAAAAAGCGCTCACCTCTCATTAGAGAAGTGAGCGCTGACTCAAAGGTGCTGTATTAAATTGTTTGATCAGGTGTAGATCACTTTGATATTCTTTGGTTTGGCGCGGCTGAGATCAATGAGTATCTCATCAATTGCATCCGTGTAGTGACCGGTAGAAATCAATTCGTTCTTCTTCATGATAAGTGCTTCAATGATTTCCTTATACGCTGCATTGTTCAAATACAGATGATATTTTTGAGTTCTCATAATCTCAACCTCCTTTGATTACATTATACATGTTTAAGACATTATTTGCCATGATGCGATTTTTGACATCAAAAAAGAGCAACACCATCAGGCATTGCTCTAATTTGTTCTATATCAAGGACAACAATTATGATATCCTCACATATAAGAATTCGATTCGCTGTAGACTCATTTTACCGCTAAGCCTTTTGCGTTCGATAGGAAAAACCTAGGAAAAATGCGGGTTTCCAAGATTACTTCCTACGTTCGTTAATAGCAGCCTGAGCAGCAGCCAGACGAGCGATCGGAACGCGGAACGGTGAGCAGGATACATAGTCGAGGCCGATCTTGTGGCAGAAC
>CADBOO010000122.1 GCA_902796225.1 uncultured Ruminococcus sp.
GCGCGGCGCACATTCGGTACAAAGACCCTCGTCCTCGTTCCAGCAGTCGACACAGACCCACTTGTTGCAGGCGGGACAGCGTCTGAACTGCGATTTGACTTCCTCCTGCGCTGCGTCGAACGCCGCCTCATGCTCCTTGCGCCACTGGGGCGATTCGCCCTCAAAGCGGCTGCCGGCAACATTACTGCCGCGCTCAAGCGCCCAGCCGATCTCGCTGGCAGCGCCGCCGAACAGCGAGCCGAGTCCCGACGCGATTCCGCCGAAGCGTTCGCTCTTTTTCTTCTTGCCGTAGGTGGTGGAAGGAACAAACGTGCTTTTCACACCGTTGCCGCAGCAATCGCAGAAAAATTCAAACTGGAAGCCGGCGTCGGTCGATAAATCGTTATGATTGCGGGTAAATGAATGTAACATGGGATCGCGCTCCTTTTGATCAGTTTTTTACAGCTTCATTATAGCAAAACCGTTTTCGTTTGTCTATACAAAAATTCAGCCGTTTTCCCCCGATAAATTATACTTGCAGTTTTCGGTAATATATGGTATTATATTACTAATAATGCAAACTGGGTTATCATGTCCGGCTGTATTATTCAACTGATCAGCGACAGAGATCGCTTTCTGTGCGGATCAGTACCAGCAAACCTGAAAGGAGTTTTGCGATATGTGCGGTATTTGCGGCTTTACGGGCCAGCTCGAAGAGCGAGAAAGTATCCTGCAAAAAATGACGGAGGTCATCACCCACCGCGGTCCCGATTCAGACGGAGAGTATCTGGATGATTACATCGCGATGGGCTTCCGCAGATTGTCGATCATCGACCTCGAGGGCGGCGACCAGCCGATCTTCAACGAGGACGGCAATCTGGTGCTGACCTTTAACGGCGAGATATATAACTACAAAGATCTGCGCAAGGAGCTGGAGGAAAAGGGTCACGTCTTCAAGACCAACGCCGACAGCGAAGTCCTCATTCACGGCTTTGAGGAATGGGACGAAGATATGCTGATGCGTCTGCGCGGAATGTTCGCCTTTGCCATTTACAACAAAGAGACCAAAGCGCTGTTCGTCGCGCGCGATTTCTTCGGCATCAAGCCCCTCCACTACACCATGATCGGCGACGACTTCTGCTACGCCTCCGAGATCAAGAGCATCTTAGAGCATCCGAAGTTCGTCAAGCGCTTCAACCAAAAGGCGCTCGACGCTTACCTGTCGTTCCAGTACTGCCCCCAGCCGATGACCTTCTTCGAGGACGTCTATTGCCTGCTGCCGGGTCACTTCCTCTGGTACCGCGACGGCGTCGTCGAGACCCAGCGTTACTTTGAGCCGAAATTCAAGCCCGATAACGATATGACCGAAGCAGAAGCGGTCGACAAGATCGAAAAGGTCTTTGAGGACTCCATCAACGCTCACAAGATCGCCGACGTCGAGGTTGGTTGCTTCCTGTCATCCGGCGTCGATTCGTCATATGTATCGACCTTCTTTGAGGGACAAAAGACATTCACCGTCGGATTTGACTTCGGCGAAAAATATAACGAGATCACATGGGCGCAGGCGCTCTCCGAGAAGATCGGCGTCGAGCACCACGCAAAGCTCATCTCGTCCGAGGAATTCTGGGCGGCGGTACCCAAGGTGCAGTACCAGATGGATCAGCCTCTTGCCGATCCCTCCTGCATCGCCCTGTATTTCGTCACAAAGCTCGCGGCGGAGCACGTCAAGGTCGTGCTGTCCGGCGAGGGCGCCGACGAACTCTTCGGCGGCTACACCTGCTACAACGACCCGCGCGTCTTTAAGGTATACCAGAAGATCGTCCCCTATTTCCTCAGACGCTTCATCGGCTGGATCTGCAAAAAGCTGCCGGATATCAAGGGCAGAGATTACCTGATCCGCGCGACCCATCCGCTGGAGAAACGCTTCATCGGCAACGCCTATATGTATGACCAGAAGCAGAAAAAGGCGCTCCTCAAGGATCCGTCCATCGCGACCGATCCCGCGCGCCTGGTTCGCCGTCATTACACCCGTGCGCGCCGCTACGACGACGTCACAAAAATGCAGTACCTCGACATCAACATGTGGATGGTCGGCGATATCCTCTTGAAAGCCGACCGCATGAGCATGGCGAACTCGCTCGAGCTGCGCGTGCCCTTCCTCGACAAAGAGGTCTTTGCCGTCGCGTCCACCCTGCCGACCGAGCTGCGCGTCAATAAGTTCAACACCAAGTACGCGATGCGCAAGGCAGCCGCAAGACATCTTCCCGACGAGGTCGCGGAAAAAGAGAAGCTCGGTTTCCCCGTACCGACAAGAGTCTGGCTCAAGGACGAGCATTACTATAATGTCGTGAGATCGATATTCGAATCACCGACAGCCGAAAAGTTCTTCAACACCGACGTCATCATCCGTTATCTTGACGAGCATTTCGAAGAAAAAGAAGACAATTCCCGCAAGGTATGGACGATCTACGTCTTCCTCGTATGGTACCAGATCTACTTCGGTCCGGTGACCGCGGAACAGCTTGCCGCCGAGCAGGCAGCCGCTGCCGCCGAAAACGGTGAACCTGTTCCCGAAGCTGCTGTCGAAGGCGCGCCCGCACCGGCAGACGCTCCGCTGCAGGATTCCGAGATCGCGGATGACAATCCCGAGACCGGCACCAAGGTGTTCGTACCGATCAAGGACGGCGCCGCCATGCCGCAGCCGCAGCCCGCTGAGCAGGAGCCGGCACAAACGATCCCGCAGCCGCAGCCCGAGCCGCAGCAGGCAGAGGAAGAAGCTCCCTCTCCCGAGATGGAGGAGATCTTCTCCGCCTCCAACCGCGCTCCCCGCGCCGCCCGCGTCAATATTGAAGCGGTCAGCGTCGACGAGGTGACCGAGGAAGAAGAAGCCCTGCCCGCCCTCAGCAGCGAGAGCTTTGAAGATCCCGAGGAATTCTTTGAGAATCTCAAAGAAAAGCTCCGCGAGAATATCATCGAAGAACCCGAACAGACCGATGCTCCCGCCGAGACGGACACAACAGAAGAATAAACCGATACATAACAGCAAAAGACGACCTGTCAATCAGGTCGTCTTTTTTGTTTGTCGTTTTATTTCATCGTCGCCGCCGCGCTTGCAACGATGCTTGTGATCCCCGATTCCGATTTTCTGTAATCCAGGATACTTGTTGCGGCAAAGATATTGAAGTTGACCGACGGATCGGTGTAATCCTTCGCCAGATAATCGCTGATCTCACCGTCGTGCTGCAGGATTCCTTTTTTATCCGTGTTCCAGCCGAAGCCATAGCCGCCGACAGGGGTCGAGATCTCACGGATGCTTTTCTCAGACAACAGCTTGCGGGTATGGAACGACGTCAGCCATTTGTCCATATCCTTTGCACAGCTGACCAGATCGCCCGCACCCTGCGTGATCCCTTTGACCTCCGTCTCGATCGGCAAAATGCTCACCCGCATTTTTGCAAGTCCGGGGTCGTCCGTCATATCCTCATAGAATCCCGTGTTCTCCATTTTCAGCGGTGCAAAGATCCTTTTTCTGAGAAACCCCTTGTAATCCTCCCCCGAGACCTGTTCGACGATCAGCGACAGCAGGAAGTAGTTCGAGTTGCTGTAGCGGAAGTGATCATCCGGCTCGTCAAGCAGCTCCTGCTCAAACAGCCATTCCTTGATACTTTTCTTGTTCTGCTCCGCGGGATAATCCTCCGATACATCATAGTCTTCCTTCGGCGTCGCGTTATTGAAATAGTCGGTGATGCCCGCGCGCATATTCAGCAGATTGCGGACCGTGATCTGACTGCCGTATGAATACTCCGGAAAAAAGGTGTCGAGCGTATCGTCAACGCTCAGCTTTCCGTCCTGCACCAGCAGCATGATCGCCGCGGCACAGAACTGCTTTGACATCGACCCGACGGGGAACTTTGTATCGATGCTGTATCCCAGCCCCTCGTCATACGCGCCGCTGTACAGGACCCTGCCGTTGCGGGTGACATACATAACGCCGTAAAACTCTTTTGTCTTCATCATCGCGTCAAAGGTACTTTTGTATACCTCCGTGATCGGGATGTATTCACCGTTTTTCCAGACAAAAGCAGATCGTTTCACCTCATACGTGCTTGCGCTGAACAGCTCTGCCAGCCAACGCTGGATATTTGTCGCGTCAAGGATCGTCAGCTCTTCCGCCGAAAACTCATTCTTTGCGACCTGCTGTGACATTTCGTCCATCTCGTCAAGCTCTGCGATCGTCCGCTGGATCTTCGTCGCGTCCATGATCGTAACGTCGCCGTCGCGATCGGCGTCGCCCGCCAGCAGATCGGGATGATCCGCTGCGTCATCCGGGCTGCTTTGCTCCTTCGCGGCTGCCGCATGGAAGACGCACGCGCCGATCAGGATCATCGCCGCCAAAAGAATACTGATCGATTTTTTCATTTCAAACACCCTCTATCAATGGTAAAATCAGCCATCGCCCGTTGGCGCAAAGCGACAAACCGGGCGGGCAATACAAATCTGTATCATAACCGGATCTATACGGTTATGATACCATATTTCATACCGATTGACAACGTTTCTTCGCCCATAACTTGCTTTTCTCTTCCTCCTGTGCTATAATCAGCACGTTAAAGCATTAATGCGTCAAAATTGACACATACGGAAGGTGAGTATATGAGAATCAACCGCAATTATGATAATCTGGTCCCCAGCTACCTCTTTGCCGAGATCGCGAAGCGCACCAACGCCTACATCAAGGCAAATCCCGACAAAAAGGTCATCAAGCTCGGTATCGGCGACGTGACCCTGCCGCTTGCACCCGTTGTCGTCGACGCGCTGAAAAAAGGCGCCGACGAGCTGGGCGTCAAAGAGACCTTCAAAGGCTATCCCGAATACGAGGGCTACGACTTTGCCCGCGAAGCGGTCGCCGCCTATTACAAGCGTAACGGCGTGACGGTCGCCGCCGACGAGATCTTCATCTCCGACGGCGCAAAGTCCGACACCGGCAACATCGGCGACATTTTCGGCGCGGACAACATCGTCATGGTCACCGATCCGGTCTATCCGGTTTACGTCGATTCCAACATCATGGCGGGCAGACAAATCGTCTACGCCCCCTGCACCCGCGAAAACGGCTTCCTCGCGATGCCCGACGACAGCGTCCGGGCGGACATCATCTACCTCTGCTCCCCGAACAACCCCACCGGCGCAGCCTACAATGCCGATCAGCTCAAGGCTTGGGTGGATTACGCTAACAAAAACGACGCGATCATCCTCTATGACGCGGCGTACGAGGCATTCATCACCGACGACTGCCCCCGCTCGATCTTCGCAGTCGACGGCGCGCGCACCTGCGCGATCGAGTTCTGCTCGCTCAGTAAGACCGCCGGCTTTACCGGCACCCGCTGCGGCTATACCGTGATCCCGAAGGAGCTGGAACGCGACGGTCACAACATCCACGGTCTTTGGTATCGCCGCGAGGCGACCAAGTTCAACGGCGTCAGCTACCCCGTCCAGTGCGCCGCCGCCGCGGTATTCTCCGACGAAGGCCTCGCCCAGATCCGCGAGAACCTCGATTATTACAAGGAGAACGCCCGCATCATCGCCTCCGCGCTCGACGAGCTGGGGATCTACTACACCGGCGGCAAGAATTCCCCCTACATCTGGCTTCAGTGTCCCAACGGAATGGGCAGCTGGGAATTCTTCGACTTCCTGCTCCAGAACGCTCAGGTCGTCGGCACCCCCGGCGAAGGCTTCGGCGCGTGCGGCAAGGGATATTTCCGTCTGACCTCCTTCGGCGACCGCGACAACACGATCGAGGCGGTCGAACGCATCAAAACCCTGTTGCAATGATTGATAAACTAACGCCGCAGTTCCGTTTTGTATCGGAACTGCGGCGTTTTTTCTATGATAAAACCGTCGTATCGGCATAAACGGCATTTATGCTTCAAAATGCCGTCAAAGCCGTTCTATTTCTTTTTCTCGGCGGAAGAAGGCTTCTTTTTCCAATCATACCGAAACCCTTTGCCGGCAAGAAACGGCAGGAACCGATTCACAAACATTGCCAACGGGATCAGCAGTACACCGATGAATAAGGTCAACGGGATACTGAACAGAAGGGACAGCGCCCGGCTTCCCAGTATAACGGAGTAGAAGGGGATCTTATGGAGTAAAACCTGGATGACCGTAAACACCTTTCCGTGCAGGCCGAAATAGTTCAGCGTATTCTGTCCCACAAATAACAGAAAACGGTTTTCCTTGATCCTTTTGCATATCGCGATAATCGCCGCAAGACCGAGGAAATTCACAGCATAACGATAAAAAACCAGCAGCAGCTGCAGCGACTGATCGGTGAACAGCAGATTCAGCAGCGCGAACGCCGTATAAAACACTGTCAGTATAACAACGCGTTTACCGGCTATCCGGCGGTCAAATAACTCTTCCCAATGCTGACGGAACAGATATCCCAAAACCATGAAAAACATTGCCGGAAAGATATCTTCCAAGTGCCACGGAAGTCTGGCAGTTCCCCAGGGCAGCACATTCGGATCCATATAGATCATGTACAGGTTTGAGATCAGCGACAGCACAAAAGAGGTCACAACCAGCGGAACAAGCCGTTTTTTCGGCGATTTCACATACCATTTGATAAAAAAGTAAAACGGCATAAAGAAAACAAACAGAGCTGCAATGAACCACATCCCGTCATGCTGACCCCTGATCTGCAGAAAATTCCATTTCATTTCTTCCCAAAACGGCATATGTTCATGGAACGTCAATACATTTGACGCTATGATCTGCAGTATACTGTAAAGCAGCCACGGAATAAAAAGCTGAATCGTTTTTTCTTCAAAAAAGCGCCGAAACCCTCTCTGTGACGGTATACATATCCCGCCGTAAAAAAGAAGATCACCAGAAAAAACGGACTGTATAAAGAAGACGCAATATCCGTATTGCATTCCATATGCGTCAGGATCACACAGAGTATTCCGATCGCCTTGGCGATATCGACCCATACAATTCGTTTACCCGTCGGTTTGCTCACCGTTTCCCGCTGAATCGTCATTTTCCTGCCGACCCCTTTCAGTGAATGCACGCTCTATACATTTTATCATAATACATTAACCTCAAAAAGGCAACCTTCTTTTTACGCCGATCATATCGGTCATTTGTCGAACTCGATGCTGATATCGCCGGTCGTCGTCGTGATCTTACAGCTGCCGCCTGAGGTCGCCGACGGTACGTCGATATCGCCGGTCGTCGTTTGGACGTCGAACCTTTTTGCGCTCAGCAGGCTGCCGGTGACGTCGCCGGTCGTTGTTGTCACAACGATCTCCTTCGCGTCGCTGCGGTCGAATCGCACATCGCCGGTCGTTGTTTCGATCCGAAGCTTTTCCGCTTTGACGGAAATAAGCTCGATATCCCCCGTCACCGCCGTGATCTCCAGATCATCCGCCGTCAGCTTTTCCAGCCGTACGTCGCCGGTCGTCACATGGATGCTCATGGTTTTTGTAACGTTTGCGCCGCAGTCTATATCAGCGGTCGTCGCCTCGACCGTGAGGGAACCAAAGGTAAGGTCATCGGAGATCCTCACGTCGCCGGAAACGGTTTTGATCGCCGCGTCGTCGTATTTATCCTTCGGCAGACAGATCTTTATTTTCGGCCTGTCAAAAGAAAGCCCTATCTTTTCGTGCCATTCCCGCTGATCCTTTTCCCGGATCGTCAGCGTCCGATTGTTGACGTCGGCAGAAATCCCGACGTTTTCCGGCTCGCAGTATTCGATCCGACAAGGTTGTTTGTCGGTTTTTACCAGCTCGATAGCCGCTGTATTGACGTCGATTTCCAGCCGGTCGAACTCGCCGTTGACACGGATGGTATTCTCTTGATAGCTGATGGTGGCGAGCTTTTTGATATCAAATCCGACTGCCGCCATCGCACAGGTAACGCACACCAGTCCCGCAACGACAAAGCACGTCGCGATGATCAACCAGATCTTTATCGATTTACGCATCCCGATCCTCCTTTTTGATAAACAAAGATTTCACGCCGAGCGCGACCTTTTTCGTCAGCAGTAATATCCCTTTTGTCGCGGCACGACATCCGAAAAACAGGAACACCGATAAACCTGCCGCCAGAAGGCCGGCTCCCAGCGCGGCGAGTCCCGTCGGCGCGTGACCCTGCACCGTGAAAAGCGCCGCCGCCGCAATCAACGCAAGCGCGCCGACCGCAATCGCCAGCTCAGCCGCCCACAGTGTGATGATCAGCGACCAGAATGTGATATAAAACGCAAAGATCACGGACACTGCGGCGATCAGCAGCGGGAACCATACCGGAAAGCCCAGAATGATCAATACGATCTCCCATGCTTTCAGCGCGCGATTGGGCTTGACCTTTTCTTTGACCAGCTTTGTCAGCGGAATATCGGCAAGCGTCTGCGATACGATCTCTTCGACCGATCCGCAGCGGGCGACTGCTTCTTCCTCAGAAAGCCCTTCCTCGATGCTGTCGTCGATGATCTCGCCGTAAAAAGTGATCCTTTCTTCAATGTCCTCCTGCGGTAATCCCGCAAGACCCTTGCGCAGTTCGTCAAGAAATGCTTGTTTTGTCATCTTCATCCTCCTTTGTGACAAATCGGTAGATCGAAATGATTTCTTTCCACTCCGATTTGAAAACCTCGATACGCTGTCGCCCTGCATCCGTAATGTGGTAGTACTTCCGCAGCCTGCCGTTATGCTCGGCGGTGCGTACCGTCAGCATCCCGGCTGTTTCCAACCGTTTCAGCACGGTGTACAGGGTTGATTCGGACAGCTCCAGATACGGCTTCATATCCTTGATAATCCGATATCCGTACGAGTCCTCGTTTTTGATTGCGGCAAGCACACAAACATCCAGCAAACCGCGTTTCAATTGAACATCCATTAAATACCTCCTTTTGCGTAATACATCACTACACGAAGTATTGTGGATACATCGTATCACGAAGTATTGGGTTTGTCAATAGGTTTTTGAAAAAAGCGAAAAAAGAGCCTGCTCATTGTGAGCAGGCTCTGTGGTTAGCCATCCGGTTTTGCTGTTTATTGAGCGGAATCCGATACGCTGACCGTCTCGACAAACGCTTCGGCAAACCCGGTAAAATCAAAGTCGGTAGGATAATCCGAGCTGAAGCTGAAGGTATAGGTATACCCGTTAGCGGCAAAAGCATAGACGATCAATCTGCTTTTCGACGTATCTGTCTGTACGCCGACCGCCCATGACGCGCCGTTGATCTCTTTCGTTGTGATCTGATCAAGCCATACGAGTTCCTCCAAACGCTCTTTCGGCGTAAATTCGTTCATCCGACTGATAACGATTCCGACGGCGGTGGAGTCATAGCCTTCGGGTCGGTAGGAATGAACATTTCTCTTTTTGTCGGAATCTTCTTTGACTTCAAGCTTGAATTCATCCGGATAGCGGTAAGTGACGTCGTAGTACGCTGCTTCATCAGAAAAAGCGAATTCCTTCTCGCCGATTTCGGCGGTTTTATCCGCGGGTTCTTCCGCTGCGTCCTCCGATCGGCTCTCTTCGACCGCAGAAGCATCGGCTGCGCCGTTTTCTTTTGTCGAACCGCTGTCTTTTGAACATGCTGCCGTTGTGATAAGCAGCGCTGCTGTCATCATAATCAATAATGCTTTTTTCATTTCAAGCCTCCTTGATTTTTTAAAGAGTATGGTATAATCAGCCGTCGCCCGTTGTCGCAAAGCGACAAACCGGGCGGGCAATATAAATCTGTATAATAACCGGATTTATGCGGTTATTATACCATATTTTTTCATGATTATCAAGGTCGATCACTGATTCTTACCGTAATGATGCTGAAAGCTTACGAGCAAAAAAACAAGGCCTTCCGAACGGAAAGCCTTGATAAAAAGCATATACTCTTTTAACGCTTTGAGAACTGAGGCGCTCTGCGGGCTGCTTTGAGACCGTATTTCTTACGCTCTTTCATTCTCGGGTCGCGGGTGAGGAAGCCGGCCTTCTTGAGGGCGGGTCTCAGCGCGTCGGAATCATACTGGAGCAGTGCGCGGCTGATGCCGTGACGGATCGCGCCCGCCTGACCGGTAACGCCGCCGCCGCCGACACGACAGACAACGTCGAATTTCTCGCCTGTCTCGGTGAGAACGAGGGGCTGACGAACGATCAGCTTGAGGGTCTCAAGACCGAAGTAATCGTCGATATCTCTGTCATTGATGGTGATCTTGCCGGTACCCTGATAGAGTCTGACTCTTGCAACAGAAGATTTTCTTCTGCCAGTACCGTAAAAATAAGGTGCCTTATCGTACATTGACTCGTTCCTCCTTCTTAAAATTCATGCAGCTCGGGCTTCTGCGCCTGATGGGTATGCTCTGCGCCGTCAAAGAGTCTGAGGCGAAGCATAGCGGCTCTGCCGATGCTGTTGGAAGGAACCATGCCCTTGACAGCCAGCTCCATCGCCTTTGTGGGGCGGGTAGCCATCAGGATGCTGTAGGGAGTTTCCTTAAGGTGACCGACATAACCGGTATGACGGTACCATTTTTTCTGGTCGAGTTTTTTGCCTGTGAGGACAGCGTCCTTACAGTTGATGATGATGACGTGATCGCCGCAGTCAACGTGGGGTGTAAAGGTTACCTTGTGCTTGCCGCGGAGCAGGACAGCAGCCTCAGCCGCTACCTTACCGAGGGGCTTGCCGGCAGCGTCGATGACATACCACTTGCGCTCGATCTCGCCTTTTTTTGCCATAAAAGTGGACATAATAGCGTGCCTCCTGTGAGATTATTCAAACCGACAGTCGCCGCTAATCTCAAATAAAACAACATTTCCTGTCATCGCGTGACATTTTCGCAAAGCGGAGCAATCCATTATTTAACCGACTGCAGCCGCCCATATCCTGTTGCTTTACTTGAAATCAGCACACTCTGCCGATCCGATGCTCACCTATCTTACCAAAAACAAAAACGAAAGTCAAGCGTTTTTCTCTGTTTTTTCATTTACTCCCCGAACAGCTCTTTTTATCTCGTTTTTACTCGTTTTTACTCTGTTTTTCTCATTTGCTATTTTTTCTTTTTCTTCGGCGCGGGCAGCTCGGACACCATCGCATCAAACAATTCCGCCAAAAAGCCTCTGTCCTCGATATTCTCTACTAACAGCATTTCCTTCGCTCCCTCATACGGCAGCTCAAGCGGCGCGTCGGGCATGAGCGCCCTTGCCGATTTTGTGGGCTTTACCAGAAAACGATTGTCATAGATCCCGCCGATGACCTTTCCCTGATAGTACAGGATATACTCGCCCATCATCGCGCGGTAAGTCACCTCGCTCAATTCACCGAGCTGTTCCAGAACATATTCCAGATAATCCTTTGACGAAGCCATATGTCTTTTCCTCCGATCTCCATCGTTTATTTACAAATATCTTTCCTCTGATGAGGGAGCGCCGCAGCCTTTCAAAGCCGTCGGACATTCCCGCATCATTCACTTTTCACTGTAATGAGGTCTTTCACTACCTCGCCCGCGATGATCAGCCCCGCGACTGACGGCACGAACGCCGTTGAACCGGGCGTTTGCCGTTTTTGATGGACGCCGTGCTCCGACAGCTTATCCTGCAGCGGCGTGAGCGCCTCCTCCTCGGAGTAGACGACCTTCAATCGATCGACCCCGCGCTTTTTCAGCTCTCTGCGCATGACCCGTGCCAGCGGACAGACCGAAGTCTTGTAGAGATCCGCGACCTTAAATGCGGTCGGATCGAGCTTGTTGCCCGCGCCCATCGACGAAATGATCGGCACGCCCGCGTTCATTGCCTGCATCACCAGCCCGATCTTACCGCTGACGGTATCGATCGCGTCGACGATGTAGTCATACTGCGAAAAGTCGAACTCTCCCGCCGTCTCGGGCATATAAAAGGCTTTATGGGTACACACGCTGCACTCGGGATTGATATCCTTTACCCGCGCGGCGGCGACCTCAACCTTCGGACGTCCGACGGTCGAATGCAGGGCGATGATCTGTCGGTTGATGTTGCTTTCGCTGACAACGTCGTCGTCGATCAGATCGAGCGCGCCGACGCCCGACCGCGCGAGCGCCTCGACGGCATACCCGCCGACGCCGCCGATGCCGAATACCGCAACGCGGCTGTTTTTCAGTTTATCCATCGCTTCCGCGCCCAGCAGAAGCTCCGTCCTCACAAATTCGTTCATATCATACCTCAAAAGCGGATGCGGACAGCGCCCGCCCACAACGCTTCACTCTTCACTGTGTCCTACGACCGCTTAACGTCGCCTCTGTCGGTGACCACCCGATACCCTGCGGCTTTGACCCGCATCTCCAGACAATTCCTGCACTGGGCGGATTCCTCTCCGGTGCAGATCTTATTCTCATAGATCTCATACTTTTTTCGCGCGCTCACGGGCGACAGGTTCGGCATGACGACATTCGCGCCCGCCTGCAGACCGCGTTCTCTGCCGTCGGGGATGATCGTCCCCAGCGCTGTCGTCGCCGGCAGCAGCACATAGGGGAACATCAGCCGCACGATGCTCAGCAGCCGCAGCGTCAGCTTTGCCGATCCGTTCGGCTGATCCGCGAACGGCGTCGCGTGATGGGTCAGATACGGCCCGATCCCGATCATATCCGGCTGCAGCTTCTGCAAAAACCGCAGATCGGCGATCAGGTTTTCGGTCGTCTGATACGGCGACCCGACCATAAAGCCCGCGCCGACCTGATACCCGATCTCTTTGAGATCCCACAGACAGCGCTGACGATTCTGCGCCGTCATGTTCGCGGGGTGGAGCTTTGCGTAATGCGCGTGATCCGCCGACTCGTGCCGCAGCAGATACCGATCCGCCCCCGCGTCAAAATACCGCTGATAGCTTTCCCGCGATTTCTCGCCGATCGACAGCGTGACCGCGCAGTCGGGAAACCGCGCTTTGATCGCCGCTGTGATATCGCAGATCATGTCGTCGGTGTAACAGGGATCCTCGCCGCTCTGCAGGACGAATGTGCGGTAGCCGAGCGTATAGCCTTCCTCACAGCAGCCGAGGATCTCCTCTTTGCTCAGGCGATACCTGTCCGCGGTACGGTTTGACGCCCGCAGCCCGCAGTACAGGCAGTTTTTATTGCAGCAGTTGCTGAACTCGATCAAGCCGCGCAGGAATACCTTGTCGCCGTAATGCTCGCGCCGTACCGCATCGGCTGCACGGCGCAGATCGTCGTCATAGGCGTCGCTGTCGATCAGCTTTCGCAGTTCTTCGTCGTTCAGATTGCAATCGTTTTTCAATTTTTCGATCAATGCATCCATCATCCATACTCCGTTCTTTGCTCAATTCCTATTCTACATCATTCTGCCGCTTTGGTCAATATCAACCTACCTGATCAATCGGGTGCAGCTGACCCGCCCATCATCATTCACAAAAATCCCCCTTGCGAATCCAAAACATCTCCAGTATAATAAACCTGTAACCATTCGATCATAAAACGGTCACATTGATCCTATATGATAAACTCAGATAAAATGGAAACGGAGTGATACCGATGAGCAAGCTGCTGATAGTTGACGACGAATTCCGCATCCGCGAGCTGATCAAAAAATACGCGATCTACGAAGGCCACGACATCGACGAGGCGGAGAACGGCGAGCAAGCGGTTCTCAAATGCCGCAACAACACCTACGACCTGATCATTATGGACATCATGATGCCGGTGCTGGACGGCTTCGGCGCGGTCACCCAGATCAGGCGATTCAGCACCACCCCGATCATCATGCTTTCCGCCCGCGGCGAAGAATACGATCGCCTGACGGGATTCGAAAGCGGCGTCGACGACTATGTCGTCAAACCCTTCTCGCCCAAAGAGCTGATGATGCGCGTCAGCGCCGTGCTGCGCCGATCGGGAGGCTCCGATAAAGAAGATGAAAAGAACCGTTTTGTTTACAAGGGACTGACGGTCGATTTTGCCGCGCGCGTCGTTACCGTCGACGGCGAACGCGCCCAGCTCACCCCCCGCGAATACGAGCTGCTGTTCTACATGGTCAACAACAAGGGTATCGCCCTGACCCGCGAACAGCTCATCTCCAAGGTATGGGGCTATGATTTCTACGGCGACGACCGCACCCTCGACACCCATATCAAGCTGCTGCGCAAATCCCTCGGCGACTATGCCTCGCTGATCGTCACCCTCAGAGGAGTTGGATACCGCTTTGAAACATGATCGAAAAAAACGCCCGCTGAAGTTCTACCTTGCGACCGGTTTTCTGATCTTTTCCGCGCTGCTGCTGATCGTCCTCTGGCTGTTCCAGACGGTTTTCCTCGAAGCGTTCTATAAGACGGTCAAGACCGGCCAGGTCAAAAGCTGCGTCTATTCCATCGCCGACCGCATCGATTCCGACGATATCGGCGACACCATCGCCGATATCGAGGAACAGAACGGGATGTCTGTCGCGATCTATAATACCGACAGCAGATTCTTCAATGTAATTTATCTGACTAAGGATCGTCCCGAGATGCACTCGATGGTCAATCTGCAGAACGCCTACGAACTGTACGACTGCGCCAAGGAAAACAACGGAGAGTATTCCCGTATCTCACAGGGATTGAACGAGCGCAAGGAAAAGCGCTTCCTCAACGACGCCAACAACGCAAACGGCAACCAAAACGGCAACCAAAACGGTAATCAAAACGGTAA
>CADBOO010000123.1 GCA_902796225.1 uncultured Ruminococcus sp.
GAAGTATTCCATGATCTGGAACTCGACCTGTGTCAGTTCGATCATCTTGCCGTTCTTCATCAGCGCGCGGTTTCTGAGGTTGAGGGTAAAGATACCGCTTTTGAGTTCTTCCTTGAAGTTATTTTCATTTCTCTGCTCAGCGAGCGATACGCGGCGATAAAGCGAGTCGACGCGCGCGGTCAGCTCCGAGGGAGAGAAAGGCTTTGTGATGTAATCGTCCGCGCCCAGCATCAGACCGGTGACCTTGTCCATTTCCTGGGTACGCGCGGAAAGCATGATGATACCGATGCCCGAGTTCTTGTTGCGCAGTTCCTTGCAGACCTGCAGGCCGTCGATACCGGGCATCATGATGTCGAGGATCGCGACGTCAAAGTCGCCGCCGTGTTCCTCATACTTCTGCAGCGCCATTTCACCGCTGTCGGCTTCGACGATCTCGTAGCCGGCGCGCCTGAGATTGATGACTACAAAGTCGCGGATAGCAGCTTCGTCTTCACATACTAAAATCTTTTTCATAATGATAACCTCCGTTCAAGTTATACAGAATTACTATTTCTGAGGATCGCCGTCGGTCGGCTCCTCGATCAATACAATGTTGTTTTTGACCTCGTCGTCGGTATAACCGTAATAGCCTTCTTCGGTATCGATGACGTAGGTGTATACATAGCTGTTGTTTTCGGCGGCGACCGCTTCCAGCACGGTGTCGCTGTTAAAGCTGTCTTTGGGATAGCGCTTGACGGTCAAGAGCTTTGTCGTGCGCTCGGCGGTGCTGCGCTTGTATTCCCACAGATAGACAGACATCGAGTTTTCGCCGGTGTAGCGGGCGGTGACAATGTCTGCGTGCTCCGGAGAGAGGTTCAGCAGGAACCCCAGCTTATCGCACAGGATAGCGGATTGCTTTGCGGAAAAGGACGCCTGGGTGTATTCGTAGTTGCTCCAGTTGATCCTGTCGCATACGGTCGACTCATCTTCATCCGCAGAGTAATCCATCGTTTCGCACAGCGGGATCTCGATGATCCCGTCGCGGTCGATATCCGCCGACGATACAGCCGCCGATCGCTTTGTCTTATCAAATCCGTCGTTGACATACAGCGGATTGATGAGGCTGCGCTGGTTATAGTCATAGCACAGGATCTGTGTTGAGATCTTGCCCTGGACGTCGACCGCGTCGACGATCGCTCCGCTGATCTCGTCGCAGACCTTGCCGAAACTGATATTCAGGTATTCTTTTGTATCCGAAGAGATCTCGCACGAGGATTGTTCCTCAAGTGAGCCGCCGCTGCCGATATACAGCCGGGCTGTTGCGAGATTGTCCGCGTCCGCCAGTGCCACGGTCACCAGATCGTCGGTGCCGTCTCCGTTGAAGTCGCCGACAACGTGCGATGCGCACGCGTTGATCATATCTGTCTGTTTACCGCCGCCTGTGGGCAGGATGGACAGTGAATGCAGCGTCGTTGAAGAACCGGGATAGCTGATCAGGATATCTTTCGTTTCGTTGCCGAAGCTTGCAATCTCCACCGTGCTGATCTTCGACGCGTGGACCGAACCTTCCGCCAGCAGGGTATAGTGGCCGTCTTTGATATCGGCGACCAGAATGCGGACGCTTTCCTTATCGCAGGTATATAGCGCGATTGCTTCGTCATCATCGTCGTTGTCCAGATTGCTGAAGATCACGGAACTGTTGTAATCTCCGCTTTCGGGATAGACCATTTCGTAATTGCTGCCGACGCTGTTTGTGATCAGATCCCGGATCTCCCGCTGACTGCCCTCGGGCTTCGGAGGAGTGAGGACATCCGGACTGGTCAGGCTCAGCGAGGTACAGCCCGTGAGCAGCAGACAGATTGCAGCGGCGATGACGATACGCCGTTTTTTCATGTCAAGTCTCCTTGTGTGGTATTACGCAAGCGGTACTGCTTCCAAATATTTGATGGGAACGCCCTCATCCGAAAACATTTTTTCGTGTTCGGTGACGATGTTGTCCGTGATTTCGCTGTTGTGCAGATCGCGCGTGAGATAGGCGATACGGTAGCCGGAGCCGGTAAAGTATTCCACACTGTCCTCGAACAGACCGTCGTCGTCGGTCTTGAAGTAAATCTTCGCGTCCGGGGTAAGGAATCGCTTGTACATCAACAGCTTTTTCGGAAAAGTCAGGCGGCGCTTTTTGTGCTTGAGGCGGGGCCACGGATTGCAGAAGTTGATATACAGCTTTCCGATACCGTCCTCTTTGCCGATGACCTCATGGAGCATCTCGACGTTGTACCGGACCAGTGCGATATTTCCGGGGCTGTGTCCTTCTGCCTCAAAGATTGTCTCGATGTTCCTCCTGCCGACGCCCAGCATATCGATCTTGATATCCACCGCGATATAGTTGACGTCGGGATTGCGTCTGGCTTTTTCGCCGATAAAGGTGCATTTGCCGCAGCCTACCTCAAGCTCGATCGGATTGTCGTTTTGAAAGAACTCCTTCCAGCGTCCGCGATACTGCGCGGGGTCGCTGACAAAGTAGCTGCAGCGGCTCAATTCCGGCTCTGCCCATTTCTTTTTTCGGATCCTCATAATACGTTCACATACCTATCCCTATATTACCTGATGCCCAGATTTTTCCATTCTACCACATCATATAGTAATATACACTACAATATTATAACAAATGGTTGTGATTTTTGCAATCGTTTTTTTACATATATAGTGCAAAAATTTACAACAATCCGCAAAATATGGGGAAAATTAACAATTTGGTAAGGATTTGACACGCTGAGAATGCAAAAAAATAAAAGCGCTTTCATTTTTGAAAGCGCAAATGCAGCCTTCCCGCGCGGGGAAGGCGGGGGTTGGATGTGATGAGATGAAAAGGGCGGTTGAAGGAGTCGACGCCTTTATGGTGCCTGTATGATGTCAGTATGATGCCTGCATGATGTCTGTATGACGCCTGTATGACGCCTGTATGTTGCCTGTATGATTGCCTGTGATTGCCTGCATGATGTCTGTATGAGCCTGTATGATGGTACGGCAGACAGAGGAGCAACATCTCTCATACAGAACGATACGGGCAGCCCTGTCCGCTGATGATGAATTCTGTTGTCGGGAATTCCTGTTCCGGCAGACGGAGGAGCAACATCTCTCATACAGACCGGTACGGGCAATCCTGTCTGCTGATAATGAATTCTGTCGTCGGGAATTCCTGTTCGAGCAGGCGTGTCAGCGGTGCGATCACCACATTCTCTGTCGAAAAATGTCCCGCGTCAAATGCGGCGATCCCGTGCGATCCCGCCCACAGGAAATGGTGATGCTTCATCTCGCCGGTCACAAACGCGTCGAAGCCGTATTGATGGGCGAGCGTCACGCCCTCGCTGCCTGCTCCGGAGGATACCGCGACTTTCGTCACCCTGCCGTCCGTATAGCGCACCGACGGCGCGCCCAGTTTTTCCTTGACGAATACGGCGAAATCAGCGGCGTCCGTCGGCTGTTCCGCATCGCCGACCAAAAGATAATCCTCGGGATAGAACACGGTATTCTTCAGCCCGAGCGCCTTTGCCAATTCCGTGTTAACGCCCTGTTCCGCACGGTCGAGATCGGTGTGCAGGCACAGCGCCCCGACGCCGTATTTCGCGAGCAGATACACGGGGTCATCGGGCATAAGAGAACGCAGCGGGTCAAAGATCACCGGGTGGTGGCTGATGATCAGCCCCGCCCCGGCAGCATGCGCTTCTTCGACGACCTCGGGGGTGATATCCAGCGCAAGCAGCACTGTATCGACCTCGTCGTTTTCCGCGCCGACCAGCAGTCCGACGTTGTCCCATTCGGCCGCCAGCTCATACGGTGCGATGTTTTTGCAAAATGCTTCTATGTTACGGATGCTTGTCATAGAGCAGCTCCTCCATTTTATTGATGATCGGCGCAAGCGTCGGATCGCCTTTTTCCTGCTTTTTCAGCTTGTTCAGGCACTTGTTCAGAAAACCGGCGCCCGCCTCGCTGTCGGGCGACAGCCTGCCGATATTCGCCTCATAGATCCCGCAGTCACGCCGCACGCCGTCATACTGCACGCGCATGACGGTGTAGACTTTTCCCGCGTCGAAAACAGCGCCTTGTTCTTCGATACAAAAGCCGTTTTCGCACAGCCATGCCGTCAGCACATCATGCCGCGTCATCGGCTGCAGGATCAGATTTTTTGACGGATCGCGCACCCAAGGGCATTCGCCGAGGATCGAGGCGATCAGCTCGCCGCCCATCCCCGCGATCACGACGTCGTCGATTTCATCCGCGCCGACCTCCTGCAGTCCGTCCGAAAGGCGTATCTGTATCCTGTCGGACAGTCCGTATTCAGCGATATTTTTCCGCGCGGATTCCAGCGGCAGGGGATTGATATCGCACGCGAGCGCACAGGGGATTGTTCCGCTTTGGCACAGGGCGATCGGCAGATAGCCGTGATCCGTCCCGATATCCGCAAGGCGGCTGCCCTTGCGGACGAATTCCGCACATAAGGACAGCCGCCCCTTGAGGTTCAGCATTTTCATTATTCGGCAATGAAATCATTCAGCGACTTGACAAGCTTGTCGACGTCTGCGCCGTGTACCATGCACGCCTGCTCGATGCTCTCGCCGCGGGATGCAGGACAGCCGAGGCAGTGCATCCCCATGTTGAGGAACAGGGGTGCGGTGGTGGGATACTTGTCCAGAACGTCGCCGATAATCATATCTTTTGTGATCATAGTAGTACCTCCTGAGAATTTTTACAAAGTTATTGTACCACATACACGTCCAAAATACAATACAAAAAATCAGGCGGAATATTGGACTCCCGCGGGCGCTTTGGTACACGCCCGCGGGAGAAACATGAAGGAAAACTCGTTTCACGTGAAACAAACGTTCTAAATTCTGCCGGATCCATTATGCAACCGGTATGCAACAAATGGGCAGATTGCATAACAGAGCCCTCGCCCTTTTGTATGATCTACTTGTTGTGGCAGGAGCCGGACATTGGACAGGACTTGCAGTTGCCGCAATTACAGATCACTGACTTGCCCTGCTTTTTCTTTTTGACCATACTGATAACGATCGCTGTCACGATTGCGATCAGTGCGGCGCAGATGATAATTGTCCAGATATTGCCTGTGATCCATTGGAGCATATGCTCATCTCCTTACTTGATCTTTACCTTTTTGGTCAGCTTATTCGCTTCCTTATACGGCTTGAACAGCATGAATACCATACCCGCGATCAGCAGGATCGAAACGATCAGACCGATCACATTCAGGCTGCCGGAGAACGCGCCGCCGATCTGGTTGACCATCAGCGCGATCGCATATGCGAACAGGCACTCGTAAGAGATAGCGAAAATCGTCCACTTGGCAGAGTTCATCTCTCTCTTGATCGCGCCCATCGCCGCGAAGCACGGAGCGCACAGCAGGTTGAAGATAAGGAACGAAAGGCCGGTCACAATAGTGAACTGCTGCGCCAGCACAGCCCAGGTAGACAGCTCGCCGCCGCCGTAGAGGACGCCCATCGTTGCAACGATGTTTTCTTTTGCGATCAGACCGGTGATCGACGCGACCGCCGCCTGCCAGTTGCCGAAGCCCAAAGGCGCAAAGATCCAGCTGATCGCGTTGCCGACTGCCGCCAGCATGCTGTTGCCGATCTCATCCTCGGCAAGCATCCCAAACGTGCCGTCGACCCAGCCGAAGCGGCTCAGGAACCACAGAACGATCGTGGACAGCAGGATGATGGTGCCCGCTTTTTTGATGAACGACCAGCCGCGCTCCCACATCGAGCGGAGCACGTTGCCGACGGTCGGCCAGTGATATGCCGGCAGCTCCATGACGAACGGAGCCGGCTCGCCCGCAAAGGGCTTCGTCTTCTTGAGCATAATACCTGAAACGATGATCGCAAACATACCGAGGAAGTAGGAACCGGTCGCGATCCATGCAGACCCTCCGAAGATGGCGCCTGCCATCATGGAGATGAAAGGCATTTTTGCACCGCAGGGGATAAAGGTGGTTGTCATGATCGTCATGCGGCGGTCGCGCTCATTCTCGATGGTACGCGACGCCATGATGCCGGGAATACCGCAGCCGGTACCGATCAGGATCGGGATAAAGGATTTACCCGACAGACCGAAGCGGCGGAAGATACGGTCGAGAACAAAGGCGATTCGCGCCATGTAGCCGCACGCCTCCAGGAATGCTAATAACAGGAACAATACGAACATCTGCGGTACAAAGCCGAGCACCGCGCCGACGCCGGCGATGATACCGTCGAGGATCAGACCGGAGAGCCATTCGGGAGTGTTCGCCGACTCCAGCCATCCGCCGACGATTGTGGGGATACCGGGGACCCATACGCCGAATTCGGCGGGATCGTCGGGCTTGCCTTCATTCTTTGTGAACACTTCGGCGGCGTCTTTGACGTCAGCGCCTGTGCAGGTTTCTTCACTTACCTCGAGGGTCTCTTCGTCTTCGACCTCGTAGGTGAACTCTTCGTCGTCCTTGACGGAAGCGGCGAATTCTTTGACGGCTGCAACAGCCGCGTCGGAGTCGTATTCGAAATCTTCATCTTCTTCATCTTCAAAGACGAGCAGTTCTTCACCGAGCTTTGCGGAAGAGGCGCCGTTGATGACGCCGATCGCCTCGGCGTGTTCGTCATACTCCGCCGTGCCGATGCTGAACAGATGATAGCCGTCGCCGAACAGTCCGTCGTTGACCCAGTCGGTTGCCGCCGTACCGACGGTGACCATTGAAATATAGTACACAAGGAACATGATGGCTACGAAAATCGGCAGGCCCAGCCAGCGGTTGGTGACGACCTTGTCGATCTTGTCGGAGGTGCTGAGCTGACCCTTTTGTTTATTCTTGTAAACGCCGCCCAGGATCTTGCCTATGTAAACATACCGTTCGTTGGTGATGATGGATTCCGCATCGTCGTCGTATTCTTTTTCAACGACCCGGATATCTTTCTCGATATGATCAAGGGTTGCTTCGCTCAGTCCCAGCTTTTCGATGACCTTTTCGTCGCGCTCAAAGATCTTGACCGCGTACCAGCGCTGCTGTTCTTCGGGCAGGTCATGTACGCACGCCTCTTCGATATGTGCGATCGCGTGTTCGACGGAGCCCTCGAAGGTGTGCTTCGGGACGGGCTTTTTATCCTCCGCGGCTTTGATCGCTGCTTCGGCAGCCTCCGAAATACCCTTGTTCTTCAGGGCGGAGATCTCGATAACCTTGCAGCCCAGCGCACGGCTCAGCTCGGCGGTATTGATCTTTACGCCGGTTTTTTCCACGACGTCCATCATGTTGATCGCGATGACGACCGGGATACCGAGCTCGCAGAGCTGGGTGGTCAGGTACAGGTTGCGCTCGAGGTTGGTGCCGTCCACGATGTTCAGGATCGCGTCGGGACGTTCGTCTACTAAATAGTTACGTGCGACGACTTCTTCCATTGTATATGGAGAAAGGGAATAGATACCGGGTAAGTCGGTGATCGTGACGTCGCTGTGTTTTTTGAGCTTACCTTCCTTTTTCTCGACTGTTACGCCGGGCCAGTTGCCGACGAACTGATTCGCGCCTGTCAGGGCGTTGAACAGGGTTGTTTTACCGCTGTTCGGGTTGCCCGCTAAGGCAATCGTGATTTTCATAACAATACCTCATTTCTATTGAACTAAGAACGAATCATGAAGAGTGAAGAACTGAGGGTGGGCTTTGCCCACGCCCAAATGACAGCAGTTATAACAGAGAAGCCGATTCTTCCGAACTTGCCGCCGTATATTACTCAAAAGCCGTCAGGCTTTCCCGCAACTCTTAGTTCTTCATTTTTAGTTCTTCACTCGATTTCAACCATCGCGGCGTCAGCCTTACGGATCGAGAGCTGATAACCGCGCACGGTGACTTCCATCGGATCTCCTAAGGGAGCGACCTTCTGCACCTTGATCTCTACGCCTTTGGTGATACCCATATCCATGATACGGCGCTTGACAGCGCCTTCACCGTGGAGCTTTTTGACCACGCAGGAACTGCCGATCGGGACCTCTCTTAATGTGTTCATACATATTCCTCCTTTTTTTGAGATAACAGAGAACAGATAACAGTTAAGGGAAATGCTTCGCATTTTGGATTCCGAATATCGGGAATCGGGTGCGGGCAGCGCCCGTCCATAACCGTTCACCATTCACTATTCACTAAAATCAAATCATGATTTTACTTGCCATTTCCTTACTGACGGCAATGCGCGCATTTTTGACATTGACAATCAGATTGCCTGCTATGGAGCTGACAACCGTGACGACAGCGCCGGGGACAAACCCCAGATTCTGTAAATGAGCGCGTACCTCAGCATTTCCGCCGATCCTTTTGATGATGTTTTCTTCGCCGATGACGGCTAATGTAAGCGGCATAGCGAACCTCCTTTCAAACGATCGCTTTCGGTTAGCTCTGACTAACCGTGCAGCAAAAAAATAATCCTCCGTTCGGTTAACGCTTATGCTTTGTTCCGGATTGGATGTTAGCTTATGCTAACCCCCGGCCTTAAAACAAGCACCCGATTGCCGGATGCGGACGGAAGCCACAGGTTACCCTATGCTAACTATATTATATCGCTGCTTTTTGCTTTTGTCAAGAAAAATTGCGGGATTCTGTGATAAAATCGTAAAACAGCCGGAATGCCAATCGTTTATTTTTCAATAACAGAAAAATAAAATGAAAAAAGCGCCCCTTTCGGAGCGCTGTTGAGCAATACCATATTATTCAGCGGACGCTTCTTCTGCTTCCTTCCTTTTAGCAAAACATTCGCTGCAATAGTAATCCTTGCCTTCCATCGGCTTAAATGGGATATGTGCTTCGCCGCCACAGTC
>CADBOO010000124.1 GCA_902796225.1 uncultured Ruminococcus sp.
ACCAGCGGCCTCTTGAACCCCATTCAAGCGCGCTACCAAACTGCGCCACACCCGGATACTGCAAGAGTTATCATACCACATCTTGTGGCAGATTGCAAGCTATTTTTTTATTTCTTCTGCACGAAACTTTTCAAAGGGCTTGAAAAAGCCTTTCTCATGCGGTAAAATCTGGTTAAACGACTCTAAAAGGTGATTGTATGAAACTCAACTATATCGACAGCGGCGCCGAATTCGATTTCGGCAGGACTTCGGGCGACTATGCCAGATTCCGCGATATCTACCCCGCGAGCATGTACGAAAACCTCATCCGCTTCGGGATCGGTCACGCCGGTCAGCGGATCCTCGATCTCGGCAGCGGCACGGCAATCCTGCCGCTGAACATGGCGGATACGGGCGCTCGTTTTGTCGCGGCGGACATTTCCGAAAACCAGATCGCCCTCGGCAGACAGCTCGCTGCAGAACGCGGGATCGACAGCATTGAGTTCCGCGTCTGTCCCGCAGAGGACACCGGCTATGCCGACAACAGCTTTGACGCGGTGACGGCGGTACAGTGCTTTCCGTATTTCGACGCCGAAAAAGCCGCCGATGAGATCCGCCGCGTGCTGAAGCCGCGGGGACTGTTCTGCAAGATCATCATGGACTGGAAGCCGTTTGAGGACGCGGTGATCGCCGAGATGGAGGCGCTCGTCAAAAAGCATAATCCCGCTTGGAACGGCTGCGGCTTTGACAGATACCGCTACTCCTTTCCCGCATGGGCGGAGGATCGCTTTGAGATCGAAACCATTCACTCCTACAATGCGGTCATCGAATTCACGCGCGAATCATGGCTCGGGCGCGTCAAAAGCTGCCGCGGCGTCGGCGCAAGCCTGTCCGCCGAAAAAGTCGCCGCGTTTGAGCGCGAATACCGCCCGATGCTGGAACGACACGATGAACCGCTTATGCTGAAGCACCAGATCCATATCGAGATCTATCGCTCGACAAAAGAATAGGATCACCCGCTTTTTATGCAAAAATCCCCTCGGCCATCACTGTGACCGAGGGGTTTGTTTGTATATCCGTAAGCGATCAGCCGTTCAGGGGACTGCCGCAGTATGCACAGCATCCGCTGGCGTCGGGGGTGCTGTTCGCGCCGCAGTACGGGCAGCGTGCAACGGTGGGAGGCGCCGCAGCGGCGGCAGCTTCGTCGCGCACCTGCTGGCGGGCGCCGAGCAGGGTCGCCTTGACCTCTTCGCACATATCCTTATACTGGCGGTAGCGGGCGTTATACTCGGGATTGGGCTTCTGCATCGCGGTGACAGCATTGTCGGTGGTGTCAACAGAAGACGAATTCATCTGGACCTTGATCGTGTCAAAGTAGGGATGATTGACGCGGATAACGACCGTGAAATCGTAGCTGTAGTTATATCTGGGCGGATTGTAGCTGACAGAATTGCCCTCGCTGTCCCTGCGGTGCTCTTCGCTGGCGTCCTCGTCGATATCGATATCCACGCCGGTGACCATGGAATAATCCATCACGTCGGGATTCGCCTCGGCAAGATTGCGCGAGCGAGTCACAAGGAATTTGCGTTTATCCTCATCGATAAGAATCTTGGTGTCCTCTCCGAAAGAACGGGTGGTGTTGAACTTTGCGACTGCGTCCTTGTTCTCTTCGCGATACTGCAGCTGCGCCTTGATATCTTCGACGGTGCTGCGGCGGCGGTCGGAGAAGAACGGCGAAAGCTTTGCCGCGCATTTTTTGCACAGATTGCCGTCCTCTAATTTGCGGTTGCCGAGCAGACCGATCTTATCGCCGCAGATGCTGCAATACTTTTTGTCAAATAAACCCATAATAGTCCTCCTCTGGATAGATTCCCTTTACTGTTTGACAAGATGATAATTGGAATAAGTGGATTTCAGATCCAGCGTATCGCCTTCAAGCGTATACTCATAAACCTTTTCGTCATCCCACGCTTCCATATTGACCGTCACGGTCTTTGCGCTCTCGTCAAGTTTATATGTACCGTCTCCGGAGAATCCGGTGGTATCGCCGACCAGCTTGCATTTTCCCGCGCCGTCAAAGGTCCAAGTCCAGTCGCCGTTGACTTCGTCGGTCTGTTTCCACGAACCGCTCAGGATATCGGCGGCGGCAGCGCTGCTTTCGGATTTTGCATCATCCTTTTTGTCGCCGCAGGCAACCATCAAGGTCGCCATCATCGCGACTGCGAGGATCAGAGCAAGCACTTTTGAAATATTTTTCATAAAAAAGTCCTCCTTGATACTATTATTTTTATTATATCACGCTAAAAACCGATTGTAAACAATTATTTTGCAAACAGCTGAAAAATCATCAGGAAAACAGAAGCGGCAGTAAAACTGCCGCCCAACGCATTTGATGATGAAACAGATCGCGGATCAATTCAGAGAACCGAGCACCGACTTGACCTCTTTGCTGTCATACTCGAAACCGCCCATCATGATAAAGTAGACTTTATCGCCCGCAACAGAGTAGAGCGATGCACAGGGGGTGCCGCTTGCATCATAGGCAACGCCGGTCCATTCGCCGCCGGCGGACACGGTGACGTCCTCGGGGCCATAGGAATCGTTCATCGATTTGGTCGTGTCGATATTGTTCCTGGCGTTATCTTCGCTGTCGACGATCGTAACCTTGATATAATTGGTGGCTTTCTCTTTATCATAGAGCCAGAGGGTTTTAGGATCGTCGGGATCAAAGGTGCCGTCGCCGCCCTTCATCTCCATCGAAGAAGGTACGAAAACGGTCAGATCGCCCCATGTCTGGCTTTCGCCCTCAACAACATCCGCGATCTCGGAAGCAGAACCGGACGCCGTACCGGAAGACGCCGTATCCGATTTGCCGTCATCCTTCTTATCGCCGCAGGCAGCCGTCAAAGCAGCAAGCATCGCGACCGCGAGTAACAACGCGAGCAGTTTTGAAATCTTTTTCATAACGAGTCCTCCTGATTGATAATACTGACAGTATAGCACCGATCACGGCAAAAGTAAACAGTCTGCCGAAAAACGATTGTGCCGGAACACGGTCAAAACACAAACGGCGGCAGATCGTCTGCCGCCGTCAGTCGGATTATTTCAGGGAATCGATGATCTTGAGCAGATTGCTGTCCTCATCGACGATATTGAAATGCTTGCCCATGCCCGCGCTGGTGATATAGAACACCTTATCGTTGACCGTCGCATATGCGTCGATCACCCGCGTCGCGGAAAGATCCATCGAAAAGCCGCTCCACAAATTGCCGTTTCTCTCGAACGAGATATCCGAAGGGAAATTGTCTGCGTTTGCCTCTCTGTTCCTCTCCATCATCTCCTGAGCATCTTCTTCGCTGCTGAGAGTTATGATCTGGACATAGTTATAGTCAAACTCTTTGCTGACCAGCTTGATTGAGTTCTCAGAATTCCCGCTGACAGAATCGGAGACCACTTCCAGTTCGGGCGGAACATACACGCTGATCTCGCCCCTCGTCACGACCTCACCGGTCGGCGCCTCGGTGGGCGCGATCTCCGTTTGTGACCGGGAAGAGTCTTTTCCTTCGTCTTTTTGATCGCCGCAGGCGGCCGTCAGTGCAGAAAGCATGATTACTGCAAGTAACAGTGCGAGCAGTTTAGCTTGTTTTTTCACGATCATTCCTCCTTGAAATCATTCTTCCGTATCCTCGTCCTCGCTCAGAACTTTTCCTTCGGCGTCATACTTGGTAACCTTTGTTTGTTTTCCCGCGTCGTCGTATTCATATTCCTGATAATACTCAAGACTGTCGGAAGAATCATAGGTGTTCACTACACTGTAATCGCCGTTTTTATTATACTCGTAGGTACTGTAGGACGTTATCTCGCCTTCGGCGTTGTAGACGGTGGATTTTGTCATGTATCCGTCCTGATCCCGTTCATATTCCGTGTAGTTATCCAGCGTTCCGTCCGAAAGATACCATGTGAATACCGAGGAAAGCTCGTGCTTGTCATACTCGATCTTATACTGGAGATTTCCTTTTGAATCGTATGACTCCTCAACGGTTTTGAATCCTCTGCTGTCATACTGACAGGTATCCTTCCATTTCAGATCGCCGTTCTCGTCATATCCGCAGTACTTCGTATTATTTCCGTCGGCGTCGTATTCGTATTCATAACGGTAAACCTGCTGATCGTCGGCGTCGTATTTTATCCGCTTCGAGTTGTAGCCGTCGGAATTGTATGTGTTTTCATAGTAGTAATCGATGCCGCCGTCCTCGGTGTAGACAATGTGCTTTGTGCATCTCTCATCCTCATCATAATAATACTCGTCCGTTATCGTGTCGGTATCATTATACTCGGTCAGCTGTTTCATCTTGCCGTCGGATGTATACTCGATCTTATCCGTCCATACAAGACTGCCGTAGCCGTTGAACTTCTTTTCCTCGATCTTATTTCCGTCGGAATCGAATTTTCTTTCATAATGGCTGCGCGATGTGCCGGACGGACTGACCCATTTCTCCATCGTTTCGTTGCCGTCGGAATCATGCTTATACTCATACCAGCCCATCAGTTCGCCGGAGTAATCGTACTCTGTGCTTTTGATGATATTTCCGTCGGAATCGAATTCGTTCTTATAGGTATATCTCAGCTTGCCGGCAGAACTGTACCATTTCTCGGTGACCTGATTTCCGTCGGAATCCAGCTCGAATTCCTTTGATGATTTCTTCTTTCCGGAGATGGTATAGGTGGTCTCCTTGAGAATATTATAGTTGTCGTCGGTCTCTTTTTCGATCATGACCTGACCGTTGCTGTAATACTCGTTTTCCGCCTTATCGATCTTTTTCTGGTCGACCTTTTTCTGAGGCTGATTGAGCATGATCACGATGCCGACGACAGCGCCGATCACAACCAGCAGAATCACACAAGCGATGATCGCGATCCGTTTTTTGCCGCCTTTTTTCTTTTTGACAGGCGGTTGATCAGGGATCGCCTGCGGCCGGACAGGCTGTTGAGCGGGCGCGGGCTGAGCGTGATACGATCCCTGCTGCGGCGGATAAGCCGTCGGCTGAGCGGGATAGGCTTTCGGCTGAGCAGGATAGCCTGCCGGGGGCTGCGGGACGTCTTTGCCCTCGGGACGATCGTTGACCGCCTGGGTCCTATACTCCTGAGGCTGACGGGTATTCACGGCAGCGGTACGCTGCGGCGGATTGCTGTTTGTCCGGGCTGCGGCATCCTTCGCGTCCTCATCCATCGCGATCGTAAACAGTCGCACCAGCTCTGTCATATCCTTACAGCGATCCTTTTTGCGCAGGGCAAGCCCGTACATCAGCACGCCCTCGAGATTCGGTGAAATCCTGGCGCCGTACTCGGAGGGCTTTTTCAGCGTATCCTCCGCCAGACGGTCAACCGCGTCAAGCGGCGCTTTTCCCGTGATACAGCGGTACAGCGTCGCGCAGATGCCGTAAACGTCCGTCCACGGACCCTGTTCACCGCCGCGGCGGTACTGTTCCTCCGGCGCATAGCCGGGTTTGAGCATCACCGACATGCTTCTGTTTTCGGTGTCATAGGTACGCGCTGCGCCGAAATCCATCAGCTTGACGGTACCGTCCTGGAGATACATGATATTGTCGGGACTGATATCGCGGTGGATGATGCCGGCACGATGGATCTTCTCGAGCGCCTGCATCACCGGCATCAACATCCGCACCGCCCTTTTAGGCGCCATCACGCCGTTTTTGCGCAGAAACTCTCTGAGCGTAATACCGTCGAGGTATTCCATGATGATATAGGCGGTATTGTTTTCTTCGATAAAATCCTCGACCTCAACGATACCGGACTGTCTGCGGAATTTTGCAACGGTTTTTGCCTCCCGCAAAAAACGTTCTCTGCCCTTGACATAGAAGTCGTTTTCCCGCCCCGTGGCGATCGAGATACTGCAGGACGCATCGTTATTGCGCTGGGCATAACCGTACGGATAGTACTCTTTGATCGCGACGGTCGTCTCCAGATAATCGTTGCGTCCGATATAGGTGATGCCGAAGCCGCCCTCACCGAGTACCCTGCCGACCGTATATTTGCCCCCGATCACGGTACCGGGTCTAAGCTGGTGCGGTTCTGCAGGCGGGAGCTGAGCTGTGCCGCAGTACGGACATACAGGAGAATCTCCTTTATCGCGCATACAATGATAACAAATCATAATCCACCTCATCAACTGTCTGAAAGTAAAATCGATCCTTTAAAATAATGATAATTTAAATCACGGCATATGTCAACAAAAATCGATCGTATTTGTCCCGAAAGCGCAAAAAGAGCGAGGCGGTTTTGCACCTCGCTCTTTTTGTTCGTCATGGAATGCGGGATCAAACAGGATCCTTTTCTTTTTTGGTTTTCTTGCGCTGGATGATCGACAGAATAACGCCTGCGATCCCAATCGCTATGATAAGGACAGCAATGCCCGCGGTGAATTCACGGCTGTGACTCAGCATGACCACGAAGATCACGGACACGAGCGTCTTGATGATCGAGGAGATCGTACCGCTTTTCCCTGCTTTGGGGTGATGCATAAAGGAGCGGATCGCCCAGACGATCAACAGGATCGCCGCCAGAATCAATACGATCAGGGCAACGATCCCGACTGCAACAAGGTCTTCACCGAGGAGTCCTCCGTCGATGCCTTCCATCGCGAATTGAAATTCACCTAATGATACGATCCCTTTGGTATCCGACCAGTCCTTTGCATAGGGAATGAACATCACGGCGATGTTCAGCAGAGCGACGACTCCACAGATATAGTCGATGATACCGCTTGATTTTTCTTTGTTCATGTTTTCATCCTCCTGTATTGGTATCGAGCCGAAAGCAATCAAAGCACAGCGGGTCAGCCCCGGTTGGTTTATTGGCTCACGACTCCGGATACACTATAACATATTATTGAATATTACGCAAGTGCGTATACGCGCATGCGATATTTTTTCTACAATATTACCGGGTGATTGTTTTGAGTGTCAAGGATACGACTGCAGAAAGATTCAGACAAATATGCACAGAGCGTCATATATCGATCAACGAATTGGCAAATCTTTCCGGCGTGACGCCGTCCACGGCATACAGCATGATGGACGCCCGCCGCAGGGATATCTCGCTGATCACTGTCAAAAAATTCTGTGACGGTCTGGATATGACGCTGGGAGAATTCTTTTCCTGCGATGCATTCGACTCTCTGGAGCAAGAGATACAATAAAATCAGCTGTGTATACCATTATACACAGCTGATTTTTTGATTTGTTATGCCGTCGGCATACATTTGTCAATTTTGAGGATCATTTTCTCCCAGCGGTCTGAAGCCCTTGTCATAGAGGATCTCGTTCGTATCGATCAGGCTCAAATGATGGAGGATCGAAAAGCAGATGATCGCGTCGCGGCTGTCGCGGGGATACAGTATCCTGAGTCCCGCGATATTCAGCAAACGCTGTGTTTCCTCCAGCTCCAGCCCTAATCCGAAGCAGAGCATGATCAGCTTATCGCGCGAGGGGGATTTTCTTCCGTCAAAGATCTGGTAACCGTAGGTGCGGTCGATATCGGCACTGCGGATCACCTCGGCTTTGCTCAGATGCTTTTCTTCCAACAAGTGGCTCAGCGCCTGAGGCAGTGTACAATCGATCAGCTCCGCCTTGTTCTCCGATAGATATTCCTCGACAGTCGGTTTTTTTCGCAGGGTATCTAACAGCTTGTCGGTGGATTTTTTCATAAGCATCTTCCCTTTTTGCGTTTTTATGATACAATAATACTATATCAAACAATCTTTTTTCAAGAGTGTGATCATGAATAGTACAGAAAAATATGATCTTTGGCAGATAACGAAGCTGCAGGATCTGGACGAGCATAACGAGTTAGTACAAAACCGGCTGACCGGCAGGCTTATGATACGCCGTACACTGCCGCAGGAAAGTATCTATCTCATGAAAAAGCTCACCGGTCTGCATCAGAAAAACCTGATGACGATTTACGACTGTGACGTGATCGACGGCAGATGTGTTTGTCTGTGTGAATATATCGAAGGCGAAACGCTCAGTCAGCGGATCGACCGCTGCGGGATCATAACTGAGCAGCAGGCGATCCTGATCCTTTCGCAGGTCTGTGACGCGCTGACCGCACTGCACGGTGCGGGGATCATCCACCGGGACGTCACGGCGGCAAACGTCATGCTGAACAGTCAAAATGAAGTGAAGCTGATCGACTATGATATCTCCAGAGAAGTCAAAGTCAATGCGGCGCAGGACACCCATATCCTCGGAACTGTCGGATACGCGTCTCCCGAGCAATTCGGTTTTTCTCAAACCGGCGTACGGACGGATATCTACGCCTGCGGCGCATTATTGAATGTTCTGCTGACCGGAATGCTGCCGAATGACTGCCGCTATAGCGGGCGTTTGGCGACCATCATCGGGTACTGCCTTGAGATCGATGAGAATAAAAGGTATTCCTCTGCCGCCGAGCTCAAGCTGGCGCTGACAAAAACCAATCACTACTCTCCCGAGGAACTGCACGAACGGTTCCGACCCCTGCCGGGTTTTCGGTCAAAGCACGTTTTTCCGAAAATACTTACAACGCTCTGCATCGCCTTATACGGAATGCTGACGATCGTCTTTATCAAGCGCATGATCGATCATCTCAGCCGTATACAAAGCAAAGGCTGGTACGGCTCTGCGTGGCGCGATCTGCGGAGTGATCTGCTGATCGCTCTGGTATTCCTCGTGCTGTTGACACTGATCCCGTATCTCTGCTTCGGCGACGTCGGCAGACTGTCACGCAAGATCAGTCCAAAGGATTACCTCCGCGGCGAACGGATGATGAAAGCGCTGGGATGGATCTCAATATCAGCCGGAATCATCGTCATGCTGTTAGTACGACCTTATTAAATGATAACAAACAAAAACCCTCTCACGGTATGCTGTCGGCATACTGCGGGAGGTTTTCTTACTAATAATAAAGGGGTTTATGGAATATTCGTATCAGATGCAAAAAAGCGAGGCGTACGTACGCCTCGCTCATCGCTTTGTTTTCTGTTTTCGAAACTGATTAGTCAGCTACGAAGAATACATCCATGCCGGTTGTCTCGCCGTCGGCTACGATGTAAGCCTTGGACTCTTCGGGCTTAACATAAACGGTGTAAGCCTTCTTGCCCTTGACGACCTTCTTGACGTTCTTCTCGATGTCATTGACGGAAACGGTAGCGCCGCCGAACTGGATGAACAGATCGAACTTGGGATCGACTTTCTTTGCGGGAGCCTTCTTAGCAGCAGCCTTGGGAGCAGCAGCCTTGGTCTCGGTCTTCTTAGCAGCAGCCTTGGGAGCAGCAGCCTTGGTCTCGGCCTTCTTAGCAGGAGCCTTGGTCTCGGTCTTCTTAGCAGCTGTCTTTGTCTCAGCAGCCTTCGTGGTTTTCTTTGCAGTTGCCATAATAAAAATCCTTCTTTCCTAGTTTTGCCGTATCTCGGCTAATTTGCTTTGCTCAGTCAGCAAGTTGCATCTCTTGCTTACAACTCGTATTATATCTATCCAATATACGGTTGTCAAATCAATTTCGTTTTTTTGTTTGAATCAACAAATGCAAAGATACCGCGCGGAGTTTGTTCGTGATAGTTGACGGTATTTTTTTGCACAAATAACACGAATGGCTATTTTTTGTTGTTGTGATTTGACAAAAAGCTATGATTATTTTGTGCAGATTCACAGGGTAATATTCGGGACTTAGACAAAGTGACTAGTTTATTTATAAAAAAGCTGTATCTTTTTACTAACTGTCAATTGCGCCGTCAAAAAACCTTTGCTATAATGAGTACAAAATTTGGGACTCAATCAAATCGAGGTAACTATGCTATCATCATTTTTTGACGTCGGTCAGCAGGTAATGGTGCTGTTCATCCTGATCGGCGTCGGCGCGCTGCTGACAAAGCTCGGGCTGATCACCGATAAGGGCGCCGGTACGATGACGGACGTTGTTCTCTATGCCGTCACGCCGTGTGTGATCGTCAACGCCTTTCAGCGCGAATACCGTCCGGAGCTGCTGGGCGGACTGCTTACGGCGCTGTTGTGCGCGTTCCTGACGATGCTGTGCTCGGTCGCGCTGGCTGAGCTGATCTATCGTAAAACCGAGATCTCCCGGGCAGTCGTCCTGAAATTCTCGCTGGTCTTTTCCAACTGCGGTTTCATGGCGCTGCCGCTGCAGCAGGCGGTGCTCGGCAAAGACGGCGTCTTTTACGGCGCGGCATACATCGCGGTATTCAACATCTTTATGTGGACATACGGACTGATCACCATGAGCCGCAAAACAGAAATGCGCGCGGCGCTCAAGGCGGTCGTCAATCCCGGCGTGATCGGAACGCTGATCGGCGTACTGCTGTTCGCGTTCTCCGTCAAGCTGCCGACGGTGATCGCTTCTCCCGTCAGTCTTCTCGCCGCGCTGAACACACCGATCCCGATGCTGGTCATCGGCTACCACCTGATGCACGCCGATCTCAGACGAGTGCTAAAAGACAAGGGCGCGTATTTCGCGATGGCGATGCGCCTCGTGCTGATCCCGCTCGCGGTGCTGGGGATCCTGTATCTTCTGCAGATCGAATCCACCGTCGCAGTCGCGGTCGTGATCGCGGTCAGCTCGCCTGTCGCGGCGTTCACCACCATGATGGCGGCAAAGTACGGCAGAGACACCGAGCTGAGCGCGGGGATCGTATCCGCATCGGCGTTATTCTCTCTGATCACCATGCCGCTGATCGTCGGTCTGGCGATGTATCTCATGTAATGATCACAAAGATATTCATCGGAATCGGGTGCGGGCAACGTCCGTCATTTACTGTACGCTGATTCCCGATAACTGTTCACTGCGCTTCAGGCGCACCGGAGGTATATACTATGGCAAAGAACCCTAAACAAAAGCAGAAGCTCCTGTACATCATGAAGTACTTTACGGAAAAAACCGACGAAGACTACGGCGTCACCGTCGCGGATATCATCGACTATCTCGCGGAATACGATATCGCCGCCGAGCGCAAGAGCATCTATAACGACATCGAGACCCTGCGCGATTTCGGTCTGGATATCGTCAAAACAAAGGTCGGCAAGATCTCGCTGTTCAGCCTTGTATCGCGTGACTTTGAGATTCAGGAGCTGAAGCTGCTGGTCGACGCGGTGCAAAGCTCCAAATTCATCACCCAGAAAAAGAGCCGTGAGCTGATCAAAAAGATCGAGAGCCTGTCGTCGGAGAATCAGGCGAAGGAGCTGCATCGTCAGGTCATCGTTGCGAACCGCGTCAAGAACCAGAACGAGGATATCTACCGCAACATCGACAGCATCTCCCGCGCGATCAACAGCCGCAGGAAGATCAGCTTCTTTTACACCAAATGGGAGGTCTCCCGCACCGGCGTAAAAAAGGTCGTCCGCGTGCGCCGTCACGACGGCAAGCGCTATCTTCTGACGCCCAAATCGCTGACATGGGACGACGAAAACTACTACCTGATCGCCTATGACGCGGACGCCGATATGCTCAAACACTTCCGCGTCGACAAAATGGAAAGCATCACTGTCGAGGACATACGTGCCGACAGCACCAAGGCGGTCGATAAATTCGATATCGCCGCCTACACCAAGCAGGTGTTCGGCATGTACGGCGGCAAGCTGGTAAACGTCAAGCTGCGGTTTGACGATTCGCTGATCGGCGTGGTCGTCGACCGCTTCTCCGACAGGGTGTTCATCAGTCCCAACAGCGACGGCACTTTTACCATCAGCGCCGAGGTCATGCTGTCGCCGCAGTTCTTCGGATGGCTGTTCTCCTTCGGCAACAAGGCAAAGCTCCTCACCCCCAAATCTGCCAAGGAGCAGTTCAGGGCGTATCTCGACGAGGTTGCTGAGAACTATTAATCAAGAATGAGAAATCAGGAATCAGGTGCGGACAGCGTCCGCCGAAGTTCCGATTCTTGGTTTATAGTTCTTCGCTCAGATCGAGCGCAAAGTCCGATTTATCGTACACATCCTGTGCTACTATGGTATCAGCGGGTAATCCCCGCAACCAAAGCAAAGGATGTGTCGGTATGCTGAATTTTTGTTTGTTTATTTTTATGATCGCGGCGGTCGTCGCCATCGTCGGAATGATGGTGCGCCCGACGGAATTCTTTACGGTTTACAAAAAGAGGTAGAACCATGCAGAGCATCATACTAGCGTCACAATCCCCGCGGCGGCAGGAATTGCTGCACCGCATCACCGATGATTTTGAGGTGATCGTGTCCAACGCCGACGAGATACTGCCCGGGGGTATCTCCCCCGAAGAAGCGCCCGTCTGTTTATCGGCGGTGAAGGCAAGAGCGGTTGCCGAATCTCACCCCGACAAACTCATCATCGGCGCGGATACGGTGGTCATCCTCGACGGCAGGATCCTCGGCAAGCCCCGCGATAAGGACGATGCTTTTGCGATGCTCCGCGCTCTGTCCGGAAAAACCCATACCGTCGTCACCGGATGCAGTATCATCAAGGACGGCAGAGAGCGTTCCTTCGGCGAAAGCACGCAGGTAGAATTCTATCCGCTAAGCGACAGGGAAATTGAAGACTATATCGCTTCGGGAGAACCCTTCGACAAAGCCGGCGGCTACGGAATCCAAGGAAAAGGCAGTCTGTTTGTCAAAGGGATCACGGGCGACTATTTCAATGTAATGGGGCTTCCTGTCGGCAGGCTGAACCGCGAGCTGAAAGCCTTTCTGTCGGCTGACAACGATTGATATTGTGAGGAAAAACGGTATGAAGCACGTATTTATTCTGAACTCTTTTGCAGGAACCAAAGATTCCACACCCGAGCTGGAAGCGCAGATCAAAGCGCTGCCGAACGACCTTGACGTCGTGGTCGAACACACCAAAGGCAAGGGCGACGCGACAGAGATCGCGCGCCGCTATGCCGCATCGGACGAGCCTGTCAGGATCTATGCCTGCGGCGGCGACGGTACGGCGAACGAAGCGCTGCACGGTCTGCTGGGTCACGACAACGCCGCCCTGGGCGTCGTACCGGTCGGAACGGGCAACGACTATGTCCGCTCGCTTCCTGCAGATCGCGACGATTTCCTTGACCTGCACAAGATGGTCGAGGGCAGCACAATCCGCGTCGATCTGCTCAAGTGCGGCGACGTCTATGCGCTGAACGTCATTTCTGCAGGCTACGACTGCGAGGTCGCCGACCGCGCTCAAAAAAACAAGCGCTGGCCGCTGATGTCAGGCTCTTTTGCCTACAAGCTCGCGATCGTCCAGTGCCTTCTGACAAAAAGAAAGCATACCTTCACACCCTATGCCGACGGCTCAAAAATCCCCCTCAAAGAGGGTTACAAAACCCAGATGCTTGCTGTCGCCGCAAAGGGCAAATACTACGGCGGAGGCATCAAGGCGACGCCCTGTGCCGGGCTTGACGACGGGCTGATCGACTATATGTCCATCCCAACCGTCCCGATGCGCAAATTCGCCACCCTGCTGGGACCCTTCACCAGAGGCGAACATATCGACAATCCGAAAGCCCCGTTCATCATCCATAACAAATGCCGCGAGTTGAAGCTCGATAACAACGGCGATCTGAAGATCGGTATCGACGGCGAGATGTTTGTGATGCAAAACCCCGTCATCACCGTCGTCCCGAAGGCGGTCGATATCATTATCCCGCGCCGATGATTCTTTTTTGCAATTGTTTTTTGCGAAAAGCTTGATTCCTTTCATGCTTTATCGTATAATGATAGAGTTATCACCAATTTATCGGACAGGTATGCGTATGAAAACCAAACTCAAACAGCGCAAAAACCTGATATGGCTGCTTTGTATCACAGCATTGGCGATCTGCCTGTGCTGTGTTTTTGCTGCCTGTTCCAAAGCGCAGGCGGAATCCAATTCGGACGAGGGCAGATCTGCCGCCTCAGCCGACAACGCAGCCGAAAGCACCGACGCCGCAGCCGCACAGAACTATTCCCGCTGGCTGAGCGATCATTACTCCAAGAAGATCTATACCCATGAAATGTGGCTGGCCGACCTGATGGACGCCCTCTCTGTGAACGTTTCCGACAAAACTGACAGCCAAACCGTCTTTCTCACGGCGTATCACAACGATCTCATCGACCAAGCAAACGAACAGCCCTATTCCGCTCTGACACGGCGCTATGCCGCAGAAACGCTGGTCAAAGCGCTTGGATACCGAACGCGGAAGGTCGAGTCGATCACCGATATCGATGCGGACGATACCGCTCTTTGCACCCTCGTCTACTACGGATATTTCGTCCCCGACGACAGCGGCAAGATCTATCCGGACGCGCCCGTTACCGGCGACGAATACCGCCAGCTTCTCGAAGAAGTACGCCGATACCGCAGTCTGCGCGGCAAAACCGTTCTGTCGTTCGGCGACAGTATCATGGTGGGTAAGGGCAATCACGACGTCGGCATCGCCGATCTGATCGCCGAAAAATACGGCATGAAAGCATACGATCACGCTGTTTCGGGAGCGACATTCGGCGTATACGAGAATCGCAGTCATATCCCCGACCAGATCAAAGCCGCTTCTCAGGGCGATGCGGATCCCGATATCATCCTCATCAACGGCGGCACCAACGACATGGAGCTGGTCAAATGCGGCGAGGCTTCTTCCGGCTATGACGAGAACAGCATCAACGAAAAGACCTACGCCGGCGGCATGGAATACGCGGCGTTATTACTGCAGACCTACTGGCCGGATACACCGGTCATCTACGTTCGCGCGCATGATATGGATACCGTTGACGACGCCAAAGAACAACAGTACGGCGAGCTGGCGACAGCTCTGTGTGAGAAATGGCATCTCTACTGTGTCGATATCTACAACGATACCGAATTCTGCACCGAAACGCCCGAGATCCGCGACGCCTACACCGTTTTCAAGGACAAGCTCGGTCATTCGGACGGTATTCACCCCAACGCGCTCGGCTATGCAAAATACTATCTGCCGCTGATCTCCGCCCAGATCAGCGCGGTTTTCAGCTGACAGGAATCAACTGACAAGAACTTGCGCTTTGCGCATTACGCACAGTCATCGCCCGTGCGTAAGCCGGATGCATCTTAGCGGGCGCAACAGAATAAAAAACAACGCTTCCGAAAGCATGGATCGGAAGCGTTTTCTTATATGCAAAAACAGTCACGGCTTTTTCTGACCGCAATTATCACAAAACTTCGATGTATTCATCTTACCGCAGCCGCACCGCCACAGCGACGGCGCATTTTCGTTCTTCTGCAAAAGCGGATTGACCGGTTTCGGCGGGATGCCGACCGCAGCGATCATCCTGCCGCCGGCGGGATTTGCCGCGGCGGTACGCATCGCGTCGCCCTGCGCGGATACAAGATGCGCCGCGCCCATCGTCGGGTCGGTGAACACCTTGTCGCGTTCGAGTCCCTGCAGCAGCCCCATGTCACGTTCGGCGATATGTACGTCGCTGATTGCGAGAGAGGTCACCGCAAACCCCCTGAGCGCCGTCCACTGCTCTGTCGTCGCCGCCGCGATCGAATCGCTGACCTCGTCGGTACGCGACGAAATATCCGTCGGCGACAATGCGCCGTCCGCACACAGCTTTGACAGCGCCGCGCCCAGTGCGGACGCAAGCTCGATCTGCATCTGCGGCAGTACCGATTCGACCTTCACCGTACCCGATGCGTTGCCGCAGATCTTCTTGTAAAATATCACCGGATCAATGATACGGAATGAGAACATCCCGGCCATCGTGACGTTGATATCCATCTCGGTAAGGTGCGCGCGATCCTTGATATTCACCGCGCGGGTGACCGTGAACGGATTGGAATGGTGCTCTTTGAGATCCAGATACATGATGATCTGGTACACCGCGGCGACTCCGCCGTAGCCGAAGCGTTCCCACGACTGTTTGGCGACGCCTTTGACGCCGCCTTTGTGAAAGATGTTTTTGCTGCGATCACTGCGATAGGTGTTCTCGCCGGGCGTATCGTAGACTCCGACGACCTCTCCCCTGTCGACCGCGATCGCGCACTGTCCGTCCGCCACGATGATCATCGATCCGTCGCTGATGACCTCGTCGTCGCCCTTGGTATTCGACGATCGCTCGCTTGTTTTTTTGACGCCGCGCATCGCAAGAACGTCATTCGGCATACTGTCGCAGGTATAGATCTCCAGCCACTGATCCGCCATCACGCCGCCGACAGATCCGGCGGCAGCTTTAAAGATACCCATGTTGCTCTCCTTACAGGCTCCGTGACCGCAGAATTCCCTCTGCGGCACCCGGAGCGTCGATCGGATCATATGATCAGGGAGGGGACTAAGCCCCTCCCCTGCATTCTTTGATCCGAAATGCATCGGTTTTATAGGATCGGTTTCTTGCGGGATACATATCTGCCGCGGTTGAGAAGGGTGATCTCACCGTTGCTGTAAACCACGTTGCCGCGCAGATACACCCGGTCGATGTTTCCCTCTGTCCGTACGCCCTCGAAGGGATTGTAACCGCACGCGCTGTGACAGGCGGCAGCGGTGATCGTACCGCTTCCCTTCGGATCGAACACGACGATATCCGCGTCCGAGCCGACCTTGATCGCGCCCTTCTTCGGGTACATTCCGTAGAGCTTTGCGGGATTCTCGCTCAGATACGCGCACATCTGCTGCAGGGTGATGCGCTTTTTTCTGACGCCGTAGGTATAGATCAATAATGCGCGGGTCTCCACGCCGGGCATACCGTTCGGGATCTTTGTAAAATCATCTGCTCCCGCGCGCTTTTGTTCGATCGTAAACGAACAGTGATCGGTCGAGATCGTATCGACGCCGTTGCTTTTGAGCGCCTGCCAGAGAACCTTCTGATCATCCGTCTTTCTCAGCGGCGGCGAACAGATATACTTCGACGCCTCGTCGAACGGCTTTCCGTACACACTGTCATCCAGCAAAAGATACTGCGGACAGGTCTCGACAAAGACCTTGACGCCGCGCTCGCGGGCGCGCTGGATCTCCGCATACCCCTCGGCGGTGCTAAGATGCACCACGATCACCGGCGCGTCCGCCGCCTGAGCGATCGTCAGGTAGCGTCTGATCGCCTCAGCCTCGGCATAATCGGGACGGGTCTTGGGATGATTCTCGGGCGACACGTCGCCGCGCGCGATACTTTCCTCGCGCAGCTTGCCGACGATCCCCGAATTCTCACAATGACAGCCGACGATGCCGCCGTACTTTTTCAGCTCGGTCATCAGCTCATAGATCTCGCGGTCGCTGAGTTCCATCGCGTCGTAGATCATATAGACCTTGAACGAGGTGACCCCCTGCTCGAACATCGCCTCCAGCTCTGCGCGGACGTCGTCGCACCAGTCGGAGATCGCCATATGGAACGCGTAGTCGCAGGTAGAGTTCGCAAACGCCTTGACATGCCAGTTGTTCAGCGCGTCCGACAGCTTCTCACCCTTGTTCTGGGTCGCAAAATCCACGATCGTCGTAACGCCGCCCGCGATCGCCGAAACGGTGCCGCTCGCAAAATTATCCGCGGTGACCGTATCGCTGACCTCGAGGTCAAAGTGAGTATGCGCGTCGATAAAGCCGGGGAACAACAGCTTTCCGCTGACGTTCACCGTCGTCGCGTCGGTGCGGATATGTTTTCCGACTGCGACGATCTTCTCGCCGGAGATCAGCACATCCGCTTTTTTGATTCCTTTCGGCGATACCACCGTACCGCCTTTCAATAATATTTTGCTCATGTTAACCACCGATCGGGAATCGGATCATCATTCCTGATTCCTGATTTCTATTTTCTAATTCTTTGTTGCCGCCGTCATGATCAGCATTTCCAAATCCCTGCTCAGCTCGTTGGGCAGGTCGAGATCGACTTCAAATTCACGGTCGAGCCGCACCTTTACTCGACTGCCGCCGAGGAACAGGAAGCCCTTGTTCGTGCTGTCGCCGAAACCCGCTTCATCCATGAACAGCGTCAGCTTGTCCTTGTAGGGAGCAGATGCGTAGGGACAAAAGCTCGCACAGTTGCCGCACTCGTTGCACAGCCGGTCGATATGCAGGATCTCGCGCCGTCCGTCGGGCAGGGTGACGACCCTGTTCGCACGATTCGGGCATACGTCGACGCAGTTCTCACAGACGGTGTTGCAGCTCAGGCAGCGGGTTGAGAACGGCTCGGAACTCTCGTTTTCAAAGAGATAATCCTGCAAAACGCCCCTGTGCGGGATCACGTCCTCAGGCTTTGCAAACGCCTGTAAGGGGATGTCCGCAGCGATCTCTTCGCCGATGATCGCGTCAGCGGCTTTTCTCGCGTCCGCGATACACTCGACCACGGTACAGGGACCGCGGTTGCTGTCGCCGATATTATACACCTTTACGCCGTCGACTTCGGTCGCAAAGGGGATCCTGCCGCGCGCGTCGGGAGCGATCCCGAATGCTTCAAACAGCGCGGTATCGACCTTCTCGCCGACAGCCGCTACCACGAGGTCCGCCGGGACTTCGATCGTTTCTCCGGTCGGCTCGGGTCTGCGGCGGCCGGACGCATCCGGTTCGCCGAGTTTCATCTTGCTGCAAACCAACTTGCCGTCCGACTGCGCTGCAGGGGCGGCGAGTTCTACAAACTCCACGCCGTCTGCAAGGGCTTCTTTCAGCTCTTCCTCATCGGCGGGCATATATTTTTTGGTTCTTCTGTAAACGATGCTGACTGTTTCGACGCCGTCGATGCGCTTTGCCGCGCGTGCCGCGTCCATCGCGGTATTGCCGCCGCCGACAATCGCAATGGCTTTTCCCGCTGCTGCGCCGTCATACCGATCGCGCTTACAGTCGCGCAGGAAATCGATCACGTTCACAACGTTACCGCTGACGCCGATATCCTGCGCCTTGTATGCGCCGACAGCAAGAATCACCGTATGATAACCCCACGCCTTCAGCTCGTCAAAGCTCGGTGCGGGCGTAGAGGTATGGAGATTTACGCCCATCGCTTCGATCAGTGCGATATCCTTATCGATCGCCTCGTCCGGGATACGGAATCCGGGGATGACACTGCGGACGATACCGCCCGCCTTTGCGTCTTTTTCAAAGACGTCCGCCTGCATACCCGCGCGCGCCAGGAAATACGCCGCGGAAAGTCCCGCCGCGCCGCCGCCGATGATCGCGACCTTCTCCCCCATGGGAGCAGGCGCTTCCGCAGACTGCATATAATCATCATACCCGTTTTCAGCCGCTTTCAGCTTGTAGCCGCGGATATTGACGGGGATATCATAAAAGTTGCGCGTGCATTTTGTCATACAGCGGTGAGAACAGATCGTGCCGGTGATGAACGGCAGCGGGTTCTTCTGTGTGATGACGTCCAGCGCTTCTTTGAATAAACCTTTTTCCACGAGTCGGATATACTCGGGGATGTCCTGACGGATGGGGCACCCGCCGGAACAGGGCGCCGAATAGCAGTCGAACAGCGGAACCTGTTCGTCCGACTTGCGCGACGGCAGAGGCTTGATCGGCTTGAGGAAATGCGCGTCGCTGCCGCAGATCTTCTGCAATGCGGCGATCTTGTCCGTGCTTGTACCTTCGAACGCCGCATACTCACAGCGCGACAGCAGCAGGGCTATGTCATAAAAGCGGTTGTAGCCGCCCGGCTTTAAGAGGGTCGTCGCCATCGTGATCGGCCAGATCCCCGCCTCAAACAGCCCGACGATGTTCGTCTGATCCGCACCGCCGGAATAGGAAATGCGGAGCTTGCCGCCGAATTCCTTTGAAAAGCGCCGCGCCATCTCAACGGTCAGGTGGAACAGCGAGCGTCCGCTCATATACATCTCTTCGCTCGGCAGCTCGCCCCGGGTAACGTCTACGGGGAAGGTATTGGATAGCTTGAGTCCGAATTCCAGACCCTTTTCATCTGCGAGCGCCTGCAGTCTGCGGAACATCGTGACCGCGTCGGCATATTGCAGGTCTTCGTTGAAATGATGCTCGTCAAAGACGATATAGTCAAATCCCGCCTGATCGAGGATCGCCCGCGCGTCGGCATAACCGAGGATGGTCGGGTTGCATTTGACAAAGGTGTTCAGTCCCTTTTCGGTCAGCAGATAAGTCGCGATCCGCTCGATCTCATCGGGCGGACAGCCGTGCAGAGTCGACAGCGTCACACTGCGGCAGATCTGCGGCGAAATGCCGTCGATCAGCTCGGTATACTCCGGGAAATATTCTTTTAAAGAATTTTTTGATTCGATGAATTCGAAACGCCCGGACGCATCCTTCAATCCCTCGATAAAGGTATCGATCTTTTCGGATTGGATGCCCGCCAGGTCGTAGCCGACGCTCATATTGAACACAAAGCCGTCCGGATCACCGAGTCCGTACGCCTTCGAGATGACCTTCAGGACGCACCACGCCTTGACGTATTCCGCATACGCCTGCGGCACGGTCAGCTCGGTCGACCACTCGCAGTTGTAGCCCTCGTCGTCCGCCTTGATGCAGGGTCGCGCGATACACTTCGCCAGCTCCTCGCCGTCCATGATCTGAACGGTTTTCAGCTCGAAGAATCGTGCGCCCGCAAAGTACGCGGCGATGATGTTCTGCGCCATCTGGGTATGGGGACCTGCGGCGGGTCCGACCGGGACCTCCAGCTTTTCGCCGAAGATCGGCAGCGTCTTGCCCGGCTGCGCTTTGAATGCCGCATGCACGCCGAAAACAGTCCCGTTTTCGCTGTATTCTTTCGTCATCATGCCGAGCAGCTCATCGATGCTCAGCGGAAACATTTTTTCGCTCATATTATCACTCCGTCAGTAGGTAGTAATGCCTTCCCAGAAGGAAGGTTTATCCGTTATCCATTCTCCGTGAACCGCTGAACCGTTATTCGTTTACTGCTCTCCACAGCGTTTTGCTTGCCTGCAGGATCTCTGCGGAGATCTTTTCTTCATCCAGATCGACGAACTGTCTGTCCCTGTAGAGCAGTCTGCCGTTCGCCATGGTGGTGCGGCACTGTCTGCCGTTCATGCCGAAGATCATATGCCCGTCGATGTTCTGATCCGAGAACGGTGTGAAGGGCAGGTAATCCATCACGATCACGTCTGCCGCCGCACCCTCTTTGAGCACGCCGAGGGTCGTGGGGAAGTATTTCTCCGCCATCCTCGGATTGTTTTTGAACAGCATGGTCGTGACCTCATTCCAGCCGACATTCGGCATCCCGGCGTTATGGCGCTGGATGGTCAGCGCGACCTTGAGGCTTTCCAGCATATCGTGGGTGTAGGCGTCGGTACCCAACCCGATCAGGATGCCCTTTGCGAACATTTTCAGCACCGGCGAGCATCCGACCGCGTTGCCCATGTTGCTCTCGGGATTGTTGACGACCATGGTATTTGTTTCTGCGATCCTGTCGATCTCGGGATCGGTCAGGTGGATGCAGTGACCGAGGATGGTTTTCTCGCCGAGGATGCCCCATTTGACGAGGCGGTCGATCGGAAGACATCCGTAGTTGTCGCGGCTGTCGACGACGTCGTTGAGTCCCTCACAGATGTGGATATGATAGCCTGTTCTGCCGTCGTTTGCTTTGACGCATTTCTCAAAGGTCTTGTCCGAGATCGTAAACAGTGCGTGCATACCGAACATCGCGGCAAGCATCGGATCGTTCTGCTCCTTACAGTAGGTGATGAAATCCGCGTTTTCTTTGATACCCTCGTCGCATTTTTGCTCGCCGTCGCGGTCGGAGACCGCATAGCATAAGCAGGAGCGAATACCCGTCTCCTTGGCGATTCCGGCGATCTCAAAGAGCGAACCGGGGATCTCGGCGTAGCTTGCGTGATGGTCAAAAACGGTCGTCACACCGTTGCGGATGCACTCGAGATAGGTCGCATAAGCGCTGTATTTTGTCCCCTCGAGTGTCAGCTTTCTGTCCAGCTTCCACCACATCCCGTCGAGGATCTCATAGAAGTTGGTCGGGTTGTAGCCGTTGATCGATAATCCGCGCGCCAAGCCGGAATAAATATGCGTATGGGTGTTGACAAAAGCGGGCATGATCACCTGACCGTGCGCATCGACGAATTCTGCCTTGGGATATTGTGCTTTGAGCGCGTCCGTCGCGCCGACGGCGATGATCTTGTCGTCCTGTGTGACGACGCCTCCGTTTTCGATATAGGGATTCGCGGGATCGCGGGTGATGACCCGTCCGTTTGCAATGATATACATAACTGCACCTTTCCGGTCAGGGCAAATACCGATCGGATGAGAGCTGCGCCTGCCGCAATCCTTCACCATTCACCCTTCCCTATTTATCAGAATTATATACACTGTCATTTTACCATACCCGATAGGACATTTGCAATAGTTTTTGCGCCAGTTTATGAGTCTTCTTTGCGAAAATTCAACAACGATCCGCTGATATTTCCTCTATGACATTTTAACGTGTTAATGTGTTGCCAATTATTCCTGCCGCAATTACCAAATACTTATGCAATCTGATTCTTGCAAAAGCCGCATGAATGCTGTATAATACTTCTAATACAGTGAATCAGAAAACATTTATGGGGGGACTCATATGGAAAACAAAACGATCGACCTTTCCCTGCTTGACGGCGTTCTCAGCGAATACGCCCCGGTCAAGGGAAGCCTCATCACCATCCTGCAGCACACCCAGGACATCTACGGCTATCTGCCGAAGGAAGCGATCGAGCTGATCTCTGAGAAGACCGGTATCGCGACCTCTGAGATCATGGGCGTCGCGACCTTTTACACCCAGTTCCGCTTTCAGCCGGTGGGCAAATACCTGATCATGCTGTGTCAGGGCACCGCCTGCCACGTCAACTCGTCCGAGCTGATCCTGCAGACCATCAAGGATGAGCTGCACATCGAAGACGGTCAGACCACCGAGGACGGATTGTTCTCCTTAAAATGCGTGGCATGTCTGGGATGCTGCTCGCTCTCGCCGGTCATGATGATCAACGAGGACACTTACGGCAGCCTGACGCCCGAAAAAGCCAAAAAGATCCTGAAAGAATTAAGGGAGGCGGCAGTATGAGAATCGTGATTGGTCAAGGCTCCTGCGGTATCGCCGCGGGCGCTGAAAAAGTACGCAAAGCCCTTCTGAACACCGACATCAACGCCGACAGCATCTCCATCACCGGCTGTATCGGCATGTGTTACCTCGAGCCGATCGTCGATATCTACGACGACAGCGACAACCTGACCCGTCTGGTCAAGGTATCCGAAAGCGATGCGTCCGCTATTGCAGAATACGTCGCGACCGGCGATATCTCGAAGGTCGAAAAGCTCGTGGTCAGCGACGAGGACAGCGAGTTCTTATCCAAGCAGACCCGTATCGCCCTGCGCAATTGCGGTATCATCAATCCCGAAAAAATCGAGGCTTACATAGAGAAAGGCGGCTATGCCGCGCTCAAATCCTGCCTGACCGAAAAGACGCCCGAGGACGTCATCGAGATCATCAAGACCTCGGGACTTGCGGGACGCGGCGGCGCAGGCTTCCCGACATGGTTCAAGTGGAACGCCGCACGCCAGAGTCAGGGTGAGGAAAAATATCTGATCTGCAACGCGGACGAGGGCGACCCCGGCGCGTTCATGGACAGAGCGGTCATCGAGTCCGATCCGCACAACCTGATCGAGGGTATGCTGATCGGCGCATACGCCATCGGCGCAAAGCACGCGGTCGTCTATGTCCGTGCCGAGTATCCGCTCGCGATCAAGCGTCTGACAAAAGCGATCGCACAGGCGAAGGAGCAGGGCATCATCGGCGAGAACATCTTCGGCACCGGTTTCAGCTGCGACTTCATGATCAAAGCCGGCGCAGGCGCGTTCGTCTGCGGCGAAGAGACCGCGCTGATCGAAAGTCTGGAAGGTCACAGAGGCATGCCCAGATTAAAGCCCCCGTTCCCGGCGCAGTCCGGCTTCTGGAGAAAGCCTTCTAACATCAACAACGTCGAGACCTTCGCGAACGTCGCGTGGATCATCAACAACGGCGGCGAGGC
>CADBOO010000125.1 GCA_902796225.1 uncultured Ruminococcus sp.
GGTGTGTCGGAACTGGCAGACGAGACAGACTCAAAATCTGTTGTCTTCACGGGCGTGTGGGTTCGAGTCCCACCACCGGCACCATATTTATGCAAAAGGGACACCCTAGTGGTGTCCCTTTCGTATAACCGAAATAAGTGTTGGTGGCGGGACTCGAAGGCGAGCGTGACAAAGGAGGAGCGCATCGTCGCTCCGAGAGCAGTCCAAAACAGTCCGGTGGACTGTTTTGAGCGAGAGCGCAGATGAATCGTTTGACTTGCGCAGGGCGATCCTAAGACGAGGCAGCGCTTTAGAATAGAATGAACTTACACCACCGGCACCATCCTTCTAATACCTTGACAAAGCACATCCCTTGTACTAAAATAATCCTTGGAGTTCAAACGGAGGGAAAGAAATGGCTTTTTACAAAATACTGTATAATCCGAAGAGTAACAATAAGCTCGGTAAGACCGCTGCTCAAGAGGTTCAAGAACTGATCAAGAACGATGAATATGAGTACATCGACTGGCTGAGCATCACCGACAGAAAAACGTTTTTCGACGCACTGAAGGCAGATGAGAAGATTATTCTCTGCGGCGGAGACGGCACGCTCAATCATTTTATCAATGATGTAGATACCGATTCGCTGCAAAACGAGGTATATCTCTACGCGACCGGCACAGGAAATGATTTTCTTACCAGTATCGGCGAAAAGCCGGGAACACTGGTACAGATCTCTGAGTATCTGCACGGTCTTCCGACCGTTACCGTCAACGGCAATGATTACAAATTCATCAACGGCGTCGGATTCGGTATCGACGGCTATTGCTGTGAGGTAGGGGACGAGCAAAAAACGAAGTCCGATAAACCCGTCAACTATACGAGTATCGCGATCAAAGGTCTGCTGTTCCACTTCAAGCCCGTCAAGGCGACGGTGACTGTAGACGGCAAGGTCGAGCGCTTCAAAAAGGTCTGGCTGGCGCCGACGATGTACGGCACCTGCTACGGCGGCGGTATGTTCCCGACGCCGGATCAGAAGCGCGGCGAGGGAAAAGTCTCTACGATGGTTTACTACGGCAAGGGAAAGATCAAGAGTCTGATGGTATTCCCTTCCATCTTCAAAGGCGAACATGTTCAGCATACCGAGATGGTCAAGATCTTTACCGGCAAGCAGGTCACGGTCAAATTTGATTCTCCGACTGCGCTGCAGATCGACGGCGAAACCATCAAATGCGTGACTGAATATACTGTAAAATTCAAATAAGCAATACTCCGCGGTATTTGCCGCGGAGTTTTTCGTAAAAATGCTTGCAATTCTCTTCATCGGGTGTACAATAATCATAGAAATGAGGGTTGATTATGAAGTCCGATATATTTATCCGCATCCTTGACAGCGTCAGAAACGGCGAATCCGCCGAGATGATGATCTCTTTTGATGATCGTGAATACATCAGAAAGTTTCTCAGCAGCGACAGGCTGATCATCCTCGGCGGGGGGCATGTCGGACTGGCGCTTTCGCGCATGGCGGCGATGCTCGAGTTTTCTGTTACTGTCGTCGACGACCGTCCTGCTTTTGCCAACCACACACGTTTTTGTGAAGCGGATACAGTGATCTGTGACAGCTTCGAAAATGCGATCAAATCCCTTGATATCCGTACGACCGATTATGTTTGCATCCTGACCCGCGGACATCGGTGGGATCAGAAATGCGTAGAAACGATCCTGTCCGGAACAATGCCGTATTACCTTGGTATGATCGGATCGCGCAGACGCGTAGCAGGATTGAAAGAAACAATGCTCGAGAAGGGATTTGCAGGCGATAGGATCGAACAGCTGCACGCCCCGATCGGGTTGCCTATCGGAGGACAAACGCCTGCAGAGATCGCGCTTTCCATTTGTGCTGAGATGATCCGGATCAAGCGTTCCGGCGCAGGAAAATTTGCGTCAAATGTCTTGTTCGCAAAGAATACCGACAGGACAACCCTTGAATTCCTGGCGAATTCCGACACGCCCCGCGCGATGCTGATGGTTCTCACATCCGACGGTTCGACGCCGGTTGAAAGCGGCGCGATGATGGCGGTTGATTCTCTCGGTAATACTTACGGAACTATCGGAGGCGGATGCAGCGAAGCGGCTGCCGCTAAAAAAGCGATGAAGCTGATCGGAACAGGGCAGAGAGCTGTTGTAAATTTCGATATGAGCAACGAGGTTGCAGAGGAAAACGGGATGGTGTGCGGCGGTACGATGACCGTCTTGATAGAAGATATCGAGCCGTAGCTTGCACTGACGGCACATTAATGCTATAATAAACAAAATTATACGACGGAGAAAGACAATGAAACTGACAGAAATCATCAACAATAATCATTTCTCGCTGTCCTGCGAGGTATTCCCGCCGAAGCAATCCACATCATTTGAAAGCGTCAAAACCGCGATCGAGCTGATCGCGCGTATGCATCCCTCGTTTATGAGCGTCACCTACGGCGCCGGCGGCGGAACCAGCAAGTACACGCTTGAGATCGCGAAGGACGTCAAATATCGTTTCAATGTGCCGACGATGGCACACCTGACCTGTGTGTCGTCCGACAGAGATACCGTCAGAGAGAGGATCCACGAGATCAAAGAAGCGGGCATCGTCAATGTGATGGCGCTCAGAGGCGATCTGACGCCGGAACTGGAAAAATCTGACCGCAGCAGTTGGGCTTATCATCACGCGATCGATCTGGTGCGTGAGCTGAAGGAAGCCGACGCTGATTTCTGTATCGGCTGTGCCTGCTATCCCGAAGTCCATCCCGAGAGCAAGAATCAGGCGGAGGATATCAAATATCTCAAAGAAAAGGTTGACGCCGGATGTGATTTCATCACGACCCAGATGTTTTTCGATAACAACCTTTTGTATAACTTCTTATATAAGATCCGCGAGGCTGGCATTACCGTACCTGTACTGCCCGGCATCATGCCGATCACCAAGGCGGTCCAGCTGGAACGCGCGCTGAAGCTGTCCGGTTCCTTTATCCCGCAGCGATTCAAGGCGCTGGTCGACCGCTTCGGCGTAGACGACGCAGCAATGATGCAGGCAGGTATCGCATATGCGACGGATCAGATCATCGATTTGTACGCGAACGGCATCAAGAACGTTCACCTCTACACCATGAACAAGCCTGAGATCGCCCGTGCGATCCAGTCTAATCTCAGTTCGATTCTCGGCAAATGATCATCAAGGAAATCTTCGAGGCTCCGCAGTGGAACAGAAGTGAGATCGCGCGGTACGCAAAAGCCGACGATTCGGATGAACGTATCTCTGCGCTGATCGAATCCTGCATCATCGAATCGGAGCCTTTACTGGAATACCGTGTGTGTTATACGATCGACGATATCGTAAGAACCGATCATTCGATCAAATTCTGCGGGATCGATACATCGTCTTCGCTTATCAAAAAAGCGGTCAGCGGGTGTGAAAACATCTTGTTGTTTGCTGCGACGATCGGCGCACAGTTCGATAGGCTGATCGCGAAATACAGCCGCCTTGAGCCGTCTAAGGCGCTGATTCTGCAGGCGATCGGCGCAGAACGCATCGAGAGCCTTTGCGACGCGTTTTGCGAGAAAATGAATACGGAACTTCATCCGTCAAAAAAATCCCTCAGACCGCGTGTCAGCCCCGGCTACGGCGATATTGAACTGAAGATGCAGCAGGAGATCTTTAAAGTATTGGACTGTGAAAGAAAAATCGGGTTGACACTGAACGAAAGCCTGTTGATGTCACCGTCAAAATCCGTTACCGCAATGGCAGGTATCGGCGCTTATCGATGCCTCGAACACAACAAGTGCGACAGCTGCGCTAATACCGGCTGTTCATACAGAAAATAAGAGGAAGCCATGGATCTACGCGAGTATTTACAACAGAATATCGTGATTCTGGACGGCGGAATGGGAACGCTGCTGCAGGAGCGCGGTCTTCAGCCCGGCGAGCAGCCCGAAAGTTGGAACATCACGCATCCCGACGAGATCACTGCGATCCACCGTGCGTATTATGAGAGCGGATCGAACATCGTGAATACCAACACGTTCGGCGCAAATTCTCTGCATTTCGCTGCGGATGAGCTTGATAGAATCATTCATGCCGCTGTTGAAAACGCGAAGAAAGCGCGCGAAATATCATCCGGCGATCATGAGAAGTATATCGCGCTGGATATCGGACCCACCGGCAGATTATTGAAGCCGATGGGCGATCTTGACTTCGAAGATGCTGTCAAGGTGTTCTCCGAAGTCGTCAGGATAGGCGTTCAATCCGGCGTCGATCTCATCATGATCGAAACGATGAACGACTGTTACGAAACAAAAGCGGCGTTATTGGCGGCTAAGGAAAACTGCGATCTGCCGGTATTCGTATCCAATGCGTACAGCGAAAACGGCAAATTGATGACCGGAGCATCTCCGGCGGCGATGGTTGCAATGCTCGAGGGTATGGGCGCCGACGCGATCGGGGTCAACTGTTCATTCGGTCCGGATAAGCTCGCGCCGATCATCCGCGAATATCTGCGCTATGCATCCGTACCGCTGTTGCTGAAGCCGAATGCAGGACTGCCTCAGAGCATCAACGGCAAGACCGTTTATCATACATCCGCCGATGAATTTGCCGCAACCACCGCCGAGCTGATTCGCGAAGGCGTACGGATCGCCGGCGGCTGCTGCGGAACAACGCCCGCATACATCCGATCGCTTGTCGATTCTCTCACCGGTTTTCAGGCGATTCCTGTCACAAGAAAAGACTATACTGTCGTATCCTCATATACCGACGCAGTCTTCTTTGAAGCGAAACCGATCCTGATAGGCGAGAGGATCAATCCCACCGGCAAGAAACGGCTCAAAGAAGCCCTGAGAGCGAATGACATCGATTATCTGCTCAATGAAGGCAACGCACAGCAAAATGCCGGAGCCGATATTCTCGACGTCAATGTCGGTTTACCCGAGCTTGACGAACCCGCCATGCTGACAAAGGTCGTCTGTGAACTGCAGTCGATCTGCGATCTTCCGCTGCAGATCGATACCTCCGATCCTGCCGCGATGGAACAGGCGCTGCGCATTTATAACGGAAAAGCGATGATCAATTCCGTCAACGGCAAACAGGAGAGTATGGAAGCAATCTTTCCGCTGTTAAAGAAGTACGGAGGCGTCGCAGTCGCGCTGACGCTTGACGAAAACGGCATTCCCGAGACCGCAGAGGGCAGGGTAGAGATCGCGAAAAGAATCATCGATACCGCCGCGTCATACGGGATCGACAAAAAGGATCTGGTATTCGACACGCTGGCAATGGCGGTCAGCGCCGATCCCAAAGCGGCTGAGGTCACGATTGAATCCCTGCGAAGGATACGATACGAGCTGGGCGCGCATACCTTACTCGGCGTATCAAACATCTCCTTCGGACTGCCGAAGCGCGATATCGTCAACGCAACCTTCTTCACGATGGCGATGCAGAACGGCTTATCCGCCGCAATCATGAATCCTTTTTCCGCGGAAATGATGAAAGCGTTCCACAGCTTTTGTGTGCTGAAGGGTCTGGACGAGAACTGTTCCGACTATATCGCGTTTGCCGATTCTGTCGAAAACGACGTCAAGATTACCGCGAATAACCGTTCGGCAGCAGTATCGGACAGCACAGATCTGAGAACCGCAATCATTTCGGGTAGAAAAGAACAGGCATGTAAGCTCTGCACCGAAATGCTGAAAACCACCGACGCCATGAAGATCGTGCAGGAGCATATCATTCCCGCGCTGGATATCGTCGGCAAAGAGTATGAAAGCGGTCACGTCTATTTGCCGGGTCTGCTGATGAGCGCAGAATCTGCAAAATCGGCTTTTGAAGTAATCAAGGAGTCCCTATCTGCGACGTCGTCACAGTCAGGCAAATGCAGCTTTGTGATCGCTACTGTCAAAGGCGATATTCATGATATCGGTAAAAACATCGTCAAGCTGCTGCTCGAAAACTATGGCTTTGACGTCCATGATCTGGGAAAAGACGTGCCTGTCGAAGCAATCGTCGAAGAAACCGTCCGACTCCACGCGCCCTTGGTCGGCCTGTCCGCGCTGATGACGACCACGGTGCCCTCGATGGAGAAGACCATCGTTGAGCTGAGAAAGCATGCGCCATGGGCAAAAGTGATCGTCGGCGGCGCTGTCATGACTGCCGAATACGCATTGTCGATCGGCGCCGACGCATACGGAAAAGACGCGATGGACACCGTCCGCTATGCGGAAAAGATCAACGAACAGCTCAATACTGAATAATGACGGATATGAAAACAGCCCGCTGCTAAGTTGAGCAGCGGGCTGACTTTTGTTTCTTATGAATCCTCATTTTCAATTCTGATTATTACATACTGTCTAAACTCAATGAGGATATGGTCACTCATTTTTCCTTCGGATTGCGCTGACGCTTAATCCTCGGCACGGTCGCCTTCGAATCTCCGATGTGTCA
>CADBOO010000126.1 GCA_902796225.1 uncultured Ruminococcus sp.
CAGCAGGTCGATACTCCTCAGCATCTGTATGACCTCCCCTGCAACGAGTTCGTAGCAGGCTTCATCGGCTCTCCGCAGATGAACTTCATCGACGCTGTTCTCGTTAAGGAAGGCGCTAAGTTCGCTCTCAAGTTCGACGAGTACACCGTATATCTGCCCGAAAGCAAGAACAAGAACGGCTGCCTCGAGCCTTACGTCGGCAAGGAAGTTCGCTTCGGTATCCGTCCCGAGCACGTTCACGACGAGCCCGAGTTCCTCGAGAAGTGCGAGGACGGCAACGGCGTTATCAATGCAAACGTTGTCGTAACCGAGCTGATGGGCGCTGAGATCTATCTGTATGTCAACATCGGCGGCAACCAGGTAACAGCTCGCGTAGAGCCCACCTCCACCGCGAAGCCCGGCGACTATATCGACGTAGCGCTCGAGCTCGAGAAGATCCACATCTTCGACAAAGAGACAGAAATGACCATCACCAACTGATCGGTTCAATGAAAGTTCAAATCCCCCGACTCCGTGTCGGGGGATTTTTATGTCTTCCATGTGTATCGCTGTAAATCCCGAAATCGATCAGCGGGATCGTCATCATTCCTCAGCTCACAACGTTCTGCGGCTTGCCGTTGAGGAATCCGCGGATATTATCGCACACGATCCCCATCAGCCTGCGGCGCGTTTCCAGCGGCGCCCACGCGATGTGCGGCGTGATGATGCAGTTCCTTGCGCCCATCAGCACACAGTCCTCTACCATCGGTTCGACGGTCAGCACATCGATGCACGCACCGCCGATCACGCCGTTCTCCAGCGCCTCGCGCAGATCGTCCTCGACGACCACACCGCCGCGCGCCGTGTTGACAAACAGCGCGGTCGACTTCATTTTCGCAAAGGTATCCTTGTTGAACATCCGCTCGGAATCCCTGTTCAGCGGACAATGCACCGATACGATATCGCTTTCCTTTAATAATGTGTCAAAATCGACCTGCCTGACGCCGTCGACATTCCGCGGACTGCGGTTGTAAGCGATGACCGTCATCCCGAATGCCTGCGCGATCTTCGCGACCGCCTGGCCGATCGCACCCAATCCGACGACGCCGAAGGTCTTGCCGCAAAGCTCGTTGAGAGGATAGACGAACGGTGAAAAAGTCGGACTGCGCTTCCATCTGCCATCCTGCACATAATCGTTATATTTCGAAGTGTTGTTGAAGAATTCCAGAATCAGCGCAAAGGTCTGCTGGGCGACCGCAGCGGTCGAATACGACCCCGCGTTGCAGACGGTGATCCCGTGCACGCGGCAGTATTCGACGTCGATATTGTTGTAGCCTGTCGCGAACAGCCCGATATATCTGAGCTTTTTTGCGAGCCGCAGCGATCCCGCGTCCATCACCGTTTTATTGACGATGACCATGTCCGCGTCCGCGATCGCTTCGGCAACCTCCTCATATTTGAGCAGTCCGTGCTCAACCACCTCGCCGAATTCCTTCAGGCAGTCGACGGTGACAAGCGCATCAACAACGGTCTGCGCATCCGTCAATACGATTTTCATAGTATCCATCCTTTTATATGATACCCAAATCCTACCATAAATCTTCCCGTTGTGCAACCGTATACAAATAAATAATGATTGAAAAAGATGGCGTCTTCCTGTAAGATTAAGACAAATCCCGCGTATATAATAACAGACGTTGGAGGTGAGGGCGTGGGCGACAAAGAATTGATCAGGCTGCTGAAAAAGCACCCCAACAAGGGCTTCGACGCCCTGACGGCGCAGTACGGAGGCTTGCTGTATACGCTTGTCCGCGGGCGACTGCCCGCCGAACGCTGCGGCTCGGCGGAGATCGAAGATATCGTTGCCGATACCCTCAGCGACTTTTATCTGCATCTCGATTCCTTCGATCGCGAGAGGTGCAGTATCAAAAGCTACCTCTGCGTGATCGCTCGCAACAAGGCGACCGACGTCCTGAGAAAAACTATACCCGCCGCGCTCCCACTCGAAGAAGCCGAGGACATTATTGATATTGCCGACGACAGGGAAGAGGCGGAGCTTCGCGCGGAACTATTGCGCGAGATCCAAAACCTCGGCGAGCCGGACAGCGTCATTATCATCCGCAAGTATTACCTCGGTCAGTCCTCAAAGGATATCGCCGTCGCGCTCGAACTGTCCGTGTCCAACGTCGATACCCGCGCCCACAGAGCCGTCGTAAAGCTCCGCAAGATCTTCGGAGGTACAACATGAAAAAGACCCTTACATCGCTGTTGAATCGCTGTCAGCCCGAAGAGCTGGACGGCGTTCTGGAAAATATCGAGATCGACCTTCCCGATGAAGCGAGCGCCGATACCATCAAGACCCTCGCCCTGCAGAAGGCGGGCGTAAAGCCGCGCCGTCCTATCCGCAAACTCGTCCTGATCGCGGCGTGTATCGCACTGGTCGCCGCCGTTCTCGTCGGCTGCTACGTTGCCGAAAAGGTCGAATATGACGCCGCCGTCAAGTTCTTCGACCTCAACGATTTTGATACCGAGGGCTTGTCCCGCGATGATATCAAGCGCGTATACCGCGATTTCACGACCGAGCGCTTTGCGTATAACGACAGTTACGAACTGCTCGAAAGCAACCGCAGTACCGATACGGTTGCGGGTGTGGATATCAGCATCATGAATTCGGCGAACGATCTGAACAACAGCGAGATCGGGGCGATCGGTTCGGGCAGGTATGACAGCAGAATCCGCGGCGATATCCCTGCCGATACAGATTATTTTTTTGACAAAGGATTCAGCAAAGAGGTCGCCGGAAAACCGATATGGCATTTCGGATTTGACCACGAATACGAAAATTACTGTGTCGCCGGCGGAAAAGTGCTCCTGTGGGGAGAGGAGGTCGACGACCCGGAGCACTGCTATATGCATACCTACCTCGCGCTGTTAGACGACAAAGACGGCAAGGCGATCTGGGAAAAGAAGCTCGAAAGCAGCTACCACTTTTGTGATGATCCGACGGCGCTGCTAACGGATGACGGTCGCATCGCCGTACTGACCATAGAAACCGACGATCGCTTCCATGAAGAGAAGTATCTGGAGTTTCGAGAGCTGAACCTGAAGGGTGAAGTCGTCACATCGCATGAACAGCGTGAGGACGATCTTGTCTTTACGGATTATCTTACGGCGCTGAGCGACGGCTGGCTGGCGGAGCTGCAATATGAATCCATCGATGCAGAGCTTGAAAACTCGGTAATACTGGTACCGCGCTTGACAAAATTCAGTCGGCAGGGCGAGATCGAGAGCGAATGGACGCTGACAGAGGAAAATATGGGCAATTTGCTATATGAAATCAAAGAGATCACGGAATACGACGAAAAGATTTTCCTGTCGATCGGGATGTCGGAGCAGGTGATGACGATACCCGACGATACCGATTACGAAACGCTTGAAGACGGCTTCAGCGATAAATGGCGCGATTATGTCCGCGAACGGTATCAATCTACGCTGTATGTCCTCGATTCAAACAGCGGCAAGCCCGAGCAGTTCTATTCCGTCGGCGGTACATTGGCGGGCGATCTTCGTGTGGACGACAATGGCAACCTTGTCTGGCAGGTCGGGCGCATCGTTAAATGCGGCTATGCGCCGTGGGCAAATTCGTATAGCTTATACGGCATCACCCGCCGCTATGAC
>CADBOO010000127.1 GCA_902796225.1 uncultured Ruminococcus sp.
ACGTCGGTGTCAGCGCCGATGTGACGGCACAGCTCGGTCATAAAGCTCTGGCAGAACTTCATGATCTCGTTGTCGGACTTGCCCTTGGGGTCAAAGTCAGAGCCGCCCTTACCGCCGCCGATGGGCAGACCGGTCAGGCTGTTCTTGAAGATCTGTTCAAAGCCGAGGAACTTGATGATACCGATATTAACGGAGGGATGCAGACGGATGCCGCCTTTGTACGGGCCGATCGCAGAGTTGAACTGAACGCGGTAGCCGGTGTTGACCTGAACCTGACCGTTGTCGTCTACCCACGGAACGCGGAACTTGAGCTGACGCTCAGGCTCGCAGATACGCTCGAGCAGCGCCTGCTTTTTATACATTTCTTCGTTAGCCTCGATCACAGGGCGCAGAGAATTGAGAACCTCTTCGACAGCCTGCAGGAATTCGGGCTCGGAAGCGTTTTTCGCTTTTACCTTTGCCAATACTTCATCAACATAAGACATAAATGATACCTCCATATAAAATAGTTGCATGAATGCAAATTATCGCACAGTTAGCATTATATAATAGATAGGAAGATTTTGCAAGAGGGTTTTTAAAAGTTTCATAAAAATAATAGAAATCCCGATCGGATGGCGGTGTGATGTAGTGATTATGCAATAATCGGGCGGTTGAGTTGCAAATATTTTAGCGTTTTGACGTGTTGAAATGCAGATGATGAAGGATTTGCCGCCGGCGCCGTCATCTTGTTGCCGCACATCGGACGGCTGTCGGGCGATGATTGACTTGAACTGCGGCGGGATCGGTGTTATAATGGTATTATAATACATATTATAGCTTTTACGATTTGTGAAAGGTGATCATGATGAAGATAACAAGGCGGCTTTTGTCGCTGATCCTGGCGCTGGCGATCCTATCGGGCATCTCTGTGATCGCGCCGTCGGCAACGGGCGGCGATGATCCCGATGAAAACGGCGATACGCTGATTGAAACGCTGGACGTCGGCAATATCTGGACCTATCCCTATATCAGCAATAATCCCGATTGCGCGCCCTGCTATGTCCCCTTTATCGCGACTGTCAGGACCGTCGGTGACAGCGCGTATGTCGATAATGAGAGCTGGACAAACACCGTCGACGGATCCGTTTCGTCCAAAACAGCGCCGACCGCGCTGCGGCCCGGTTTTCAGTACCGCCACTCTGTGGTGATCAAGGCGCAGCCCGGCTATCGGTTCAGCGACGATCTTGCGCTGACTTATCTCAGGGAGGCTTGTCCCGCCGCGACAAAGACGATCAGCGAGGATAAAAGCACGCTGACGGTCACGGGACTCGAGCGGGTGACTTTTCTGCTGGATACCCCGCGGATGACGAAGATCGCCAATGTTTACGGCGGCGTTCAGCTGAAATGGAACGCGGTCAGGGGCGCAGTGAAATACCGTGTGTTCCGCAAGGATGCGAAGACCTCGTGGAAAAAGATCGGCGATACGACCGCGCTGAGCCTGACGGACAAAACGCCGGCGTCCGGCACGAAATACACCTACACCGTCCGATGTATCTCCGCCGACGGCAGAACGCTGGCGAGCGGATATAATACGGCGGGATTTGCCATCACGCATTTCGGCTCGCCGGTGATGTCGAAGTTTGAGAACGTCAACAGCGGTACAAAGATGACATGGAAGGCGGTCAAGGGCGCGGTCTATTACCGTGTGATGGTCAAAAGCGGAACGACATGGAAAAAGCTGGGCGATACAAAAAGCACGAGCTTTATCGCAAAGAACCGTGTCGGAGGGACGACTTACACATATACCGTGCGCGCGATGAATGCGAAGAAGCAATGCATCGGCGGCTATAATGCGAACGGCTGGTCGTGCCTTTATGTTGCCGTACCGAAATCTCCGACGGTATGGAATACCGCAAACGGCATACAGATCTACTATATCAAGCCCAAGGGCGGCGTGCTGTTTCGGATCTATCGCAAGACCGGCAACGGAAAATGGGTGAAGCTCATCGATACGACTTCGAACAAGATCCTTGACAGAACCGCGAAAAACGGCGTGAAGTACGCGTATACGGTACGCTGTATCTCGACCGATAAAAAACGCTGGCTGTCCGGCTGCAGCGCGACCGGCAGCGAGATCGTATGCCGAAGGTGATCCTTTGACAGCGCAGCCGTATCTGCTGTCGGCAAAAACCAGAAACAAATCATAAAGCCGCTCCGGTTTATCCGGAGCGGCTTTTGTCGTAGGATCGATTATTTGATTTTTGCGATCAGTTCCTCGCGGCTCAGACCGCAATTGCGGGAGATCTCGTCGTTCGGGATCACGCGGAGCACCTTGCCGTTGTAGCGGGATACGAGGACGGACGCCTGCTGTCCGTTGATCTCGACAGACTCCTCGGTGTAATCCTCTTTCAGCGGGACCTGCTTTTTCAGAACGGACTTTTCGGTCAGCGCGCCGGTGGGGCAGAGGTTGACGCACAGTCCGCAGTTGTTGCAGTTGGTCTGATCAAGCGGGAGTGCGAACGCCGGGGAAATGTCGGTTTTGAAGCCGCGTCCCATCAGTCCGATCGCGTGGATGTCCATGACCTCGCGGCAGGAGCGTACGCACAGACCGCAGAGGATACATTTCGCGGTGTTGCGCTCGATGAACGCGTTTTCGTCGCGGGTGTACTTCTGGGGCATCTCGCCCTGGAAGCGGGAGGGATCGATATCGTAGCGCTGTGCCACGTTCAGCAGCTTGCACTTGTAGTATTCGCGGCAGCCGCATTCAAGGCATCTCGACGCTTCCGCTTTGGCTTCTTCTTCGGTGAACCCGAGGGATACTTCCTCAAAGTTTTTGTTGCGGACTTCGGGAGCGAGGACGCGCGGCGTCTTTCTCGGCTCTTTGACACGGTCGCTGTAATCGATGGTCGCCTCGTCGCGCTTGGAGATATAGGGGATACGGGTATCCAGCTCCTGTCCGTTCAGGTAAGCGTCGACAGCTTTGACACAGCGGTCTGCCTCGCCGATGGCTTCGATGGCGATGGACGCGCCGCGGTTGGTGGCGTCGCCGATGGCGAATACGCCGTCGAGATTGGTGGTGAACCAATCGGGGTCGGCTTCGATATTGCCGCGCTCGTTGAGCTTCAGCTCACTGACGTCGCTCTGTACGAGCTTCTGACCGATCGCGAGGATGACGGAATCGACCGCGATCTCTTCGGTCTTGCCCTCGACCGGTACGGGTCTGCGTCTGCCGGAGGCGTCCGGTTCGCCCAGCTCCATGATCTGGAGGGTGATGGACTTGACCTTGCCGTCCTCGCCGTTGAAGGACAGCGGGTTGGTCAGGAATTTATAGATTACGCCCTCTTCTTCGGCTTCATCAATCTCAAGCGCGTCTGCGGGCATTTCGTTGCGGGTACGTCTGTAGACGACGTAGACTTCCTTTGCGCCCAGTCGCACAGCGGTACGGCAGGCGTCCATCGCGGTATTGCCGCCGCCGCAGATGGCGACGCGCTCGCCGATCTCGGGCGGGTTGCCCTTGATGACCGCACGCAGGAAATCGATACCGCCGTAAACGCCGTCGAGCTCTTCGCCCGGGGTACGCATGGAGCTTGACTTCCACGCGCCGACAGCGACGATTACCGCGTCGTTTTCTGCCTTAAGGGACTCGATGGTGAAGTCGACGCCGAGCTTGACGTTGTTGACCATTTTCACGCCGGTCTTTTCGATGATGGCGATCTCTTTATCCAGTACTTCCTTGGGAAGTCTGTACTGCGGGATGCCGTAGCGGAGCATACCGCCCATCTTTTCCATCATATCGTAGACGGTGACCTCGTGACCGAGGATCGTCAGATAGAACGCGGCTGTCAGTCCCGCGGGGCCGCCGCCGATGATCGCGACTTTTTTGCCGGTAGCGGGCTTGCATTCTGGGATATAGCTGTCTGCATTCAAGTCCATATCCGCCGCGAACGCTTTCAGCTGAGCGATATTGATCGGCTCCTCGACGTTCTTGCGGCGGCAAGCCTTCTCGCAGGGGTGCGGGCAGACTCTGCCAATGGACGCGGGCAGAGAAATCTTGTTTTTGATGAGCTTCAGGGCGGCGTCATATTCGCCGTTGGCGATCCGTCCGACATAGCCCTGACAGTCGGTGCGCGCCGGGCAGTTGAGCTGACACGGAGCGACGCAGTCGCCGTCGTGAGCGGACATGAGCAGTTCCATCGCGACCTTGCGGGAGCGGATGACGCGCTCACTCTCGGTGTTGACGACCATGCCCTCGGTGCATTTTGCGGAGCAGGAGCGCAGCAGCTTCGGGATTCCCTCGGCTTCGACGACGCACAGACCGCACGCGCCGTAGATCTCGACAGCCTTGTCATAGCACAGGGTGGGGATATCGATGCCGTTCGCGCGGGCTGCCTCTAAGATTGTGGCGCCTTCAGGAGCCTGAATCTGTTTTCCGTTGATAGTTAAGTTGATCATGTTCAGCCCTCCTTTACGCTTTCTTGACGGCGCCGAATTTACAGACGCTGTAGCATTTGCCGCACTTGATACATTTATCGGTGTTGATGACATGAGGCTGCTTGACGGATCCGGTGATCGCGTTCACCGGGCAATTGCGCGCGCACAGGGTGCAGCCGCGGCACTTCTCGGCGTCGATGCTGTATTCGATCAGATCGGAGCATTCGCCTGCGGGGCACTTCTTCTCGTTGATGTGCGCCTCATATTCATCGCGGAAATATTTGATGGTGGTGAGGACGGGGTTCGGGGCTGTCTGACCCAGACCGCAGAGCGCGCCGTCCTTGATGGAGTAGCACAGCTCTTCCAAGAGTTCGATGTCGCCTTCCTTACCCTCGCCCTTGGTGATGCGGTCGAGCATCTCGAGCATACGCTTGGTGCCGATACGGCAGTGGATGCACTTGCCGCAGCTTTCCTTGGCGGTGAAGTCGAGGAAGAAC
>CADBOO010000128.1 GCA_902796225.1 uncultured Ruminococcus sp.
CAACGGCGACGAGCTGAACCTCTTGGAGCTGTGGCACGGTCCGACCTGCGCGTTCAAGGATATGGCGCTGCAGATCCTGCCGCATTTTCTGACTAAATCGCTCCAAAAGGTCGGCGGCGGCAGAGATGCGGTCATCCTTGTTGCGACCTCCGGCGATACCGGCAAGGCGGCGCTCGAGGGCTTCCGTGATGTGCCGCACACCAAAATCATCGTCTTCTATCCCGTCAACGGCGTATCTGCAATGCAGAAGCACCAGATGAATACGCAGGAGGGTGAGAACGTCTATGTTTGCGCCATCAACGGCAATTTCGACGACGCCCAGACTGCGGTCAAACAGATCTTCACCGATCCCGCGACCTCCGCGATCCTTGAAGAAAACGGCATGATGTTCAGCTCCGCGAACTCCATCAACTGGGGCCGCCTGCTGCCGCAGATCGTCTACTATATCTCCGCCTACTGCGATATGGTCAATCTCAGCAAGGTGAGACTCGGCGGAAAGATCAACATCACCGTCCCGACCGGCAACTTCGGCAATATCCTCGCGGCGTACTACGCCTATGAAATGGGTCTGCCGGTCAACCGATTCATCTGTGCGTCCAATTCCAACAACGTGCTGACCGATTTCATCAACACCGGTATCTACGACAAGAACCGCGGTTTCTATACAACCGTTTCACCCTCGATGGATATTCTGGTGTCGTCCAACCTCGAGCGTCTGCTCTATCGGCTGTCCGGCGACAATGACGCCGAGACCAAGGGCTATATGGAAGCGTTGAAGGCAGAGGGCAGATATGAGGTCAGCGACAGCATCAAAGAGAAGATCTCCGCGTTGTTCTACGGCGGCTATGCCGACGAGGAAGCAACCGAAAAGACGATCCACGATCTCTACGAGCAGGAGCATTACCTCTGCGATACCCATACGGCAGTCGCCGTAGCGGTATGCGACGAATACATCAAAAAGACCGGGGATCAGACCCCTGTTGTCATCGCGTCCACTGCCAGCCCCTATAAATTCTCGAAGGCTGTTTTGTCTGCTGTCGACGACGGCAAGCTGCCCGAGAGCGAGTTTGATATGGTCGAAAAGCTCCATGAGCTGACCGGCGCTCCCGTACCTGCACCGCTCGCTTCTCTGCGCGGCAAGACCGCCCGCTTCTCAAAGGTCACTGACAAAGAGGGAATGCAGGACGTTGTTCTCGGCGCGCTGGGGATCAATAAATGAGCCTGTTCGCGATCGCCGATCTGCACCTGTCGCTCGGCACGGATAAGCCGATGGACGTCTTTCACGGATGGTCGGATTATGTCCCGCGCCTCAGGGAAAACTGGGAAAAGCTGATCACCCCCGACGACACCGTCGTGATCGGCGGCGACATTTCCTGGGCAATGAGGCTGGAGGAGTGTTATGCGGATTTTTCCTTTATCCAGTCGCTTCCGGGACAGAAGATCTTTTTAAAGGGCAACCACGATTACTGGTGGCAGACCAAAAAGAAGATCGAGGATTATTTGCTTGCGAACGGCTTTGACACCATCCGCATCCTGTTCAATAACGCCTATGAGGTCGGCGAGTTCGCCGTCTGCGGTACGCGCGGATGGTACTATGACAAAGAGGGCGAGCATGATATCAAGGTGATCAACCGCGAGATCGGCAGGCTGAAAACGTCCTATAACGCTGCTCTTGAGACCGGCAAACGCCCGATCGTCTTTCTGCACTACCCGCCCGTCTACGGCGATATTGAGTGCGAGGAGATCATGACGGCGCTGCTTGAGCTGGGGGTCACGACCTGTTATTACGGTCATCTGCACGGCGACCGCACCCACAAAAACGCGGTGCTCGGCGCATACAAGGGGATCGATTTTCACCTGATCTCCTGCGACTATACCCGCTTTGTGCCTCAATTGGTGCGCTGATCGGGCAAAAATCGCCCCCGGGGATATCGAATTAGCCAGTTTTATTGCGGTTTTAACTGAAAATTTTACATTTTTAACATAGTAATTTTCAGCCGTTTATGGTATATTATCAATGTTACAAAAATGTGTACGATCATGTACAGTTGGAGGAATGAAAAATGAGCTTAAAATCATCCACATTAAAAGAAACAAACACTTACGAAGTAGAAGTCAGCGTTGACGGCGAGACTTTTATGAAGGCCGTTGACAAGGTATATAAAAAGCAGGTCAAAAAGATCAACGTACCCGGCTTCCGCAAGGGCAAGGCGCCCCGCATGATCATCGAGAAGATGTACGGCGCAGAGATCTTCTATGACGACGCGATGCAGGATTGCTATCCCGCGGCGCTGGACGAGGCGGCTAAGGAAGCAGACCTCAAGGTCATCACCGTCACAGGTCTTGAGGCGACCGAGGTCTCTAAGGACGGCTTTACTTTCAAGGCGACCGTTATCGTTGAGCCTGAGATCGAGATCAAGGACTACAAGGGCATCGAGGTAGAGCAGATGTCTACCGAGGTCACC
>CADBOO010000129.1 GCA_902796225.1 uncultured Ruminococcus sp.
GTTGATGATGATCGCCTCGTAGCCGGCACGGCGTATGGTCTGCACCGCATGGACGGTCGAGTAGTCGAACTCAACGCCCTGACCGATGCGGATCGGTCCCGCGCCCAGGACGACGATCTTCTTTTTGTCGGAACGGATGCTTTCGTTCTCATCTTCATAGGTCGAGTAGAAATACGGCACATAGCTCTTGAACTCCGACGCGCAGGTGTCGATCATCTTGAAGATCGGGACGATCCCTTTTTCTTTGCGTTCATGATAAATATCTCTTTCGGAGACGCCCCATAGCTTTGCGATCGCTTTATCGGAGAAGCCCATACGCTTTGCTGCATACAGCACGCTTTCATCTCCGATATGCGCGGTCAATTGCCGCTCCGTTTCCGCAATATTTCTGATTTTCCTGAGGAAAAAACGGTCGATCCGGGTTTTTTCAAAAAGCAATTCGATATCCGTACCGCGGCGCAGCAGCTCGGCGAGCGCAAAGATACGGTCGTCCGTACCCTGTTCGATATACGCGAGCAGGGAATCTGTCTGCATATCTGTGAATTTGTCGAGATACAGATGATACGCGTCGGTTTCGAGAGAACGGACCCCTTTGAGCAGACTTTCCTCCATCGTTCTGCCGACGCTCATGATTTCTCCGGTCGCCTTCATCTGGGTGCCGAGGGTGTTGGGCGCGTCGGCGAATTTGTCAAACGGAAAGCGCGGGATCTTGGTGACGACATAGTCTAGTGCAGGCTCGAACGCCGCAGGCGTATTGGCAAGCGGGATCTCATCCAGCCTGAGCCCTACGCCGATCTTTGCGCTGACGCGGGCGATCGGGTAACCGCTCGCTTTACTTGCCAGAGCCGAAGATCGCGACACGCGCGGATTGACTTCGATCACATAGTATTGAAAGGACTGCGGGTCAAGCGCGAACTGTACGTTGCAGCCGCCCTCGATCTGAAGCGAGCGGATGATCTTCAGCGCGCTGTCGCGCAGCAGTTGGTATTCTTTATTGGTCAGGGTCTGGGACGGACAGACGACGATGCTGTCGCCGGTGTGGACGCCGACCGGGTCGAGATTCTCCATATTGCAGACAGTGATCGCGGTATCATTCGCGTCGCGGATGACCTCGTACTCGATCTCCTTATATCCCTTGACGGACTTTTCGATCAGCACCTGATGCACGGGGCTTAAGGCAAACGCCTGCCTGCCGATCTCGATCAATTCGTCCTCGTTATCAGCAAAACCGCCGCCCGTACCGCCGAGGGTGAACGCGGGACGCAATACAACAGGATAGCCGACATCCTCGGCAGCTCTTTTCGCCTCATCAAGGCTGAATGTGATTTGCGACGGGATCACGGGCTCGCCGATTCTTTCGCACAGCTCCTTGAACAGCTCGCGATCCTCTGCCTGCTCAATGCTTTTTGACGAGGTGCCGAGCAGCTCGACCCGACATTCCCTGAGAACGCCCTTTTTCTCCAGCTGCATGGCAAGATTCAGCCCTGTCTGGCCGCCGATACCCGGCAGGATCGCATCGGGACGCTCCCTGCGGATGATCCTGGCGATGTATTCGAGCGTCAGCGGCTCCATATACACCTTGTCGGCGATCATGGTATCCGTCATGATGGTCGCGGGATTTGAATTGCACAGGATGACCTCATAACCTTCTTCTTTCAGCGCCAGACACGCCTGCGTGCCGGCGTAGTCGAACTCCGCCGCCTGACCGATCACGATCGGACCCGAGCCGATGACCATGATCCTCTTGATATCCGTTCTCTTAGGCATGCTCCTTCGCCTCCTTCATCAACTGCGTGAACCGATCGAATAGATACGCGCTGTCCTGCGGACCGGGCGCGGATTCGGGATGATACTGCACACCGAAGGCGGCGTCTTTTGCACATTCCACTCCCTCGACGGTATTGTCAAGGAGATTGAGATGCGTCACGGTCAGCGGCGTATGGTTGATGCTGTCCGCATCCACCGCATAGGAGTGATTCTGCGAGGTGATCTCGATTTTACCGGTCAGCAGATTTTTGACGGGATGATTGCCGCCGCGGTGACCGAATTTCAGCTTGTAGGTTTTCGCGCCGTAGGCGAGCGACAGGATCTGATGTCCGAGGCAGATGCCGAAGATCGGAACTTTGCCGATCATCCGGCGTACCGCGTCGGCAACCTCGGGAACGTCCGCGGGATCGCCGGGGCCGTTACTGAGGAACACGCCGTCCGGCTTGAGCGAAAGGATGATATCTGCGGGCGTATCCCACGGCACGACGGTCAGATCGCACCCGTGTTTCAAAAACGACCGCACGATGTTCTCCTTCATTCCGCAATCGACGGCAACGACATGAAACCTCCCGTTTTCGCCGATATAGTGTTTGGGGACAGTCCGGCTGACGCGGCTGACCGCGTCGTGAGGGATCTCTGCGGCTTTCATTTTCGCAAGAGCAGTCGGGATATCCGTATCGGCAGAAGTGATCAGCGCCCTGCAGGAACCGAACTCGCGGATCTCCCGCACCAGCTTGCGGGTGTCGATGCCGCTGACGCCGACGACGCCGAACCGCTTCATCACCTCACCCAGAGTTTCCGTACTGCGGAAGTTGGACGGCTCGCTGTTGTATTCCCGCACGATCATCGCGCCGACGGTCGGCGTTTTGCATTCATAGTCGTCGTCGTTCATGCCGTAGTTGCCGATCAGCGGATACGCCATGACCACGCCCTGATCGGTGTAGGACGGGTCGGAGAGGATCTCCTGATACCCGACCGGCGAGGTATTGAAAACGATCTCGACGATCTTGTCGCCGTCTGCGCCGAAGCCCCGACCCTCATAGACAGAACCGTTTTCCAGAAAGATTCTTCTGTCCCGATTCGGTTGATATTTCATGTCATTCACCTTCCGGATTCTCGCTGATTTTCATTTCAAAGCGATTTTTTGTACCGTGCGCGGGCACAGCGGTCGGATATCCGCCGCCGAAGCAGGCGGTGCAAAAACCGCTGTCAACGCCTGTCAGCATCCGGACGTTCCCGATGCTGAGATAGCCGAGGGTCGTCACGCCGATCTCGCGGGCGATGTCCTCAACGCCCATGTGGTTGGCGATCAGAACGTCCTCGGAATCGATATCGGTGCCGTAATAGCACGGCTTGACAAACGGCGGCGCGCTGACGCGCATATGGATCTCTTTCGCGCCTGCCTGCCACAGCAGATTTGCGATCTTGCGGCAGGTCGTACCGCGCACGATGGAATCGTCGATCAGCACCACCCGCTTATCTTTCACGACCTCGCGGATCGGATTGAGCTTGATCCCGACGCCGCGCTCACGCGAATCCTGTCCGCTGGCAATAAAGGTGCGGGCGATATATTTGTTTTTGGTAAATCCGATGGCATACGGAATACCGGACTCCTGCGCATAGCCGATCGCCGCCTCCAGTCCGGAGTCCGGCACGCCGATCACGATATCCGCGTCGACAGGATGCTCCTGCGCCAGAAACCTGCCGGCATTCCGGCGGCACAGGCTGACAGACGCGCCGTCGATCACCGAATCGGGACGCGCAAAATAGATGTATTCAAAGACGCAGAAGCGTTTGAAGCAGCAGCCGCAGTGAGTGGTATCGAACCGCAGACCGTTTTTGTCGACGATCGCCATCTCGCCGGGGTACAGATCTCTGACGAGCTTTGCCCCGATCGCGTCAAGCGCGCAGGACTCGGAGGCAAAGACGATGCTGCCGTCATCCGTCGTCCCGTAACACAGCGGCCGGAATCCGTGCGGATCGCGCACCGCGATCAGCTTCTGGGGTGAGCTGATGACCAGCGAGTACGCGCCCTCGATCATATCCATCGCAGCGCTGACGGCGTTTTCGATAGAGCCGGTTTTCAAGCGCTGCTGTACGATCATGTAAGAGATGACCTCGCTGTCGGTCGTGGTGTGGAAGATCGCGCCGTTTTCTTCCAGCTTCGTCCTCAGCTCAAAGGAATTGGACAGATTGCCGTTATGGCACAGCGCCATCCTGCCCTTGTGGTGATTGACCAGCAGCGGCTGGATATTCTGCGACTGTCCCGCGCCGGTGGTCGCATAGCGCACATGCCCGACCGCGATATTGCCCTTTCCGAGCGACCGCAGCTTTTCGTCGCCGAACACCTCGCCGACCAGCCCCTCGCCCTTGACCGCACGAAAAACACCGTCGTCGTTGACGGCGATCCCCGCGCTCTCCTGCCCGCGGTGCTGTAAGGCAAAGAGCGCATAGTAAGCAAGCACCGCCGGATCCGAACGGCGGCAGGCGTAGATTCCGAACACGCCGCATTCTTCGTGTATATGATTCATATTCCCCTCCAAGTAACGCAACAAGAAATCGTACTTTTGCGCATTTCGTATGGCCATCGCCCGTGCGCCCGTCAAGGGCGCTGCCGGACGGGCACGATCAATCTTTTTTGTTTGACAGGTGTTGCTGTATGATCTTCATCCGGTATGATTTCAGACTGTTTTTGTACTCTTTGTTATCGTTTCCTATCTAACAAAAAAAGACAAAGACCCCTCGGAAAAACCAAGACGTCTTTGTCTTACGAACTCTATTATATTCCGTATGAGCGCGAATGTCAAGAACAGGTATGGGATTTATTCCGCATAGCGGTTCAAAAAGCTCCCGTCCATGCGGCGTTACGGCTTTGCGCCATACGCGACAGCGTACGCATCGGCATGCAGCACGCCAGAGCCAAAGGACGCAGAATCGGTCGACCGCAGATAACCGCCGATGACATCCCTGCGTCCTTCCTGCGTCATTATCCGTCGTATAAAGCAGGAAAGATGAATTTGTCAGAACTTGCGAGGATTTGCGATTTGAGCAGGACGACGGCTTATAAGTATATCGGACTGTTGGAGGGGTAAGAATGGGGCTGTCGCAAAACGGAAAGCTTTGCGGCAGCCCTATTAATTGAAGTTCAAACATTGTTTATCATCATCTCATTAGCAATTTGCAATTGCAGTGAATCAGAGGGCGTTGAAAAACGCTCTCTTTTCTTGATTTAGGGATGCGGTCTGACTTTTTGCGTCAAAAAAGCAAATACACTTGAATACACAAGAGATTGATACAGACGATGGAGCTGATGACCTCGTCGTCGTTCGCTGTACTCGCTGAGGGCGGTCAAGCGTGACCTCCCTCCTGCTCGTGCCGCCTGTCACGCCTCGCTGCTCTGCGCTGATCCTCGTATAACTCCCACTCGTCCGCCCGTCTGCATGACCTGCGGTCATTTCGACAGGCACCGACTCGCCGGTCGTTATCCGAGGGCTTCGAGCCTCGGCGCTTCTTGCTCCTCCTCTCCCCACCGAGATTTCATCTCGTCGGGGACCCCAAGATCATCGCCTCTGCTATGGCAGCTCCACGCAAAAACGGCGCCCCTGACGGGACGCCGTTTGCGTGGAGCTGATGACCAGATTCGAACTGGTGACCTCGTCCTTACCAAGGACGCGCTCTGCCTACTGAGCTACACCAGCATTTCACAATGCTAGACTATTCTATCACAAAGTTTTGCAAATTTCAATACCTATTTTCAAATATTCTTGCGAAACTTCCGCAGATTACGCAAAGTCAGCGATTTCTGTCGGCGGATCGAGGCAAAATTTGGCAGTTTTTATCACGCTGAACCGCTTGTCATTCTCGGTCAGATGGCGTATAATAGGATCACAAAATACAGAAATAACGCAGGAGGTTCCTATGAAAAAGAGAATCATATCTGTCATCCTTTCCGCGCTGATCCTTCTGTCCGCAATCTCAGTCGGCGCAGCCGCTGAGACAACGGAAAACGATTCGCTCATACAGGCAGATCAGACCGAGCCGAATGAGATCGTCACAGAAGAAACCTCATCCGATCTCGTTACGACCGGCGAGACCGAGGCGCCCACAGAGGCTCCCACAGAAGCCCCCACCGAAGCGCCTACCGAAGCTCCCGAGCCTGTCATCGCCGGCCCGCGCATCCTCTCTGTCACCGCCTCCCAATACGGCGCGATCATCAAGTGGTCTTCTTTTGAAGGCGCCGTACGGTACTTCCTCTATCTCCATCAGGAAAGCGGCTGGGTGCGCATCGCTAAGGTCTCCGGGCTGTCGTTCGAGCACAAAAACCTCGTCAGCGGCAGATCCTATCTCTACACCGTCCGCGCTGTCAACGCGGCGGGCAAATTCATCGGCAGCTTCGATCACGCGGGCTATGCCTACCGTTTCATCGGCATCCCGGCTCTTAAGTCCATCTCGAACGTCAACGGCGGCCAGATGCTCGCCTGGAACGCTTCCAACGGCGCCGGAGCTTACAGGGTCTACATCAAAGGTACGGGAAGCTGGAAGTTCCTTGCTCAGACGACCTCTACCTCCTACCTCAGCTCCGACATCACCTCCGGCAACAAGTATTACTACACTGTCCGCGCGATCGACGCGAACGACCCCGCCAATTTCAGCTTCTACAGCAGCAAGCCTCTCTGGGGCGTCTATATCGCAACGCCGAAGATCGTCGGCTATAAGCCCATCAAAGGCGGCAATACCGTTCTCTGGAAAACCTCCCGCGGCGCATTTCGTTACGGCGTTTTTATCAAGAGCAGCGGCAAGTGGAAACGAATCGCCGTCACCGACAAGACCTCCTATA
>CADBOO010000130.1 GCA_902796225.1 uncultured Ruminococcus sp.
GCTTTACACTACCTCATTGCAATACTAAACGCAATACTTTTCCCTGTTTTCTCACCCTTTTCTCGACATTTACTTTTTCATTCTAGCTTGCTACACTTATATGATACAAGAACATCTGTCCCATTAACGGGACTCTGTACCATGTCTGCCGGATTTTTTATAATTCTCTGAAAGAAATATACGCAAGTATAATTCTGATATAGAATTATACCCAAACATAAAACACCCGCCTCCGAAGAAGCGGGTGACTGATATCAGACGATTGATTATCCGAAAACGCCGAAGGATCCGAGCAGCAGGATGCACAGCAGTACCGGCGCGACGAACCTGACCATGACGGTGTACAGGTGGCGGCGGAAGAAACGTTCTCCGTTCTTGGTCGCCTCGTCGATGATCGCTTTCGGCTTAGCGATCCAGCCGACCAGGATGCAGGTGCCGATCGCGAGAACCGGCATCAGGATGTTGTTCGACAGATAGTCGAGGATATCGAGGATCTGTCCCACCTGACCGTTCGGCAGGGTAAGATCGAAGTACAGAACGTTATAGCCGAGACAAACGACGACTGCGATCACGATCGCAACGCCGCCCTCGACCAGGGTGGATTTTTTGCGGGTCACGCCCTTGTCGACCATACCGGATACGACTGCCTCCATCAGCGAGATCGAGCTGGTCAGCGCGGCGAAAAGCACCATCAGGAAGAAAATGATCCCCAGCGACGTGCCGGCGGCGCCCATCCGGGCAAAGATCTTCGGCATCGCAACAAACATCAGTCCCGGCCCTTTTGCCATATTTTCCGGACCGAGAAAAACATAAACGGCGGGGATGATCATCACGCCCGCAAGGAATGCGACGATCGTATCGAAGATCTCGATCTGGTTGACCGATTTGATCAGATTGTCCTTGTCTTTGAAATACGAGCCGTAGGTGACCATGATGCCCATCGCAACGGAAATGCTGTAGAACAGCTGACCCATCGCGCTCATGATGACCTTGAGGACGTCGCTGAAGCCCATTCCGTCGGCGTTCGGGATCACATAATACCAAAAGCCGTCCATGCCGGTGCGATTGCCGTAATCCTCGCCTCCGCTGATCGTCAGCGAATAGACAGAGATACCGATGATCAGGACAAACAGGATCGGCATCAGAATCTTTGACATCGCCTCGATGCCTTTGTTGACGCCGCGAAACACGACAACTGTCGTCAGCAGCAAAAAGACGACCGTATAGATGATCGGCTCGCTGTTGCCGGTGATGAATCCCGTGAAGAAGCTATCGCCTGCGGCGTCGACTCCCTGACCGATGATAAACGACAAGGCATATTTCATGACCCAGCCGCCGATTACACAATAGTACGGAAGGATGATGAACGGAATGACGCTCGCTAATCCGCCGAGCCATCCCCAGTTTTTGTTGATATGCTTGTACGCCGTCAGACAGCTCTGCTTGGTCTTACGGCCGATCGCGACCTCGCTCATCAACAGCGTGAAGCCAAAGGTCAGCGCCAGACCGATGTAGATGAATAAAAAGAGTCCGCCGCCGCCCTCTGCGGCAAGATACGGAAACCTCCAGATATTGCCCAGCCCGACCGCGCTGCCTGCTGCAGCCAGCACAAAGCCGATCGAACCGGAAAAGGAACTGCGTTGTTTTTCCATAATACTCCTCGTTACGTCATAGATGTTTACAAATTATACCATACTTTGCGCATTCAGGCAAGATTAAAAACTGATTTCCAATAAAAAGCGGAGCCCGTGAAGACCCCGCATATTGTATTATTTTTTCAGTTTGAAGCGCATTTCAACGGGATTGTGGTCGCTGTAGGTAAACTGATTATCCACAACGTCGACATAGGTGCTCTCAACATTATCGGAGATGATGAAACCGTCGACCGTCACCGTGAAGCAATCCGGCCCCGCAGGTTTGTCGCAGTTGCGGCACGAAGGCACCGTCACGCCGCTTTTGTAATCCGTGACCTTGCCGAAATGATCGGGGATCAGCTCGTCGGGGAACGCTGCCGCCCAACTGTATTCCTCCGGAACCTCGTCATTGAAGATCTCCTTCGAATTTCCGAGGAAATCATGGTTGAAGTCGCCGCCGCAGATCACATAATTGCCTTTCTCGTACTCTGCCTGCATATCGCCGAACAGCTTTGAAAGCTGTTGATGCTGCAGGTCGCCGTCGGTACCGTAGGCGGATAGATGGGTGTTGATGATCACCAGCTCTTTACCGTTTTCAACGGGGATGCGGTTGATCGAATAACAGCGGTCGAGGTCAAGGAATTTTCCAAAACCCTCGGAGATCGGCAGACTGCGTCTCAGCGAAGAAGCGATCTGAACATCACTGAGCGTCAGCAGAGCGCTGTTGGACGCGCCGTGCGGCTGGAGGATCGGATAAAACAGGAACGCCGAGTGATAGTTGACTGCTTTGGTCGAAGAATAGCCGTCGAACGCCTCGCGGAACATCTGCACCTGATCCACATGATAGCTGCGGGTGGAGTCGAAATCGACCTCCTGGATCAGCGCAAAATCGACCTTGTGATCCTTGATCAGCTTGACATCGCCGTCGATACAGTCAATGACGCTTTCCTTGGATTTCGCCCACGACTGCGTGCCGCCGTCCATAAAAAACGTGAAATCGGGCGTATACGCGCCGAACCCGATATTATAGGTCATAGCGGTATACTCTGTGCCGACCTTGACTGCGGTTGACTGCGCCTTGCCCTCGACGTCCAGCTCCTGATTATCCTCGATGCGGTTGTAGCTGATGAACACATAGGCAAGATAGATAATCACGATCGCAAGCAGTCCAGCGATGATCCCGAGAAGGATCTTCCACCATTTTTTCCCTTTCTTCTTTTTCCGGATGACTTTCATTTCATCTTTCATCACAGCGGCTCCTTTCCGTATTCTGATACCATCTTAACACCATCCGGGGAGAATGGCAAGCGAATTCAAAAAAGTGTTGCTCTTTTCTGCGATATGGAGTAAAATAGAGTCTGTGAATTTGCGATCGGGAAAGGAGTGGTTTGATGCCGGTATTATCGCTGAGCAAGCTGTCGATGTCATTCGGCGAGCGCGAGTTGTTCCGCGACCTCAGCTTTGAAGTAGACGCACGGGACAAGGTCGGGCTGATCGGACGCAACGGCGTCGGAAAAACCACCCTGTTCAAAATGATCTGCGGCGAGCTGGATCCGACGTCCGGCGTGATCGCGCCGGAGCGCGGGCTGAGCATCGGATATATGGAACAGCACGCCTGCTCAAACGGCAGCCGCACCATCTACGACGAGCTGGAATCGGTTTTTGACAAGCTCAAGGAGAGCGAGCGCGAGATCGAACGGCTGACGTCCGAGATCGAAAGCGGGTCGAACGATCTGGATGATCTGATCGCGCGCCAGACAGCGCTGATCGAAGCCTTTGAACGCGACGGCGGTCTGACCTACAAAAGCCGCACCCGGTCGGCGCTGATCGGACTGGGCTTCCGGCAAGAGGAATTCTCGATGCCGACCTCGGCGCTCAGCGGCGGTCAGCGATCAAAGCTGAGCCTGCTGAAGCTGCTGCTGTCGGACGCAAAGCTTATGCTGCTCGACGAGCCGACCAATCACCTCGATATCAAATCTGTCGGATGGCTGGAGGGCTTTCTGCGCGATTTCAAGGGCGCAATGATCATCGTCAGCCACGACCGCTATTTTCTTGACGCCGTCACCAACAAAACCGTTGAGATCGAACACGGCAAGTGCATGACCTACAAGGGCGCCTACACCGAGTTCATGAAAAAGAAGCAGGCGCAGCTTGACGCGCAAAAGAATAAATACATCAACGACATGAAGGAGATCCGCCGTATTGAGGGCATCATCGAGCAGCAGCGCCGATGGAACCGCGAGCGCAACATCCGCATGGCGGAAAGCAAACAGAAGGAAGTCGACCGCATCAAGGAACAGCTGGTCGCTCCCGACGGAGAACTGGAGAATATGCGGATGCGATTCGAGCCGCGTCACGAAAGCGGCAACGACGTTCTGATCGCGTCCGATCTGCGCAAGTCATTTGGCGATAAAAAGCTGTTCAAAAACGTGAATATGCATATCACAAAGGGCGAACGCGTGTTCATTCTCGGCGAAAACGGCTGCGGCAAAACCACCCTGTTCCGCATCCTCAACCGTCAGCAGTTTGCCGACGAAGGCGAGTATATCTACGGCGCGAACGTCGACTGCGGCTACTTTGACCAGATGCAGGAAAACCTGAATCTGAACAACACCGCCATCGACGAGATCCACAACACCTATCCCTTCCTCACCGACACCAAGGTGCGCTCCTCCTTAGCTGCATTCCTGTTCAAGGGCGACGAGGTATTCAAGCCGCTGTCCGCGATGAGCGGCGGCGAACGCGCGCGCATCTCGCTGCTCAAGCTCATGCTGGGCGGCTATAACCTATTGCTCCTCGACGAGCCGACCAACCACCTCGACGCATCGTCCAGAGAAGCGCTCGAGGATACCCTGCTCGACTTTGAGGGAACGCTCGTGATCATCAGCCACGACCGCTATTTCATCAACAAGCTGGCCGACCGCATTCTTGTCCTCGGAAAGGACGGCATGACGGAGTATCTGGGCAACTATGACTACTATCTCGAAAAGCAGTCGCAGGACGCCGCCTCTCCCCGAGCGGATCAAACGGAGAAAAAAGAAAAGCCGCTCAACGAATGGCAGCTCAGAAAGCAGCGCGAAAGCGACGAGCGCAAGCGCAAAACAAAGATTTCCCGCACGGAAGCAGAGATCGAACGGCTCGAAGGCGAGGTCGGAGAGCTGCAGACAGCGCTCTCCGAAGAAGAAGTCCAGAGCGACTACGAACAGCTGATAGCGCTGACCGAAAGCCTTGAGAAAAAACAAAAAGAACTGGAATCCCTGTATGAGCTGTGGGAGGAATTGCAAGTCATAGAAACATAAAAGGCGCCGAATCATCGGCGCCTTTGCTGTATCTGTTATAACTTCTGGATCTCGGAGATCGGTGCTTCCTCCTGGTACTGCTTGACATACTCGCTCGGCGCGCAGCCGTAAACGCTCTTGAACACGGCAATGAACGCCTTGACGCTCGGAAAACCGTTTTCCAATGATGCGCGGGTCTCGCTCATGCCGTTCTGCTGAATATCCACGAGGGTATTCTCCAGTCGGATCATGTTCAGATAGTTCTTGAAGGTCTTCTGGGTCGTCGCTTTGAAGTAGCGCGAGAAATAGGTCGGCGTCAGTCCGACAAACGAGCTGATATCCTCCAGCGAGATCCTCTCGCGGTAATTCTCGCGGATAAAGTCGATCGCCTTGGTGATGTATTCCGGCTCGTCCTCGTTAGGCTCTGCGGCGGGGTCGACCTCACGTCTGGAACGGCACTTGGTAAACAGATGCATCATGATCTGATTCATCGCAAGCGAGATCTTCAGCCGCGAAAACTCGGAGGGATTCTCGACCTCAAAGACGATGGCTTTGAGCAGATCGCGGATCCTCGCACGCACCTGTTCGTTGGCGTTCACATCAAAGGCGTATTTGTCAAAGTCCGGAAAATAGGACTTGATATAACTGTATGAAAACAGCACGACAAGATACTTGACGGGTTCATCCGGAACCTTGCCGCAGGTCTGATGCACCGCCTCGGAGTTGATCAGGATATAATCGCCGTCGTACAGATCCCTGTCCTCGCCGCAGAGATTCGTCCACATCCGTCCTCTGACGATATAGTCGATCTCAAGGTTCTTGTGCCAGTGCTTGTTGGTATAGCATTCCTTACCGGGTTTTTCGTACAACAGCACCTTTCCGGGCAGATTGTCATCCGCTGTCACGATCTCATATTTACCTTTATAATTCGCCGCCATATGCTACTCCTTATATCAAGAAAATCGTGCGTCCTCTGATTAAATACATTATACCGTAACTCCGAAGGAGATTATGGTATAATCAGCCATCGCCCGTTGTCGCAAAGCGACAAACTGGGCGGGCAATATATAATTTGTATAATAACCGGATGTATACGGTTATTATAACACAAAGCAAAATAATAGTCAAATTTTGCTGAATCATTCTTGCGTTATCCGAAGGGATATTGTATATTAGATACAAAGGATGGATGCGTATGAAAAAGTTTCTGAGTCTGCTGCTGGCATTAGTCATATTATTCTCCGTATCGGGATGCGATCTTCTCTCTCCGAAGGAACAGGAGATCGCCGATGAAAACGTCAGGCTCAAGGTGCATTTTATCGACGTCGGACAGGGCGACAGCATCCTGCTCGAATCAAAGGGCGAGTTTGTTCTGATCGACGCGGGTGAAAAGGAAAGCGGCTCGACCGTGCTCAAGTACATCAAAAGCCGCAATGCCGACAGCCTGAAATACGTGATCGCCACCCATCCCCATTCCGACCATATCGGAGGACTTGCAAAAGTCATCAACGGCGTCGACGCCGAGAATTTCATCACCGTTGAAACCGATCAGACAACAAGCACATGGATGAACGTGCTCAAAGCGGTCGATCAAAACGACGTCAACTATATCGACGCGGTCGTCGGCGACACATACGCTTTCGGCGAAGCGACCTTCACGATCATGGCGCCGCTGTCAAAGAACTACAGCGGCTACAACAGCTATTCAGTCGTCACGATGGTACAGTGCGGCGAAATCCGTTTTCTGCTCACAGGCGACGCCGAAAAGGACAGCGAAAAAGAAATGATCGACGCGGGCGAGGATCTGCGCGCCGACGTACTAAAATGCGGTCACCACGGCTCGTCCACCTCGTCATCCGCGGCGTTTCTGAAAGCCGTCAAGCCCGCCTACGCGATCATCTCCTGCGGCAAAAACAATGACTACGGTCATCCGCATAAAGAAACGCTCAAAAAGCTCAAGCTGATGGACTGCACCTATCTCAGGACCGACAAGCTGGGGACGATCGTCGCCTCGACCGACGGCAAATACCTGAGCTTTGCCACCGAAAAAGGCAAGACGGAGATCGCGACCTACTCGGCGGGAGAAGGGTCCGGCGAGACCGAAGTGGAGTATATCGGCAACAAAAGCAGCCATATTTTCCATTATCCCAACTGCTCGGGCGTCAAGAACATGAGCGAGAAAAACAAGGTGGAATTCACCTCGCGCGAAGAGGCTGCCGAGGCGGGATATTTCCCCTGCTCCGCATGCAAGCCGTAGGTGAGCCATGCTGTTCGAATTTGAATTTCCCAACGTCTGGGACACGCTGAAAAACGCCGACAGACCCATCGTCCTCTACGGCATGGGCAACGGCGCCGACAAGGTGCTGGACGAAATGAAAAAACGCGGGATCAAAGCCGCCGGCGTGATGGCAAGCGACGACTTCGTCCGCTATCAGGAATTCCGCGGCTTCACGGTCAAAAAACAGAGCGATCTTGAAAAGGAGTACGGCGGCTTCATCGTCGCCCTGTGCTTTGCAAGCTCCCTGCCCGACGTCATGGATCACATCAAACAGGTCGCAGATGATCATGCGCTGCTCGTACCGAACGTCCCGGTCATCGGCGGCGACGTCCTCGACGACGCGTATCTCGTCCGGCACAAAAGCAGTATTGAAACCGCCTATGAGCTTCTCGCCGACGAGCAGTCAAAAACCGTCTTCAAAGGCGCGCTGGACTTCTTCTATACCGGCAGACTGCCGTATCTCGACGCGATCGAAAGCGATAAGGTCGAGGCTTTTCATCGCATCCTGCATCTGCAAAACGAGAGCTGCCTCGACCTCGGCGCGTACCGCGGCGATACGGTCGACGAGTTCCTGCATTACACGGACGGCTATACGCGCATCACCGCCGTCGAGCCTAATCCGAAGAATTACCAAAAGCTCTGCGCGCATATCGCCGATATCCATGATGCCGAGGCGATCCATGCCGGTATCGCCGACCGCGAGGGCGTGATGTACGTCACCAAAGGCGGCGGCAGGATGGCGGCGCTGAACACGGACAGCGGCGTCAACGTCCCCGTCACGACGGTCGATCGCATCGACTGCCGACCGACCTACATCAAGGTCGATATCGAGGGCATGGAAGGCGCGATGCTCCGCGGTGCGGCGAATACGCTCAAGGCGCTGAAGCCCAAGCTCAACCTCGCCGCCTATCACCGGACCGGCGATTTCTTCGGGCTGATACTGCAATTACATGAAATCAACCCCGATTACAAAATCCATCTCCGCAAGCACCCCTATATTCCCTGCTGGGA
>CADBOO010000131.1 GCA_902796225.1 uncultured Ruminococcus sp.
CGCCTCGTCGATATTGTAGCTGTCGCGTCCCTCAAAAAAGCTCAGGTCGGAATACGACAAAAGCCCCGTGCCGGCGCACTTAGGGCTTTTGATGTTTTTGGCGCCGCGTGCAAAAGCGCGCAGAATCCCGTGGCTTTGTGTCAATACCCAGACCAGCTTGTCGCGCTCACCGATATTCTGTTGTTTGAGTATCAGACCCTTGGTTCTGAACTTCATCCTTCGCCTCCGGGAGCGAACAGTTATTTTTGTTCTGGATCGCCTTGTATTCGAGATAATCGCGGACGCTTCCGCTTCTGAGAAATGCGTTCCACGCTTCTTTTTCATCCATCATGCCATCCAACCTTTCACACAGTGTAGGTTTATTATACACTAAGCGAGAGGTTGATAACGCGGGAAAAATGTAGAGGAAATATTTTGCGCTTTCAGCGCGGTGAATCATGAATATTGAATGTTGAATAGCGAAGGCGGTCGCTTTGCGGCATGATAACGGGTGCGGGCAGAGTCCGCTGTTAACTATTCATTTTTTCAATGTTCCATATTCAATTATTCAAAGTTTTTCTTATCGTAACCGAAGTTTTGCAGCAGCGCTCTGCGGTTGCGCCAGTCCTCCTTGACCTTGACCCATGTCTGCAGGTTGACCTTGCATCCGAAGAACCGTTCGATGTCCTGCCGCGAGTAGGTCGAGATCTTTTTGAGCATCGCGCCTTTTTTGCCGATGATGATGCCCTTGTGCGAGTCGCGCTCGCAGTATACGGTCGCTTCGATATCCATGATAGCGGCGTCATCGCGCTCCTTCATGCTCTCGATGACGACCGCCGTGCCGTGGGGGATCTCTTTATCGCACAGTCTGAGGATCTTTTCGCGGATGATCTCCGCGACGATGACCTTTTCCGGCTGGTCGGTGATCATGTCGTCGTCAAAGAAATGACCGCCCTCGACACAGTGCTTTTTCAGCTCGTCCATCAGCGCGTCAAATCCCTCGCCGGTTTCTGCCGAGATCGGCACCACCGCGTCGAAGTCGTACAGCTGTGTGTAGCGCAGGATCGCCTCCATCAGCTCTTCCTTTTTGTTCTTCAGCGTATCGATCTTGTTGAGCGCGAGGATCGCGGGCATATCGGATTTTTTGAGCTTTTCGATCAGCGACAGCTCGCCTTTTTTGACCTCGTCTTTTGCGTCGACGACCAGTACGGCAACGTCGCCGTTCGGGACGGATTCGTTGACCGCCTTGACCATGTATTCGCCCAGCTCGGTGCGCGGCTTATGCAGACCCGGCGTGTCGATGAACACCAGCTGGTCGTCGCCCTGTGTCAGGATACCCGTGATGCGTGTGCGGGTCGTTTGCGGCTTTGAGGATACGATCGCGATCTTGTGCCCCAGCAGGCGGTTGAGGATGGATGATTTTCCGACGTTCGGGATACCGACGATGGTGATGAACGCCGAGCGTTGTTTTTGCTTCATATTTGAATATCCTTTTATCATTGTGATTCATCGTTATTATATAACGAAAGCCGAAAATAAGCAAGATATAATACTAATCCTTAATAAAAACCTTTATCATCTATTGCGCTAAATTCCGCAGAGCTTTGTTGGACTAGTATATAAATGCCGACAGCGCGGATCAGCACACATAACTACTGTGTACTGAGCCGCGCTGTCGGGTGATTCTGACTGCGCAGGACTAGCTTGCTGTGTAACCGAGCCGGATTCCGAGCCCGAGCTGCTGCATGACGGTTTCTTCCTTTTCACGCATATGTACCTTATCAAGCGGTTCCATATGGTCATAGCCCAAGAGATGCAGAACGCTGTGGACGGTCAGATAGCCCGCCTCTCTCTCAAAGCTGTGGCCGTACAGCTCAGCCTGCTCCATCGCTTTTTCGACAGAGAGAACAACGTCGCCGAGGATCTTTGCGCCGGTGTCCATGTTGGTGTCATATTCTCCGTCTGCGCCCATCGGGAAGGATAAAACGTCGGTTTCGACGTCTTTGTTCCGGTACTGGGCATTCAGTTTTTTGATCTCGTCGTTGTCAACAAACGTAACGGAGATCTCTGCAGGACCATCAAAGTCCTCGTTACGCAATACCGCTGTACAGGAACGGCGGATAAGCATCCGCAGTCCTGTCGGAATGCGAACCTTCTTCTGCGAGTTGGTGATTACAACTCTGATCTTATCATTTTTCATAATTCTTTCCTACTCTCTCCTTTTTTTGGATGCACGGCAAGGAAAATTCCTGTCTTCTCCAATGCCGTACAAAGGGATAGATGCTTCCAATGTCAGTCCATGGAGTAGCGGAGGTTATGACGGTGAACGTTGAACCTATTTTTAGCAGAAAATCACGGCTATGATCGGCTCTGTTTTTCCTGAGCTTTTTCATAAGCCCTGATGATATCCTGTACCAACCGGTGTCTGACGACGTCTTTGTCCGAGAAGGTCAGCCGTTCGATCCCTTTGATCCCCTTTAAGATCTTGACGGCTTCCTTGAGACCGGACTTTGCGCCGCCCGGCAGGTCAATCTGTGTGATGTCGCCGGTGATAACCATTTTTGAGTTATGACCGAGCCGCGTCAGGAACATTTTCATCTGCTCCGAGGTGGTATTCTGCGCCTCGTCCAGAATGATAAAGCTGTCGTCCAGCGTGCGCCCGCGCATATATGCCAGCGGTGCGACCTCGATATTGCCGCGTTCGAGATATTTCTGGTAGGTTTCGGCTCCCAGCATATCGAACAGCGCGTCATACAGAGGACGCAGATAGGGGTCGACCTTGCTCTGGAGGTCTCCGGGCAGGAATCCGAGTTTCTCGCCCGCTTCAACGGCGGGTCGGGTCAGGATGATGCGGTTGACTTCCTTTGAGCGAAAGGCGGTGACTGCCATTGCGACCGCAAGATAGGTTTTGCCGGTACCGGCAGGACCGACTGCGATGGTGATCGTATTCTCCTCGATCGCCGCACAATACCGTTTCTGACCGTGGGTCTTGGGTTTGATGGGCTTTCCCTTGGAGGTAACGCACACACAGTCGCTTGCCAGCGCCTCGACCTTTTCTTCGCTGCCTTCGTTGACCAGAGAGATGCAGTAGGTGATGTTTTGCTCCGACAGCTGTTCGCCCCTGTTCAGAAGCGACAGCAGACTGTCGATAACCTTGCTCGCCTTCAGCACACCCTCCGCGTCGCCGGAGATCTTCAGCTCGCTGTCACGGGCGTGAACACGTACATGAAACTCATCCTCGATGATCTTGATATTGCTGTCAAAACTGCCGAAGAGAGCCGCGGCGTGTTCCATTCTGTCAATATTGATGATTTGCTCCATATACGCCTCAAAACACAGAAGGATAGACTTCTGCTAGTTTTTAGTACAACATTATAGCATGAAATTTTATTGATGTCAACCATTTTTTCAGAAAATTTTATAAAAATTCTATAGTTTTTTCATAATTTTGTTCAGACCATCTATTCCGGCGCCCCGAAATCGACCGAACGGATGTCAAAACAGAGGAAATCAGCCGGTATATTGACATTCCGACCCGAAAAGAGTATAATAGCGGGTGGATTTTCGGGGATATCATTCCCTGACAGAAAAATGAGAGAGGAGGAGATGGATCGTGCAGCGACTTTTGGGTATTGCGCTCGCCGTAATGATGCTGCTGTCGCTGGCGGCATGCAAGGAAGAAAAGCAGGATCAAACCGAAAGCGTCGAAACAGCGGCGATCAGCGAGTCGGCTGCAAAAACCGACGCGCCCACCGACGAGCAGACAAAAGGCAATCACGAAGTCATCAGCCTCAATTTTATCAATACATTCGACCGGAATCCCTCTATTGAGGAGCAGACGGTGTACGAGAAGGACGGTCTGACCATCACGGCGAAGTCCCTCAAGTATGATACCGTCCACGGCCCTCAGATCATGCTGGCGGCAAAAAACGATTCCGAAAATGAACTGCGTATCCAGAACGCTTACACGACTGTCAACGGCTTTATGATGAAGCCCGAGCTGGATATCAAGGCGCCCGCGCGCAAAAAGGTCGAGTCGCCGATGTCGCTGCCGTACCTGAATCTCGCAATGGCGGATATCCACTCGCTTTATGACGTCACGTTCTCTCTCAGGATCCTTGACAGCAAGACGTTCTCCGTCATTGATACAACCGATACCGTCAGTCTCCGGCTGCAGAATACCGCCGCCGAGCATCCCGCGTTCAGCACAAAGGGTCAGACCGCCTTTGACAGCAAGGGCGTTAAGGTGATCCTGCAGGGCATCAAACAGGATACCTTGTTTGAGAGCAGGTATGTGCTGATGGTCTATATCGAAAACAATACCAAACAGACCGTCTGCGTCAAAAACGATTCGCTGTCCGTCAACGGCTATGATATCACCGTCAGCATGAATACGGTTGTCCTACCCGGCGTGAAAGCGGTCGACAAGATCGAGATCTTCGATCAGGATCTGGAAGAATACGGGATCACGACGATCGACGCAGTCAACGTTTCCTTTGAGGTCTACGATTACGAGGAGTGGAAATCGATTGCAAAGTCCGACGTCATCCCCGTCGAAGTCCCTACCGAGCTTTTAACCGAGGCGACTGAAACACAGTCAACCGAAAACGGATGATTCCGATCACCCTGACCGACCGCCTGCCAAGCAGGCGGTTTTTTGTTTTACGGGTTACGTAAAGGAAAATGATGGGAATACCCGCTCGGTTTGTTGCTGTGCAGCAAGCGACGGCTATGCGAAATGCGCGCAAAGCGCGATTACTTGGATGTCATCACACAAAAAAACGGCGTGTCGTACAACACGCCTTTCTTTGAGCCCGAGTTATCGGGTTGAGTTTTCAGGAGATATTAGTCGATCTCAACCATAACCTTCTCGTTCTTGCGGATAGCAGCTGAGCGGGCAACAGTGCGGATCGCCTTTGCGATGCGTCCCTGCTTGCCAATGATTCTGCCCATATCGCCCTCTGCAACATGGATGTGGTATACAGTAGTACCCTCTTCGTTGGGTTCGTCAACGGTAACGCTGACCGCGTCGGGTTCTTCTACCAAACCCTGTGCAATAGTAAGAAGTAAGTCTTTCATAATTATGGTCCTTTCGCAATTA
>CADBOO010000132.1 GCA_902796225.1 uncultured Ruminococcus sp.
TTGCCGACTTCCATAACGACGTCGGAATACATCTGGATAAATCTTCTGTAGCAGTCATATGCCCAGCGGGGGTTGCCGCTCTGCTCTGCGATGGTCTCGACGACTTCTTCGTTCAGACCGAGGTTGAGGATGGTGTCCATCATACCGGGCATGGAAGCGCGCGCGCCGGAACGGACGGAAACGAGAAGCGGGTTCTCCTTATCGCCGAACTTCTTGCCGGTGATCTCTTCCATCTTGCCGATATACTCGTTGATCTGTGCCTGGATCTCGGGATTGATCTGACGGCCGTCCTCATAATACTGGGTACAAGCCTCTGTGGTAATGGTGAAACCCTGCGGAACAGGCAGACCGATGTTGGTCATCTCGGCGAGGTTCGCGCCCTTGCCGCCGAGAAGCTCTCTCATGTCAGCGTTACCTTCGGTAAAAAGGTAAACAAATTTCTTGCTCATTGGAATCTCCTCCTAAGAATTTGTTATAGTATCTGCGGCGACGAAGCGTAAAAATCCCGGTTTTTTGCCAATGATTTCCAACCGCAAAAACGCCGCATACATATACAATTGGATTATACCAAAAACCGCCGAAAAATTCTATATCTTATTAGAAAAATAGTTATAAAAGAAAGAAATTTTTTTAACCGTTTTGTTAAGGATTTTATGAAAAATGAACGAATTGTAATTATTTTGTAATTTGTCCTTGCAAATTTGCAAATATATGCGATAATAAGGATAAGTGTTACTGCGTCCAAACAGACTGTGACGCTGGCTGCCTTTTTCAAAAAAAGGAGCTTGGATCCGCATCCAAACCGCAAGGTTATAAGATACATTATTAACTACAATTCATTATTTAGGGGGACACAAATGAATTCACACGGTAAGGACATTAAAATTTTTACGCTCAACTCCAACAAGCCTGTCGCTCAGGGCATCGCAGAATGCTTAGGCATCCCGCTGGGAAAAAGCGACTGCGCCACCTTCTCCGACGGTGAGATCGCTGTCTCGCTGCACGAGTCGGTTCGCGGCTCCGACTGCTTTATCGTCCAGTCGACCTGCTCGCCCGTCAACGACAACCTGATGGAGCTTTTGATCATGATAGACGCTATGAAGAGAGCTTCCGCTTCTTCCATCACCGCGGTCGTACCGTATTTCGGCTACGCCCGTCAGGATCGTAAGGCAAAAGCCCGCGATCCGATCTCGTCCAAGCTCGTCGCCGACCTGATCACCACCGCCGGCGCAGACAGACTGCTGACGATGGACCTGCACGCCGCTCAGATCCAGGGCTTCTTCAACATCCCTGTCGATCACCTTGTCGGCGCGCCGATGCTCGCAAAGCACATGAAGAAGATGGTCGACGGTCACGCCGATGAATTCGTCGTCGTATCTCCCGACCTCGGCTCGGTCACCAGAGCGCGCAACTTCGCCGCAAAGATCGGCTGCCCCATCGCCATCATCGATAAGCGCAGACAGCGCGCGAACGTCAGCGAGGTCATGAACATTATCGGCGAGGTCAAGGGTAAAAAGTGCATCCTCGTGGACGACATGATCGACACCGCCGGCACCCTTTGCAACGCGGCGAACGCGATCGTCCAGAAGGGCGGCGCGATCGAGGTCTACGCCTGCGCGTCCCACGCGGTACTCTCCGGTCCCGCGATCGACCGTATCCGCGACAGCGCCATCAAGGAATGCATCCTGCTGGATACCGTTCCTGTCTCCGAGGAGAAAATGCTCGACAAGTTTACGATCCTTTCCACCGCACCGCTGTGGGCAGAGGCGATCGAACGCATTTACGAGGACAAGCCTGTTTCTCCGATGTTCTTATAATTCCGATACAGAATTATAAACAAATATACCACAAATCGAAAGGGAGCTTCACTGCTCCCTTTTCTTTGGAGTAGATCATGTTTTTTAAATCGAAACAATTCGGCAACAATAACATAGAATATATCGTCGTCGGGTTGGGCAACCCCGGCAGGCAATATGAGGGTACCCGCCACAACGCGGGCTTTATCGCGCTGGAATACCTCGCAGAAGAACTGAACGTTAAGGTCAACCGCATCAAGTTCAAGTCTGCGGTCGGCGAGGCAAAGGTCGCGGGACGCCGCTGCCTGCTGATGAAGCCGTCCACATTCATGAACCTCAGCGGTCAGGCGGTGACCGAAGCGATGCGCTTCTATAAGCTGCCGCCCGAGAAGGTGCTGATCCTCTGTGACGATATCAACCTCGACGTCGGCAGTATCCGCATCCGCCGAAAAGGCTCCGACGGCGGCCAGAACGGCGTCAAAAACATCATCTATCTCAGCGGTTCGGACGAATTTCCGCGCATCAAGATCGGCATCGGCAAAAAGCCGCATCCCGACTATGACCTCAAGGACTGGGTACTGTCCCGCTTTACCGACAAGGAAAAGACTGCGCTGAAAGAGACCCTGCCGAAGATCACAAACGCCGTCGGGCTGATCGTTAACGACGATATCGATAAGGCGATGAACCTGTACAATTAGCGTTACGCTGATTGGGTAAATGTTGAACGGTGAATGGTGACGGGCGAACCTGCCTCCGCCTGATTCCAATAGATTCTCTGCAAAGCAGAGGGATTGCATATGCACTTTTTAGACAGCGTTATCAAAGGTACGAAGGAATTCAAGCAGATTGATAATGCGATAAAAGAAAAATCCCGGGCTGCCGCGATCGGTCTCTCGGGCGTTCACAAAGCGAATCTCATCACGACGCTCTGCCGGAACAACTCCGTCAGAGCCTTTTGTGTTGCCCAAAACGAGCAGGAAGCGCAGATGCTGTGCAACGATATCTGCTCGATGGGACTGCGCGCGCTGGTCTATCCGAAAAAAGACTTCACCTACATCACCTCGCAGGTCAAGTCGCACGAATACGAGCATCAGCGGCTGAACGTCCTCAGCCGGATGACCGCAGGCGAATACGACGTCGTGATCGCGACGCTCGATGCAGCGATGCAGTATACCATTCCGCAGGACGTCCTGCGATCCGTATCGCGCGTTTTAAAGCCGGACGTCGAGATCGATCTGACCGAATTCGAAAAAGCGCTCGTCCTGCTCGGCTACGAGCGATGCGATAATGTCGAGGGCAGCGGTCAATTCTCGATCCGCGGCGGCATCATCGACCTGTTCATGCCCGACAGCCCCGCGCCGGTGCGCATTGAATTGTGGGGCGATGCGATCGACACGATCAATTATTTCGACGTCGAAAGCCAGCGCCGTACCGACTACTGTGAGGAGATCGCGCTGACGCCGTCGGGCGAGATCCTGATCGACTCCAAAGAAGCGCTTGCGGCAAAGATTCGCAAAAAAGCCTCGTATCTGCGCACGGATAAAAGCGAAAAAGCAAAGCAGACGCTTCTCAAAGAAGCAGATCTGCTCGATGCGGGCGTATCGCTTGCGTGCTATGACAAATTTATTTCGCTGATCTACGAAAAGCCCGCTACCCTATTCGATTATTTCGACGACAACGAAATCGTCTTTATCTCAGAATACAAAAATGTCAAGGAGCGCGACAAAAGTCTCTCCTTCCACGAAAAAGAAGAACTGACGGCGCTGTTTGCCGACGGCGTGCTCTGCCGCGGATTCGAGACCTACAGCCTCGACTTCACCGCGGCGATGAACCGTCTGCTCAGCTGTCCCGCGATCTTCCTCGACACCTTCTCCCATTCGTCCTACAACACCCCGCTGTCGGCGGCGGTCAGCTTCAATGCGCGCCAGACAGCGCCCTGGTCGGGTCAGAGCGCGGCTCTGGTCGAGGATCTGAACGAGATCGGCTATGAGAAATACGCCGTCGTCGTCCTCGCCGGCACCGAAAAAGGCGCGCAGAATCTCTGCGATCTGCTGATCGAAAAAGGGATCGACGCGTTTTATCAGACCGCTTTGGAAAAAGCGCCGATCGGCAAGGTCTGCGTCATGCCGGGGATGCTCTCGGCGGGAATGGAATACCCTGCGGAGCACTTTATCCTCTACACCCACGGCGCGGTCAATCTCCGCGCTAAGCCAAAACGCCGCCGTACCCCTAAGGACGGAAAGGCGGTCTACAGCCTCGCGGAACTCTCCGTCGGCGAATACGTCGTCCACTCCATTCACGGTATCGGCATCTACCGCGGCATCCAAAAAATGGATGTGCAGGGATTGCTCAAGGACTACATCAAGATCGAGTACGCCAAGGGCGACCTGCTGTATGTGCCGGTCACCCAGCTCGATCTGGTGGCAAAATACATCGGCCCCAAGGAAAACAACCGTGTCAAGCTCAACCGCATCGGCTCGAAGGAATGGCAGAATTCCAAGCGGCGCGTCAAGGCGGCGGCAAAAGAGATGGCAAAAGAACTCATCGAGCTGTATTCCAAACGGATGCAGTCCGAAGGCTATGCCTTCCCGGGCGACACCGAATGGCAGCACGACTTTGAAGCGGGCTTCGAATACGAGGAGACCGAGGATCAGCTGCGCTGCTGTGACGAGATCAAGCACGATATGGAGCGTACCGCCCCGATGGATCGACTGCTCTGCGGCGACGTCGGCTTCGGCAAGACCGAGGTCGCGCTGCGGGCGGCGTTCAAATGCGTCACCGACAGCAAACAGTGCGCCCTGCTCTGCCCCACCACCATCCTCGCCTGGCAGCATTACCAGACAGTACTGCACCGCTTTGACGGTTATCCGATCCGCGTCGAGGTGCTGTCGCGATTCCGTTCGCCGAAACAGCAGAAAGAGATCCTCGAAAAGCTCAGGCGCGGCGAGATCGACATGATCATCGGCACCCACCGGCTCGTGCAAAAGGACGTCGAGTTCCGTGATCTGGGGCTGGTCATCATCGATGAGGAACAGCGGTTCGGCGTCGCCCAGAAAGAGCATCTCAAAGAACTCAGGGAGAACGTGGACGTCCTGACCCTTTCCGCAACCCCCATCCCCCGCACGCTGAACATGGCGATGAGCGGCATCCGCGATATGTCCGTTATCGAAGAAGCCCCGCAGGATCGCCATCCCGTTCAGACCTATGTGCTGGAGCATGACGCCGCCGTCGTCAACGAGGCGATCCGTCGTGAACTGCGGCGCGGCGGTCAGGTGTTCTACCTCTACAACAACGTCGAGGGCATCACCGCAAAGGCGATCCGTCTGCAGGAAGCGATCCCCGAGGCGCAGATCGGCGTCGGTCACGGCAAGATGAGCGAGCAGGAGCTGTCCGACGTCTGGCGAAAAATGCTCAATCAGGAGATCAACGTCCTTGTCTGCACCACCATCATCGAGACCGGCGTCGATCTTCCCAACGCCAATACGCTCATCATCGAGAACGCCGACCGGTTCGGTCTCAGCCAGCTGCATCAGATCCGCGGACGCGTCGGTCGATCCTCCCGCAGAGCCTACGCCTACTTCACCTACAACGGCGCAAAGGTGCTGTCGGATATTTCTCAGAAGCGGCTGACCGCGATACGTGAATTCACCGAGTTCGGCTCGGGATTCAAGATCGCCATGCGCGACCTTGAGCTGCGCGGCGCGGGCAATATCCTCGGCGCCGAACAGCACGGTCACCTTGAGGACGTCGGCTACGATATGTATCTCAAGCTGCTCGGCGACGCGGTACGCGAGGAAAAGGGAGAAAAGCCCGCCGGGGACGAAGAGCACGACTGCCTTGTCGACGTCGCGGTGCAGGCGCACATCCCCGAGGAATACATCGAAAGCCTTTCAAACCGCCTCGACGCCTACCGCCGCATCGCGGATATCCGCACCGAAGAGGACGCGCGCGACGTCATCGATGAATTCGTCGACCGCTACGGCGACGTCCCGGATTCCGTCATGGGGCTGATCGACATCGCGCTGATCCGCAACAAAGCAGCTGCGATCGGCGTCTATGAGATCCGACAAAACGAAAGCGCGATCCTCTTGTATCTGACCGATATCCGCCGCGAAGAAGTCGCCGATATCATCGGCAGGATGAAAGGAAAAGCCCTGCTGTCCGCCGGCGCAAAGCCCTATATCGCCGTGCGATACGAAAAAAATGCAAAGCCTTTAAATTCTTTAAAAGAAATATTCTTGTAAAAAACACGCAGGTTTTCTCTGTTCTGCGTGTTTTTTTATTTTTCTTTTTGCGAATTAAAAAACGAATAAATTGTGAATATTTGCAGACCTGTTTTAGGTGCCGTTTGCCCCTGATTTTTGACTATGTTTCCCGCGCTTATTTTACATATTTTACTGGCAATTTTTATTTGTAAAAAATAATAGTACCACCGTAGTACCATGAGGCGTTTTGTCCTCTGTACTACGGTGGTACTTTTTTTGAAGGAACAAGCGTCAACGCTTATTCAGCGGCAAGCGGGATTCTTGGTTTGGTGTATAGTCCAAGATCTCCCACAGGTCACAATGCAGAGCCTCGCAGATGAGATCAAGGTATTCGAGATTCACACGATCGTTCAGCTCGTGGTACATCTCGTTTATCGTCGCCGGACGGATGCCTGTCTTTCGCGCGAGATCAGCTTGCGTCCACCGGAGCTCGCCAAGCTTCCGGGAGAGTAAAATTCTAATCGCCATTGCTGTTTTCGCCCCTTCGCCAATGATTTTACCTGTTTTGCAGGCAAAAATCATTATATCGGAATATTCTTCCGATTCTCGAAAGAGGGGCTTGAACGTTACGAAAAAATGCTATATATATGTAAAAAACTTTAAACTATTTTGCGGAAACTATTGACATAGTTATATAACTATGATATAATGTAGATACAGTCAAGAAAGGAGGTTCAGAAGACTGTGAAAGGAGGTAGTCAAATGGCTAACGAGGTAAAAGACATAGAAAAAGCCCTGGACGACATTCGGAAGCTGCTCAAGCCCGGTGAAACGATCAAAGTCAATATCACCTTAAAATCCGAAAAGAAGCCCAAGGCAAACCGAGAGTAAATAACTCTCAGGCAGAGGGGGCGGTTGGCACCCGCCCTCTCGTAAGTCCAAGTATAGCACACAAACACATATAAATCAAGTGATAGAAAGGACAACATTATGAACATACTGAGAAGAAAAAGACTTGCTGAGATTCTCAGCTCCATCGAAGATCTGAAATCAGATCTTGAAGATGTCCTCTCCGAAGAGGAAGAATACAGAGATAACATTCCGGAGAACCTGCAAGGCTCCACGAGATACGAAGTAGCAGACGAAGCCTGCGATAGTATTCAGTCAGCGATCGACGCGCTGGATGAAGCTACCGACTACATCACCGAGATCGAGGGGGTTGAGTAAATGACATTCTACTTCACCGACAATAAAGGCAATAACCGCAGAAAGCTGAAAATGAGCGAGGTTCATCAACATCTTTCTGAATGCCAAATCAAAGATGCGATCGAGGACAAGAAGAATGATCCTGATCTTGAGGTAAGCTACATGACCGTCGGCGGTTTCATCACCTGTGAACACTAAGGAGGTATAAACGATGACTTTTAGAGAATGGCTGAATTACTATTACTACGAAGGATTTGATCCGAGCGGTCTGTCCGACGAGGAATACTACGAACTGGAAGACGCCTACAACGAATGGCTCAGCAATCATTAAGGAGGACAACATGAAGTATATTACTGATAGGCGCGATATTGCGCAAGCAATGAATTTCGGTAGATTTCCGGTTGTCAGAATCAATCTTGAAACCTGCTGTCACGGATATGATGATTTCTACAAAGGGGATCTTGTTAAGGTAATGACTCCCAGCAAAAGATACCCACACGCTTACAGAACCGGCAAACTGTACTACTCAGAAGGAAGATTCGGTGTTTTGACAGACTCTACCTGTTTGCATGACTGTTTCGGGTACAGTGATGTAATGGAACAACTCGAAATAGCTCAGGCTCCTGTCCTTCACGCCGGAGAAACGGTTATCCTGATTGAAGATTATCCGTGTATTAGGGTGTGCAGAGTTCGGATAATGAGGGTAAGCGACCACGTTGAACCAAACGTATACCCGTGCGCAACACTTCAAGACGTACCAGATGATTATGATACATCGTTACTACACAGAAACTAAATACTGACAGAATCGCTGAGCTACCGGCGCGACGGGCAGAAAGGAAACGCCATGAATGCAAGCAAATCTGAATTACAGACGTTCATCAACGGTCTTATCAAGCAACGTGACCGGGCTGTAAGCGAAAAAAGAAAGGATATGTTTCGTGACATGATTGACGGATGTCTTTTAACGTTGGACACATTGAAGGTACAGTATAACACCGAACTCGATGAAGTCTACGACTATGCTAAGATCGAACTTATATAGGAGGAAGATGAATAAATGAGTATCAGCAGAGAAAAGGTCGAAATGCTCCGGCGGGTATATCCCGCCGGTTGCAGAGTAGAATTGATGGAGATGGATGATCCTCAAGCGCCGCCGATCGGGACGAAGGGCACCGTACGCGGTGTTGATGATATTGGATCACTACTGGTCGATTGGGATAACGGAAGCGGTTTGAACGTCATTTACGGCGAAGACATAGTTCGGAAGGTGGTGGATGATGATGACTGAAACAATCAAGGAACAGATTCTCGCGATCCGAGACACAGGGTTGACGAATATGTTTGACACAAACACTGTTCAGCGGCTCGCATACGAACGCGACTTCTATGAGCTGGTAGTCTTCATCGAGGAGCACTCGAAGGAATATGTAAACTTTATCCTGACAGGAGAAGGTTGACAAACAGATAAAGTAAAGGTATCATCAATACAGGCGGTGATGAAATGGCAAAGACAAAAGCAGAGATTCAGAGGGACTATGCAAAGCGTAGCGGTTATAAGGATCAGCAGAAATACGCTGCAACCCACACGAAGCAGATCGGAATTGTACTTAACACAACCACCGACGCCGATATTCTTCAATGGCTCAGCGAGAAGCCCAATAAGCAGGGATATATCAAAGATCTCATCCGGGCAGATATAGCGCGAACAAGTAAATAATCCTTACAAGTTGAACCGTTCGGGATCTCCGGACGGTTCATTTTTGAAAAAAGAAAAAACCGCCCCGTCGGGCGGCGTCTGAAAGTCTGCGGGGTTGTTCGTTCCAGTTCCTCGGATAACTACTGCCGCAGATTTGCTTTGGACGACCCCGCGTGGTACGCAATGAAAACGATCGTCACCGTCCACGAGGCGTGCGGGGTTCATCATTTATATTATACAGTTTTGTCGAAAAACGTCAAGCAGCAAGTTACCGGCAAGTTAAAAAACCGCATACAACCCGCACGCGGCAGCATTTTGCGCGTCTCCGCAAAAAGGTCAGCAAGTTAAACGGAGTTTAATTACGAGGATTTTTTGACAGCGTATTTAAAATAAAAGGCGGTTTTCTTTAATTAACACACCAAATTCAGCGTTAAACACCAACTAATACACCAACTAACACGTTAAATAATCAACTAATGCGTTAAATTGTCAATTGGTGTGTCAATTTGAACACTAAATTGTCAATTAGATCACTTTTTTACGAATATGAACACTTTTTGAACAAGTTCGACCACAAATAGTTACTATATAATACTTGAAAGTTACTTGAAACTACTTGCAACAACTTGCTTCAGATTTGCAACTTTTTTGCAACTTAATTACAACAGGTTGCAATTGTAAGGTTTTAAAAGGTTTTGAAAAGTAATGAAGAAGAAGTAAAATCGTAGCGGAAATAAAATGCAGAAGTGAAATATCATTTTCGTGAAGCCACGAAAATGGTCCATAAACGACGAAAGCGCCCCCGACTACCCTATTGGGCAGCCGAGGGCTTATGCTTTCTATTCAAGGAGAAACTTGAACGCTGGTTATTTTTTGAGTTCAGGCAGACCACCGACACTCATAAGCAGGGATACAAGAGATGCCAGCGCCGAAGCGGACAAAACCTGAACCCAACTTACATCAGAGAGCAGCGCCGCCGCGCCGATCGAGCCGGTAGCGGTCTGAGCGAATGTTCTGATTGCACGGGTAACAGCTGCTTTCAGCCATTCCAGATACTTTTCTTTCATTGGTGACCATCCTTTCAATGATTCATTTTGTCTTGCAGCTCATCTATACGATGATGGGCTTGCTTTGAGGATTCCTCGACAGCAGTAATACGGGTAACTACCTCAATGTGCTGTCTATCCTGTGTTTCTTGCTTTCTTTTTATATCGTCAACGCCCGACTTGATATACCCTATCTCAGTCAGTATGACGCCATCTTTTTTCCCTTCCTCAGCGTCATCGGTTTTGTTGCTTCTGCGGTTATTACGGACACCGAAATATATCGCACAAGCGCTGGCAGCAATTCCGATAACGAGAGAGATAAAGGTTATCAACTCCATTGTCTGCATTGGTATCAGTCCTTCCGTGGGTTTATTTTGCCAGCTTTGCCCATGTGAGCGGTCCAACGATGCCGTCTGCCGTCAATCCCTTCTTGCTCTGGAAGGACTTGACCGCTGCCATCGTGCCGTTACCGAACGAGCCATCGAAGCCGTTGGTGGAATAACCGTTGCAGATCAGAAAGCCCTGCAAGGTCTTTGTGATATTGCCATAAGCGCCGACATAGAGGCATACAGACGCGGCATCGGTTGCATTTCCATAGATACCGTCTACTACCAGTCCCGCCCCGCACTGCTTATTCAGCTCGGTCTGCAAAGCCTTAACGAGTGCCGCTTTGGTCTTCGGGCCATATACGCCGTCAACTGTCAAGCCGGTCTTGTAGTTGGTATTCAGCCAATTCTGTACCGACTTGATGGATGAGATCTCCGTCTTAGGAACGCTGGAGCTCTCAGTATGGGAAACGACTGAGTAATCCGAATACTTCGGACGGCAGCAACAGGAAATGTTAGACTTACTGCGTGTCTTCAGTTGGAAGTCGTCGCACTCATAACCGCCGTTATTGGCGCCGATACACTTGATCGTGTCTTTTTCAACCGCTACGCACAGCTCTACGTGATCGAGGGTCTTATACCCGAGAGCAGACGCCGGCCAATACGTCGACCGTTCCTTACTCCACGAGAAGATTACCAGATCGCCGGGCTGAACCTTATCGGGACCGTACAACTGACCGGCTTTGTAGAAGTTTACGCAGAGAGATCCACAATCTGCTACCTTGCCTCCGGGGATCAGTTTAAGTGCATTCGCCTCGTTGAACAGATACATTTGCCCGGCACAGCAGCAGGCAACTTCATTGATCCCGGTATCAAAGCCGCCGTACCAATCCATAATATCGCAACTGTCGGAGTGTTTATCATTACCGATCAGAGAGTATGCAGCATCAATGATCAGCTGAGCGCCGACGGTATCATCCTTCGCCTTTGCGGTGGTGGTATCCGTAGCCTTGCCCCAGCCGTTATATCCGCCCTTTTTGATGATGGTCGGGTAGTCCTTATAGGCTTTGTCTTTGTCAACAGCAATTCCAACGCCGGGAATAAGCGGGCGGTTCTCCACAAGATCGGTATCACCGTCACTATATTGCCAAAGACCCAGATTGCTTTTTCTGTAGTCGGGATACGCTCCCCATTCAGCGAGCCAAATATCGCAACTATTTACAACTGCAGAGGAAATATAGTCGCGCAGTTCATAGTATCCGGTGTAAATCATCGGATAGTAACCGAGTTTCTTCATCTCGGTTACCCAAACACGAGCAATCTCGGTAAGGACAGCGGGTGTATAGTTGCAATCCTTGAAGCCTGCTTCTTCAATGTCAATTGCGATCGGCAGCGACGGCTTATATCCCTTCTTGATCTGCGCCTTGATCAACTTATCAGCCAATGCCACTTCGGCTTTAGCCTGAGCAGTTGTCGTGGCTTCTGTCAGCAGGTACACGCCCCAAGGCATTCCCTGAGCTTCGGCTTTCTTGACATTGGTTGCAAACCAGTCATCGGTAATGCGTGTACCCTGTGCGCAACGAATCATTACCCATCTGTAGTCGGCAGACTTAATTGTTGAGAGATTGATATCGCTTTGGGCGTAGGAAATATCCACGCCTTTGGTATTTACAATTCCTAACATTTTGGTTTCTCCTTTCTCTTTGGAATGAGAAGGCGGCACCCTTGACGGGCGCCGCCTTTAATCCTTACGGATTGTTGTTGATGTACTCGTCGATCTCCGCCGCCGCGTCAGTCTCGCCGATCTCGACAAGCTTATCTCTGACCTTAACGCGGAGCTTCTTCGGAATGTCCTTCACGGTGATCTGCTCGTTCAGGAACATATACACATAGAACGCTACCATGCCGTTTTCCTCCTTTCCAAAGAATAATTTGAACAGAAGCGATTTAATTTTCGTCAGCATCTTCGCCACCAAAAATATAGCTTCCAACGTCAAGCATAGCACCCTCAAGATTACCGACTCTCACATCCTTGTTTTCTTTGTCTTTTTCAAGAGCGATAATGCGGCTGTCTTTTTCCTGCAAAGCCGTCTCAAGCGCGATGATCCTCTCCCTCATCTGTTGCGCCGACATAACATCAGAGCCGGAGTCCTCTTCATCGGGTGAGGGCTCCGGCTCTGTGTCGTCATCGTCTATATCTAATTCTTCGATCAGAATATCGTATTCGGTTTGAGTGATCGTATCGGCCACCAGGTATTCACCCGGCATAGGTTTATATCCGTACAGCTGATATATCTGTGATCCATCAGCGGATATGATGCCCTGCGCCTTGACGCGTGAGCACCGAAGGACGGTACCGTTTGCCTCTTGATAGCAAACATACGCGACGTCCTCGATCTGCTCGGCGGCGATCACGCTACCATCTTGACCGATGATTTTGAAATAATCCATCTTGTACCTCTCGTTTCTTTAGGAAATAGTGATTCGAATAATTCACGCATATTCACAAACGTGTGATATGCGCTGAATTTGCGTGAATATGCCGCCCAACTGAGGAAAGAATCTCTTATACCCTCAAAGGGAATAAGCCCCAGCAGATACTTTCTGTGGAGCTTCTTGAGCTTTCTGCGCTGAACGGTTATGCTTCTGGGATTGATTCTTTTGATGATCTTCCCTGATTCTGTCAGGAAAAACCGTACTTTAAGCCATGTGAAGCCGTGCGACAGCTTCACGATCTGTGTTTTCTTCTCGTTGAGTTCGATCTTTAGGTAATCGCATACCTTGCGGATGCAGTCAAGACACTTCTTCAGCTTTTCTTTGGAGACGTCAATCAGATAGCCGTCGTCATTGTATCTGCCGTACAGCTTGATTCTCAGTCTTTCCTTGATATAGTGATCGAGGCGGTTTGCAGACGCAAGAGCCAATACCTGGCTGATCTGACTGCCAAGCCCCAGACCTTTGTCGCCGAACGCGTCAATAAAATGGTGGATGATCTGGCGCAGGCGCGGATCCGTCAGCTCGTTATTCACGATATGCTTCACCAGCGCGTGCGAAATGTTGTCAAAGAACTTCCGGAAATCAAAGAGCAGGATGTAGCCCTCGTTTCCGTGCTTGCGGTAGTGCTTCTGTAAATGACAAGTGATGCGGCGAACCGCGAAATCGTAGCCCTTATACTTCATAGAGGCGCCGTTATCATAAACAAGGGTACGAGTCAGCGCCGGTACCAATGCGTTATCGCAAAGGCACCGCTGCACCACTCTCTCCCCTATTGTCGTACTGCGGATATGCCGCAGTTTGCCGCGTTCATGAATATCGAACTCATAGAAGCCCGGCGTCCTATACTTGCCCTGATGGAGCCGGTAATAGGTATTCAGCACGTTCACAGGAGCGTTGATTATATACCTTTGGACGCTGGCTTTCCAGCACACGTTTCGGCGCGACACCTGATACGCTCTGTAGAGGTTATCAAAGCTGAACACTTTGTCAAAGTCGTCATACGAAGATAAAGCCACCCGCTTCTTTGCATTGCGGGCAGCTACACGACGCTTGAATCTCGCCTCTCTGCGTTCTTCGCTTGTCATTTACAGCACTTCCTTTATCCTGTATGCCTGTCGGTAGGTTACAATAGGCACATAACGTCACCGGGCATGAAATACCGCATCACCTACAAGCGGTACCATGCAAGCAGCGTCCGCCCGGACGTATCAGGATATATATTTACCTTTCGGAAGGTTGAGCGCTCCTTCTCTCCTAACTGTACTGATTTCGTGATACCTACTCTGTCTGACACGAGAGGAGCCGAACGACACGCCGTTACTATTGTTGGCGTTGTTGTTGTTGGCGTTACCGTTGTTGTTGACATTAGTGAAATTGGACGCGGACGAGGCCAGCGGCGAGGCGCTGCAGTCCCCACGAACAACAGCAATCAATATAGCACCCAACCCATATAAAGAAGAGTTACGGCAAATCTTTGTACCGTTCTCTGTCTTTCTTTATTACGGCTGTCAGCAACTTATACTCTTTCCGTACCAAATCGGTCAAGTCAAAGAACATCTCTTTATCGAGAGTCTTGACAATCTCTTTCGCGATTTCCCATTCGCCGGTGAGATCTTCCAGATCGCCTTTCGCGATCAAAAAGAAATCCCGACGCATCTGAACCTCGTGCTGATTGATCGGATAGATCGAGTTGCCTCTACGGATATTTCGGTTGATGTCAAAAGCCAGATTGCAAAGCGGCACCTTCATAGTGAAGGTCTCCGACTTATCGAACTTCCGCACCTTTTCTTTGAGGTACATTTCAATGACGCGGGCGAAATAGATAAAGTCTGCCTCAGAGGGCAACCGCTTATACTTCGGTACCGACATAATACCACCCCATTCCGTAATAATCTTGCTTATTATAGCACAAAAATTACGGAATGGGTGATTTTAAAGAAAAATTCGCCGCTTCGCGGAATTATTACTTGAACGGCAGAAAAGCCCTGCGCCGCCCCACAAAGGGGGCGGGATTTAGGGATTTCGGATTATAAACAGAAGCCGAACGACACGCCGTAACTAAAGTTGGCGTAGTAGTAGTTGGCGACACCGCCGGTGGCGGCGACACGAGTGAAATTGGACGCGGACGAGGCCAGCGGCGAGGCGAGCCACCACCACTCCGCTGATCCTTCACCATTATAGTGCTTCTTGATACGAGAAGCATTATCGGTGTAGATCGGAAGCGTAGCGTGCGCTGCATTGGCGTCAACCTCGTTTCTATACGGAACCTCCGTCGTGCCGAATCCGACTTCGACGTATACCAGCAGGAACAGATGGCGGTTATAGGTGTCAATCGTATCGGAAGTATTGCCGATAGACGACTTACGCTGAACGAGCTTGAGCATCACCTGACACCATTTCGGGAGTGCGGGATATACGGTATTCTCGAGGTAGTTATCCATCTTACAGCCGTTATAACCGCCGACATTGGTGTTGGTGGAGTTCATCTGTTGATTGACGTTCATAACGCCCTTCATCACCCAGATCGACTGTGCGAAGGCGCTGCCGTCTGCCAGTTTGCAATGGTTGAAATCGCCGTGAACCATGACGATGGCGTTATCTGCAAACGCTGTCGTGGGTGTGAGGATTTTCAGCTTGTCGCCGTTCCGGATGAAGTCGCTGGCCCTACCGGAATCATAAATTCCCATCAGCTCAGCGAGCGTATATCCGCTGTTGTCGTTCGGGTCGTCAGAATAAACATAGTCATAATTGACAGCCGCAACATCGGGAACAACAGGACGGAGGAACGCCGCATAAATATCCATATCGCTGACAACGTCATTTGCCGGGAGATTCCATCCCATCCAATAGGTACCGGTCGGAGGTGTCAAATCTTCACCGTCATATTCCGTCGCACCGTGCGCCTCGATGCGCTCCGAATAGAGCAGGCGCGAGGAGTCATACCACCAGTTGACGGTATAATACCGCGTCGACGCAGCGAATACCGCATTGACGTCGAGATTCTCGGTGATATTATTGAACGCCTTATCCCATCCGGCAAAGGTGAAATTCTGCTCAACAGTAGAAGCCTTCGTCGGTACGCTGATTGCGCCGGTGGTGATCGGGTTCTTAGCTCCGCTGCCTTTTCTGATAAGCTGAGTATTGACGACATTACCGCCGCCGTCAATGAAGTTGACGGTATACGCCGGCACGATCTCGTTGTAGTTAACGGTCAGTCCGGGGAATGCGGTACCGAGCGCGGTTAGCTCTGCCTGCGTGATCGTATCGACGGACACTTCACCGGTCAATACAAAATCGTTGGTATCGTTGCCGAGATTATCAATGCCTTTCTTGCCAATCAGGGACAACAGGATATCGGTATCGGCATCCTGCCAATCGACGTTGATCAGACGACCTCTGAACAGATTGGGAGCCTCAGCGATCAGCGCATATGAATCAATGGCGTCACTGTTCTCAATCCATATCTTCATCAGGTTGGTTCCAATGGCGTGGAACGTTGACAGAGAGGTCAGACTGCGAGCGATAAGGTTTTGTACTGCGGGCAGCCAAACGGTCGTCACAGGGGCGCCAGGGGCGAAAGTAACGCCGGTTACGCCGGAAGATGACAGGAACAATTCTCTCAGCGCTTCAAGTTGGGATAGATCGAGCGCCTGCACCAGATTCGGTGTACCGCGAAGGTCGATCACTTCGAGCAGCGGGTTATTACCGAAAGAGATCTGCGTCAAGCGCTTATTCTGATAGCCGGGCTCTGCAGATCCGAGTTCGAATCGCTGTAACCGCTTCGCGGACGAGAGCGTCGCGACACGGGTGTACAGTCCCGCGATACCCGACAGCGCGGCGATATTGCTCGCAAGGTAGATGTAGGTTTCAGTATCGACAAGGTTATCGGTAGGACAGGTAATTGCTACCTGCTGTCCTGCTTTTGCGCGAATCTTTACGGTGCCGGCATTACCGTATTTGACCTGAACATACATATCGCTGAACGGTACGATGGTCATATCTCCGTTCGGTTCTACGCCGACCCAGTCGTCAATCTGTGACGACGCTCTGAACTCGATACTGTCAGAGGTCGCGAGGGCTCCGTCGTACTTCGACGCCATATAGATCTCTTGGGATTCTTCATAATCCTGCCTTTGCGGCTCCTTGGTACCGAACAGCATACCTAAGTATCTTGTTTCACCGGAGGCATAGAGAGGAGCAATATATTTTGCAAAAGCGTCCTCAATGTAGGCAGCTTCGGGGCGGGCGCCCTGGTGTGTCAGGAATTTTCTGAGGATTCTTGACGCGGACCATGCGCCGAGGGTCTCACGGCTGACATACATAGCTTTCAGCTCTGCAGGAAGGAAGTCGCGGACGTTGCACCACAGGACGCTGTCGTAGGCATTGAAAACCATAGCGCCGTTGACGGAATCGGTATCCTCGAGGCCATAGGTGAAAGTCATGCCGCCGGAGTTGTCGTTTCCGTCTGCGGTATCGTTATCGTAGTCCTTGGTGAAGTTCCAGCGGTAGCCGTTCTTTGCTGTGTCAAACTCATAGGAAATAAAGGTATTCTTTGCGCGGTTATCGACCATACAATGACGCTCGGTAAAGAGGTAATGGTAGGTCAGACTGTCGACGGTGAAGTAATCGCCGACTTCCGCATGGAATTTGGCGCCGCGATATGCAGCGGTATCATGGGTGTACTGTACGCCGCCGTAAGTCACGGGAGCCTGCAGCGCATCGCCGGTAGCAGCTGTCGGGTCGGTCGATACCACCCACGAAAGCATGGTCTGGAAAGCCGCTTTCATTCCCGATGTTAAATTCTTGGGGAAGCGAGGCTCGAAGCATGAACCGTTCTTGCCGCTCCAATCCTCATTACTGAGGTCATCGCTTTTGAACAAGCACTGCGGAGAGTTGTTGTTGACGATCTCAATGCAGCAGGAATCGGGATAATCTGTGCTGCTTTGACCGAAAACAGCAGTATTCTTTTTGGAGTTGTTCATATCGCCGCAGCCGTAGAAGATGGTTTCGCCGGCTCCCACCGTTTGCGAACCTACGACAATAGCCTCGTCCGAAGTATTGGTGAAGAATACAACACAAGGCTCGCCGCCGACGGTATCTCTGACGCGTGAGTCAGCAAGTCGAGCGGGAGTAAGGAACGGCTGATATGTATTATAGTCATCCGCGAGAACGTCGTTATTTGCGCTCTCAGAGGATGCAACATTCAGTTTGATATTGATATATGTAACGGGAATTCCGTTCAGTGTGACCGCATAACCGGTTACAGGATTGCCGTCGGCGTCCGTCCAGCTCGTAGCGGACGACATATCGATATCAAGGTTGAGCGCCGCCTTAATGTAATCAAGGGATGATGTACCCTGCGCTTTGTGGATCGCGTTGAGTGCGAGCCAGTTGTGAGCCGCGCCTCTGCCCTTGATGATATGACGAATATCGCAGACGACGCTATCGTCTTTCGAGGTGGTAAGGCGCCGCGCCATGATGTTGAAAACGTGAAGGTTCTCGTTTTTCTCCGCGATCTTCTCGATGTTGATCTTGCCGTTATCACCGAAGATATCATTACGACGGAAGCGTGCAACCATTTCATCGACATCGGCGCAGTCGGCGATATAGTTGTCGAGGATCTCGTAGCGCGTCAGTACGGTCGGATACATCTTGATCTTATAGATCCATACGTCCGCCTCATTGGAACCGATGCGCATATTTGCAGGAACAGCCTGCACCCACGAATCATCTGCAGAATAGACAAATGCGCGTGACGGTACGCCTTTCAGATAAAGCATAGCAAGGCGATGATCCTGAGCACCGTCGCTCTCGATATTGACGTCAAGCTCGATCTTCTTTCCGGTACAGATCGGATATTCAACCGTTTCAAGGGTCGATGAAAGCTGTATCTTATGAGAATACAACTGCAAGCCGACGCCTCCGGACACGCTGCCGCCGATGGGGGTATTGCGCTCACGGACTTTTTCGGTCTTGAAGATCATCTTGATTTCCTTGCCAGCCGTCCGTGCGTTATCGTTGAACAGAGAACGGTCAAGCTCGATGTAGGTACCGCGTTTGACGACGAATGCCGTTACACCGTCTTCATCAAGCTGGAAGCCGCCGCGCTCCCAATCGAAGTTTGAGGAATACGTGAACGGATGATTGGTGCCGTTCTCATCGGTATAGCCGAAGTTGGAACGGTTCGCTTCGCTGTTGGTATGACCGGTGGGGTCGACTTTCAGCACAGCGCCGGACACTTCGCTGATTTCAATACCGATCGATCTGACGGTAATGCTATGTGTCGCCTCGATCTGTCCGCTGGCGATTTTGAGGACATCGGTGCCGACGACCGTCGGTCTGTACGCCCATGTCTGAACGTCGCGGGACACGGTCTGCGAAGAAACCTGAGTACTATTGACTGACTGAGTGATTGCCGTCGTTTCTGCCAAAGGAGAAACGACCATGTACTTGATGGAGCCTGTCTCAAACTGCGACAGCTCTGTGATTTTGCCGCTGATTCCGATTACTACCGAATCATTACCGTCCGCGGTCCATAAGCCTGTGTGAACCAGCGGAGGCGTTGTGATAGTGACGCCTCCGGTTACGATACTCATGGTAGCGCGAACAACATGAGCGCCGTGATCCTGCGCAGGAACCAATACAGAGATAGCCCTGCCGGTATTGCCGGAAACAGTCTGTGACGAGATTTCTGTGCCGTCGACATACACCTTGACGGTTTTTTCGCCGGCGCCGGTCGGTGTCAGACGCAGCGGAATGGATTCCTTGCCATGATAGGCGATCTCATCGAGATTCCATGTCAAGCCGACGTTGGAAACGGTGATCGTCCATGCAAAGGGCTTCGAGGTACCGTAAGCGTCCTCGATGACCACGCGGACAGCGTTTTCGGTGCCGTCCGTCAGATACGGTCGGATATCAAAGCTAAAGCTGCCCTGTGCAATATTTGACTGCGTCGCCACGCGGACGTTGTTGACATACCATGATGCGGAGCCATTGCCTGTGGGATCTCCCGATTCACTGTCAAGGCTCGACCAAGAGCAGCTGATCGGATAAGTGGCAGCTGAAGACAGAACGGTAAGGTTTCTCGAGGACATACCGTTGATGATCCTGATTACGGATCCGGTGGAGGATCCTCCACCGCCGCCGGCGGGGAGTTCGAAAGGTTCAAAGTCTTCAACATCGACGCCACCCATCGTAAAATGGATCTTGTTCTCTGCGTCGACATAACCGCCGTCGAAGGCAAGACCGCCGCTGTTGATCTCGATCTCCTGCGTGCTGCCGTCGACGTATGTAACTATCGCGCCGTTCTCCGACGGCTCGACACTGGCCACAAGACCGGCGATCGCCTGAGCGATCTTGGACTCGGTCTGCGATTTGGTGTAAGTATCGTCGGCTTTCGCGAACAGATAATAGCTGCCGCTTGAAAATTTGTAGCCCAAGCGTCCTTGGAACTCGAATAACTTATGATCGCCGACACTTCCTATATTATCAGATACGGTACCACCGGAAAGTCGCTTAACATCATCGAGCTTTGATGAAAGATCGATGATGATGCCCTCGTAATACCAGGTGTACACCCATACTTGAGCTACAACGCTCGCTCCGGTACAGCGCCAGAATTTTCCGTTGGTCCGGTTGACATAGTAGTCATTCTGATAGTACGCTCTGAAATCATTTCCCGTCTCCGAGCTGTCTTTATCAGCGGTGCCGGAATAGATCTGCGGGGTTCGCGTGATATACCCTGCATCATTCGCCAAATCGGACACATTGGCAGGAATATCGTCTGTATGGGCAATATTGGAGATCTCGATATAACCGTCACCAAGCTTCATATAGAAGTGATATGTTTCTGAAAGCTCCACTTTAAAGAACTGCCCGCTGGGGACAGCAGTATATTCAGCGCTCTCCGTGTCCACGACGGAAGTGCCGTGATACTGTGTTGTCGGCACCTCAGGGATAGTAGACTGAGGGAGAAGATAACCAGCATCATTCGTGAATGCAGAAAGATTTGTAGGGATTTGACTTCTGAAAGAAATCTCTCTGAATCCATCTGGTGTCTTTAAGCAAAGGCCGCCGGTGCAAGTGAACAACTGCCCCGTCGGTACAGAAGATATATTATCAGGAGTTACCGCATAGATCTTATCCATCTTGCCGGAGAAATCCGTGTCTTCCCAGAAATACTGAGTTAAGCCATAATTCGAGATGACGCGCTTCAACTCCCACAAAGCGCCGCCCGATCCTGTTCCTGTTGTTACAACAACAACGTCGCCGGGTCTGCCGGGATACGTCGTAGGTACTACGAAATTGTTCTCTTGTGACTGCGCATAACTCCAAACCGTATATCGGTTGTACTTTGAATCAAGATCATCTGTGATCAAACCCAAAAAGTCCGCAAGCAGTATCTTCGACGGAATTCCGGATTGACTTTCTGCGTACAGGTGCGCTTCTTCTGAGATCTCTTCGAGAACATTGAGATCCGCGATGTTTTGCATTGCCATTCATATTCCCCCTTTTAGATGATCGCGATATAGTTATAGGTCACACCGTTCGAGTTCATCCCGAGCTGAGCGCCTGTTCCGCTTACGGATCCGCTGTAGTTACTGACAAAGCTGACATAATCCGCACCCCATGTAATATCGAGATTGAGATACTTTGTCGTGCCTTTTACAGCATAGAAACCGGCGCCTTCTTCTGCCGCTGTCATATTCCCTGTATTTGCCCGCGTGACCATGATCATTTTCGGCTCACCGGCAAATTCCAGCTTTACAGGATTCGTCGTGCTGCCGTTACCGGTATAACTTCCGTTAACCATGATCGGCACACCCTTGCTGTGAACTCGATCGCAGAGATCCTGATTATATGACGCATCAGTATTCTTTCCGGTACCGCCTGCGGCGACCGGCAGAGTGCCGAACTCGGGAGCTGTGGCACCGTGCGCATGGAAGAAGGCACCTTCGCCGTCCAGTTCTGATATCTCCGAACCGTCGGAAACAAGTACGCCGCCTTGCAGTTCCCGCAATCCTGTACCACCATATTCTGCAGGAAGCGCTCCGAAAGAAGGCCCCACCTCTCCATCACAGTACATAGCACCTCTGCCATATACAGATGTGAGCCTGTTTCCATTGCCGACCAACACACATCCAACATCCCATTGTGTATGGCCGGTACCGCCTTTTGACACTGGCAAAGTCCCTGTAAATCCGGTTGAACCGTGTGTATGTTCCGCAGGAGCCGCGCCGACCTGATCATAAGTAACCTCATGGGGATTCGCACGGCTCTTCAGGTGGGTTATCACCAACTCGACAACTGATTTCAGTTTACCGAAAAGAGTCTTTAAGGTATTGCCGCTGTTCAGTTTTAGGTTATTCAGATTCGCGGATGACGCAGCCGTAAACGTAGGCGGCATATCGTCAACCTTATAATTCTCTACGTTTCCAAGCCCGATCTGAGCTTTTGTAACGCCGTGAGGATTGTTGTCGGCGTCAACATGGTACTGGAATTCAGTACGCGGGACGTATTCGACAGAAGCGTTTACGATCGCGGCGATATTCTCCGCCTCTCCGACGGTGATCGTTGGCGCGATCTTGATCTCCTTGCTGCGAACACCGGCGGCAGGGATATAGTCGGCGGTCGCGGGATCCTCGATGATATACGCATATAAGACTTCCGACAAGGCGTCATCCATATCCTGTGCGAATATTCCGTACTCCGTAACCTTGAAGCCAGCATTGAGACCCGCGTTTGTCGTTTCGCATTGGAGCGAAACGTAACCGTCTGCAATCGTCGCCGCATTGATGTCAATCATCATCTGCGTCGTAACCAGTCCTGTCGCTTGTTTTGGATTCGCGGGTGGGGCGCCGCTGCCGATGGCGACATGGGTAAAGATCAACTGCTCACCTTTCAATGCCCGGAGAAGCAATTCCATACCGCCGAAGGTAAGAATAGGCGTCATTATAAATCAGTCCTTTCTGTGTAGAATAAAATGTCGCCGTCAGGCGTTGTCAGCCAATCTCCATTAGGCATCGTGAGAACGGTTATCGTCGAGAAATCAAAGTCCGGTACCGTAACTACCCCGATGGTGTCTTTTGAATGAATATCAATACCGACCACCAGAGGAATATTTGGCGCCGGATAAATAAGAACCCTGCTCATCTGAATGTGAGCAGGGATTCGTTTATCAAGCAGATTATAGACGTTTTCCCAATTGGGATTGACGCCATGCTTCTTCTTAATCTCGATCTGAAGAATGTAGTTGTCGTTCGCGTCCTTCATGTTAAAGGAAACCGATGAATCCTCCTGAGTGAACGCTTTGATCAGTGCCTTGATCATCGTCGCTGACACATGGCCAAAGCCGATGAAGTACGAGAGAAGCGTCTGGCGCCGCTCTTCAAGATTATCCGTAAAGGGTGTGATCTCAAAGAATTGCTCCATCCGCTCGATCAAATCTGCATGAGCGGTCAGGATAAAGTTGTTATCGATGATTATATCTATCGCTTGGACCAAGCCGTCCGCAATTGCGCCCTCAGCGCGGAGAATTGCCTGCATTTCCCTTACATCCCGGTAAAAGTCGGGATAAAAAGTCACCAATTCGTCATAGACCGACGGAAGTCTGTTAGGATTCAGTTGCATATTGTATATCCACCTGCCCCATTACAGCGACCTTATCAGGCGTTATAGTTTGGAAAGAAGCTGTTCCGGAAGCAGATTGAGAATTAACGCCCAATCCCGATAAAGCTTCTACGAATTCCAGTTTATACATTTCAAAGATTATCTCCGAAGTGTATATTTTAAGATTGCTTTCATCAGAAGCAGCAAGGTTTTTAGCTTTAAGAAATTCTTCAATTGCCGAAGTGACTTTCTCAATAACTTCTGCTTCTGAGTATCCATTTTCAGAATTATATCCAGCCTTCAGAACAAAACCAAGTATCAGGATATTGATATTGTACGTTCCAGCTTTCGCGGCTGTGAAGTGAGCGCCGAGATTGGCAGCACCTTCCCCTAATCCCAATCCGTCAGGATCCACATATTCCTGAACTGCAGAAACAACTGTATCTGACACAGGTGTTCCCTCCGGAGAGATAAGCACGCCTTTTACGGTGTTCGGCCCATTCCAAAGAGGAAGGATTCTAGCCTTGCCTACTCCGTCTATTTCCTCGCACCATGTTTTATAATGTGCTTTGTTTCCGTTTTCTGTGGGACCCCCAATCTTGCGGCGCAGACGATCGCGGAGATCATCATCGCTTTCTTCGTCTTCACCATATACAAGAATAGCCCCAAACGAGGCAGAATTAAGTCCAGAAATAGAGTTTACCGGCACCGCTGGTGTTTCATTCTCAATGTGATTAGACGCTTCTCCGGCAGCGTCAGCAACTAATACAAGGATTCCGCTTCTATTCTCAAAAACGAAGTATAATCCGTCATAATAGAAGCGACTGCCACCGACCGGCATCGTGCCGTCGTAATGAAACTCATAGACAGCCTTTGTCGCTGGTTTTCTCGTCAAGCCATGCTCCGAAGCTTTCATATCCAGATACTCGCCGCCCGTCGAATCAATGTAGATCAGCTTAGTGGTTATATCCAGATCGGCATATGTGCGAGCGAAAACTGTTGCCGCGCCGGCGACCGCGTCATAATAGATACTGCCCTGTCGGGTATCTACATCAGGCGGCGCTTGCGACAGCAAGTCACTGAGAATTTTCTCTTTTGTCATGTGTTCGAACATATCACAACACCTCGCTTATATAGATTTGACCATATATGGTTTCGGCGGTGAATTCGATATAGCATTCGTCGCCTTGTACTTCTGCCGAAAAGTCATCGATACCAATAATTCTGCTATCAACGAGGAGCGCATCACGGACAAACCCCTCTGAAGACGACTTGATAAAGTCAACACTTGCATCTTTCGCTATGATTACGTCTGACAGTTCATTCCCATACTGATCGTTGTAGATAAGGCAATTAAAACGCGGCGTCAGCAAAATCTTGAGGATCGCCTGCATGACCGCGTCTTTGCCGTCTACAATTCCGATGATTCTGCCGTTCTCGAGATCAAGCCCGTAGGTCTTTGTAGGCTTTTCCTGTTCCTCGATGACCTTGTCGATCGCCAGCGGTGTATAAACCTGTTCCAATTCATCACACCCTTCCTAAGACGTAGTAGATTTTTCCTTGTCCTACAGATAACAGGTGGACAAGCTCGTTGACTTTAAGGGAATCATCAATCTTGATCTTGACTTTTTTCATCCTTATTTTGAGATCATGCTTATGAGGATCAATGCTGTGCGTGTGGTCGTTGAGGCTGTGTGTATGGTCATTTAGGCTATGTGAGTGATCCCCAATGCTATGGGTATGATCGTTGAGGCTGTGACTATGAGAGCTTACTGAATGCGTATGGCCATCCAAAGAATGATTATGCCAGTAATCGGTACCCCCGATATTTTGAGTGATTGTTCCTGTAACCCCAGAACCTCCTTCGCCCGTATTTCCTCCACCACCATCACCTGTATTGCCGGAAGCGGCTCCGGTAGTTCCGGATGATGTTCCGGTATTGCCAGATGAAGCACCAGTATTTGATGTAGACGGTCCTTTTGTCGGAGAGGTTCCGCCGTTTTCCGTTTTACCGTCAATATAGGCGCTGGTTGAATCCTTATTACCGTCAATATCAATGATCTCGATTTCCTTTTCTCTCTCAGTCAGATACTCCGGGACGATAATCAGATCGGACGGGAGATTGATCATCGCGTCGTTGACGAGGGCGATCCGCAGAGGCTTCGCAGAAGTCACAAACCCCTGTACGACCGTGGTCTTCTCGCCGTTCATCGCCTGTATCAGTTCTTTAATGCTGTCAGCCAAGTATAATCACCTCATCAAGTAAACTCAGAATCGCTAAGTTTATTCAACGAAAGCGACATCTTGTGATAATCGTCTGTAAAGGTATGTGTATCGGAGTCGACGTAATAGGTCTTGCTCAGTCCGAGCGACGGCATAACGATATAGACCGCTACGCCGGAGATCACATCGGGAATACCGAGCGCGTCCACCTTGATCGTTTCTTCCGTCTGCCCCAACTGCTTCATCTTCGTTTTCGTGCGCTCGATTGCCTGCGCTTCACTCAGCGTATCGCTGGAAGATTCAACCTCCTGCATGATACCGAGCGCCGATTCCAAGCCGTTATAGATCGTCCATGCTGTGACGGTGTCCTCTTTCGAGAACAGCTTGTATCGTGTGCGCAGCTTCTCGATCGACACGGTGCGCGTATAGCTGATGATGTTTCCGGCGCTGTCAAGCACCCATTGAACGACGTTGTCAATGCGGCGGCGAAGGCGAAGATAATCACGGTCAGAGTCAATATAATACTTATTGCCGGTCGCCTCATATTGCGACTTCATCGCTTTTGTGAGGATATCCCATGCCGTCGTCTTCGTCTTGGAGATCGTCGGGATAATATACGACGTCTGGTAGATTTCAGAACAGCGCAAACCGAACTTATACGCAATATCCGAGAATATCTGCGACAGCGTGCAATTTTCGTAGATAAAGCTCTCCTTGTTATTGGAGAGATATATCCCCATGTCATACGCCTTGTAAGTAGTTTTATTGCTGTTGGTATTCGTCTTTTTGAAGATGACGCCGCGAAACAGCTCCTTACCGTCCCATGTGAAGATGCACCGATACCCTTTCAGCAGGTCGATATTCAGTCGGGATTCACCCGATTCTTCGTTATCGAGCAGGGTGATTTCAAGAGAGCGGGAAGCCGATCCTTTACGTCCGGACAGGACGACCTGAGAAACAAGCTGAGAGATATCCGAACCGACGGTGCTGTTCGCACGAATGACGGTCAGACCTAAACGTGTAGCCATAGTTTCTCCCCCTTCTTTTACGGAATGGTCAGCACCTGTCCGGTGTAAATGATATAGTCAGCGCGGATCTTATCGCGGTTCGCGTTGTAGATCGTCTTGAACTTCGTCCCATCTCCATACATTTCCACGGCGATCGTCCACAAGCAGTCGCCGGTCTTCACCGTGTAGGTATTGGGGCGCGTGCGGTTGTTTGTGCGGTTTCCGTTGTTATGTACGGTCGCGGTCGTACCGCCGACGGTCACGGTTCTGGTAGACGTATTGCGCCACTCCTTGAGCTCGATGGTACAATGGAGGGCGCCGGGATCGTCGGCTTTGTATTCTTTTGTCAGTTTTGTTATTCTGGCGTAGAAATCGATATTGAGACCAGTTACGATAAAATGAATCGGCTTTAGGCTCTCTTTCCATTTTGTCAGCGCCTCAAAGGCCTTGAATGGAGGCACGATCCTGTTTTTCGGCAAGCCGGGATAACTGCTGAACGGAAAGATCACAGAGAAAGAAGTAGTAAGGAGAGGTCTGTTCTTTGCAATCAGAACCTCTCCCAGATCTACGATCTCTATTGTGCTGTCTTTGGATCCGATGGATATCGAGAACTTGTCCGGAGGGACAGGAAAGAGCAGCTTTTCACGACCGGCGTTGAAAGTCAGCCACATTTCACACTTAGTAATCATAGCTGTCATCTCCTTCCTCAGCCATCTCATCCTCGAGAATCGACATCATGATCGGCTTCGCCTGCTCCACCATAATGGCGACGACGTCTTCCTTCGATGTAGAACCGTCCACCTTGATGGATCCTGCTCCGTTGATGTTCAAGGTGATCGTCTTCTCGCTCTTCGAGGAGCCGCCGTCAGAATCAGAATAGGTAGCCGTCGGCAGAGAATCGGGAATACCGCCATTATTCGAGGAATTCTTGATGATCTCAGCGGTTTCGTCAGCCGGGACAACCTCTTCCCCGCCTTTGAACAGCACCAGTTCCGGTCCGTTCTCACCAACGACATGGACGCCGGCGGTCGCGTAATCGGTACCGAGGGCGTAGCCCGTATGACCGTATGCTCTCGCGCCAACGCCGAAATTCTTAGGTGTACTCGGTTCGGCTGTCTGTGCATAAGGATTCGTCACATTCGGAGTTGCTGTCGCGTTCGTATTTCCTTGATTCAAAGCAGCCTGTACTCCGTCGGCGGTAGCTTTCGCCGCATCTATCGCATCCTGCATTCCGGATTTGATTCCCTTGACGTAAGCGTTGATAGTATCCTTTGCTGCTTTCTCCGAATCTTTTGACATATCCATGTCCTCAACAGCTTTTTCCATATCCTTTTGGATCTTCGCTAGCCGTTCGGAAAAATCTGTCTGCCAGTCGGCAACAGTCTCAGCAGTTGCCTTCTGTTGTTCTTGGACCTCATTATAGGTTTTTGCAAGTTCATTTACGGATTCCGTATCGCCATTCTTGATTTTTTGCGCCATACTTTGAGCCAGACCGGCAGCCTCTTCGGATCCATCTTGCAGTTCTGCCAAGAACGTTTTCAGCTCGTCTTTGGTCATTCCTAAGCTCTTGATGTATCCGTTTTTGTCTGCTGTTTTTTCCAATGACTCCATATACTCTTTTATGTCGGCAATATTGTCATTGTAAGTCGTCCAGTATTCAAGCTGAGAATCCAATGCTTTCTGAGCAGCGTCAACGGTGGATTTTTCGAAGGTTGTTTCGCTCTCGTCGCCTGTATGGTACATCTTCGCCTCTTCAAACAGAGAGAATTGCCCCGCATAGCTCGATTTCGCGGCTTCGTAGGCATTATAGTATTCTGTGCAGAGATCCTTAAGCGCCTCTGATTGTGTTTCAATAGCATTTGTAGCCGCTGTAGCGGAATCTTCCGGATGCTTATAAGCGTTCTCTGCGGCCTCTGCGATCTCCTGCCATTGAAGTTCAATATCATCCATTGTTTTTTTAGCAGAATTATAAGCATTTTTATAGTCATTATACCCTTCTTTTGCTTTCTTCAGCGAGGGATCTTGCGCCTCAGCCCAAGCAGAATCCACAGAATAATACCCACCTGGTACAGTTGCTCCGCTTCCCATGGCTCCTTGTGGCTCATAATACTTATACCATCCAGCCTTTCCCCCATCCGGTGAACCTTTAGCATAATACTTGAAGCCAAGATCTTTTAATTTTTTTTCATACTCACTTTTACCCGCTTTAAGGTTATTTTCTTGGTTTTCTAATTCTGCTTTTGCTGGGCCATACTGTTTTATCAGTTCTTGTTGCTTTTGTACCTTGTAGTACGCTTCTGCAACATTTTTTAAAGTCCCAACATAATCAGCTCCGCCATTAACAACATCTTCAAAATTCAAAGACAATCCCGGCAGTTCATTATTGAGTTCTTCGATTACTGCCTTGATATTCTTCTCCGAAGCCGCTGTTTTATCGTTGACCGCGACAAGATCTTCAAGTTTCTGGATCAAAGCATATACAGATGTTTTTTGATCATCAATAGATTTCATGCTCTCTTTGTAATCTTTGAATTTTTGCTCTGCCTCATCTGCATTTTCTTTTGCTGCTTCTACATAATCGTCCATCGTCTTAGCGCTGCCCTCATAGGCTTCGGTTAAATCGTCAATCTGATATTTTAACGTGGATGCTTCTTTAGAGTTTTCGCCGTATTTCTCAACGGCTTTGTCGTATTTGTCATTCAGGTTATCGAGTTCCTTCGCCTGCTCTTTAGCTGTCGCAGTTAATTCCTTTCCGGGATCCTCAGCAGACATAAAAGCTGCCGCAAGTGCTCCTACTGCAACCGCAACCAATCCAATAATCGGTAACGCTGTACTAGCAGCAGCACCAAATGCAGTAGTTACAGCAGTTGCAATCTTAGTTGCGATTGTATATGTTGCAACTACAGCTGCAAATGTACCGAGCGCAACTGCGATACCTGTTATTACCTTCACTATCCACGGATGCTTCTTGATTACCTCAGATGCGCCGTCGAGAACCTTTGACACAAAGTTATACAATTTCTGCAAAGAAGGATTGAGTTGCTGTCCGATAGACACTTTCAGATTCTCCGCACTGTTCTTCATCTTATTGTGGGCGAATTCGGTGGTTTTCCCCATGATCTCATATGCTTTCGCCGTCGCGCCGGAGCTGTTTTTCAATGCGTCGAGGTTACTGTTGAATGTTTCCAAGCCCTGATTGACGATCGCCGCAGACGCGACGCCTGCGGTCTGACTTCCCCAAAGGTTCATCATAGCCTCGGAGTTCTTGCCCGCCTTGTTATAGATTATTTCAAGGACGTCTGCGAGTGACTTTCCTGAGTTCATCAGTTCACCGAAAGACTGTCCTGTTTCTTCTTTCAAAATCTTCGCTACATTGGAGCTGGAATTACCCAGTTCGTTGATCATAGCGTTAATATATGTCGTACCCTCTTGCGTGCTGATACCGGCTTTTGTGACAGAGATATACGCCGATTCAAGGTTATTGAGGGAAACGTTATACGCTGCGGCTGTGGATATTGATTTACCCATACTGCTGGCGAGCTCACCTACGGTCGTGACGCCAAGATTCTGGACGGTGATCAGACTGTCTGTGATGTCAGTCGCCGAGCCTGCAGCTTTGCCGTAGCTGTTTGTTGCTGTAGTTAATACCGACAGCGCCGATGACGAGGAAGTAAAGCCTGCCGTCGCCAGTTTATTCGCTGCTTCTGTCGTTTCTCCCGCCTTCTCAATTGCTGTACCGGCGGATATAGCATTGTATGCTACTTCATATAAATCTTCCTGTGCCTGTCCGGATGCCGCCGAGATCGTGTAGATCTGATCGGACAGCATATCCATATTATTGGATCCTGCGAGCGTCTCAAGCTTTGCCGCAGAGGTCTCGACTATTTCAGCCGCCGATGAACACTCCAATAACGACGCAGTTATTTCTTTGACCATCTTCGCGATACCTGCCGCCGCAAGCACAGATTCGAGCGATTCTATCGCGTTTCCGGTCCTATCGCCGAATTCTTTTCCTTTATCTGCGGCGTCTTCGGCTTCTTCCGCAAAATCATCCAACTTTTTACCCGCCTTCTCCGACGCTTCTTCGAGGTCAAGTGCTGCACTAGCGCCCTTATCAAACGCCTCGAATAGTTCTCTTGTCGCTGTGTCGAGCTGTTCTTCTGCCGATTGTAGTTCCTCGGCGGTGGATGCACTATTACTTACTGTCTTTTCGTAGTTCTGTGCCGCTTTATTCGCATTGGTCATTGCCTGTTCAAGGTTTTCCTGCGCTTCCTTCGCGGCGTCAAGTTTGGTTGAATATTCAAAGGTAGTAGCGGCTGTCTTGCCCTCTGCCTTCTCCATAGAGCTGAGTTGCTTTTCTCCGCGCTGTACCGCGTTGGCGAGCTGTTCCGCATTACCCTCGAAATTCTTGTAAACCGAAGCAAGTTTAGACGCGCTGGACTGATTACGAGAAAACGCCTTATCAGCTTTCGATGCAGAAGACTCGATTTTGCTCATTGCTTTATCGCCGAGAGTACCAATACGATCGAAGCGATCGCTCATCTGGTCTGCAAGTTTGAATATAGCGGAAATCTTTACTGCCATACTACAGCCGCTCCTTCCTTAGAATAGTTTTATCGGATAATCTTTTCGGCAAGGATGTTCGCCCTCTATCATTTCGGAAGCGACGTAGAATACCCTTGTTTGCAAGGGCAACCCTATAAACACTTCCGGTCGTAGGTGATGGCGTTGCCAGATCACATGCGCCCAATACGCCCATGTGTCTTTATCCTTACCCCAGATTAGTTTTTTGCTGATTCGAAATCATCGTCTTCGTTCTCATCGTCGTCATTGGTAATGCCGAGCGCCTTGAGAACTTCGGTGACGACGTAGTTGAAATCCTCGCTCAGCGGGAACACCTTGTAGAGGATCTCGGAGATATCGTAGCAGTTATAGAAGTCCATGCAATCCTGCGATTTGATCTCAGGATCCACAAGAGCTTCTGCTACGACATGACGCAGAGCCGCGCCGGAATCTCTGTCCCGACGGACGACCAGCTCGCCGCCGTCGACCAGAGGCTTCTTCTTTCTGCCGGTGCCGTCGAACGCGGTTGCTTTCTTTGTGTAGCTGTCGTAGATTCGGTCGATCTCCTCCTGCGTGAGGATGCGGACTTTCATCTTGATCCGCTTGCCTTCATCATCTACGAAAGATTCGGGAGCCTCAATCTCAACGATCTTGGGCTCGTGCTTCTTCAGAAAATAGTCTAAAGTCTTTTTGCTCATAGTAATTCTCCTTGAAATATGATTTAAGCCCCCGCCGAAGCAGGGGCTTACGATAGATTATTTGAACTTGACGTCCTTCGCGTTGCCGCTGATAACGTCGTCCAAGAACTCGCCTTCTGTGTCGAGTTCGATGGCGGTGAGCTCTCCGGTAGGAACGCAACCGACAACGGTCACAGACTCCTTGCCATAAGCCTCCTGATAGTCAGAATCCTTATCGTCGATCACGCCGGACAGCGTAAACTCAGGTGTGATGCCTGTGTTGAGATAATCGCGAATCATCTCTTTAATCCACGGCGTGGATCTGCGACGTGTAATCTCAAACTTGATCTCAACACGTCCATTCCAACGAGTATTAGGTGTTCTCTCTCCGAGAACATTGCTCGTTGATACGCCGGGAGTGATCTTCACGCTGAACTTAACCGCGTCATAAACGCGCTTGCCTTTGTAGAAACAAAAGCCGTTTTTAACGATAATAGGCTTTTTGTTGTATTTTTCACTCATTCATATCACTCCTTCCTTAACTGGTTGAAACGGTGACATAAATCTTCTCTGCGGAATCGATGGGCTTGATACGCACATCCAGATAGGTGTGCTCGCCCTCAGACAACTGTCTGTCAACCGCAAAGTCACCTTCCTCAACCTCTTTGATCGCGCCGAGATCGGCGTAATAGGTAAGGATTGCCTGTCCATGCTCTTCCATGATATCCCAGTCGGCGTCGACATTGGAATACTTGTTGGGCTGGAACTCTGCTTTGAGAGACTTGACGACCTCGCTGATCGTGCGAACCACGCGATTCTTCTTGTAGGAGCTGTCCTGATTGTTGCCGACGTTCACAAGAGAGTTGATATCGGTTTCAACCACAACGGCGCCCTCGTTATACGAGAAGAAAAACTCGCCGGCGGCGATCGCTGCTTTTGCTGCTTCGTTGCTCTTAACGCCGACAATCTCAACTGCATCGTCATACGGACGATAAGTAAGGCTGTCAGTGCAAGCTGCTGCAGCTTCGGCGCCAGCTACCCACGCTGCAGCCTGCGGGACGGTTAAGGTGATACCGTCAGCAGTCTTGACCGTATTTGTGACGTTGATAACGCCGTGATAGTCAGCCGCCTTGTTCGCGACGACACCCTGAATGTTCTTGCCGAGATTATCGTTAAGGAACTTCACCTTTGCAACAAAGGCTGTCTGCAAAGAGGAGTCGGTGCTCGGAAACAGAACGACGTCAAATCCGGCTTGCTCGGTTGAATCGAGGAAGTTCATGACATCCTCTGCCGCAGCTGAATCTGCTGTAGCGCCCGCGAGATTCACGCCGGCAGTAATAGCGAGCGTAGAATCCGCAGCGGTTTTCGTAAAATCAATCCACGGATCCTCAACAGCTACAGCCTCAGCAATGTTTGCCAGACCGGTATGCTTCGACATAACTGTTCCATCAAGGGAAACGGTAATATCGAACTTTGTGTCGTCGAGGGTATTTGCGGAAACAGTAAACGATAGTTTGTTTCCGCGGATACCGCCGTATTTCGCGGTACCGGTCAGACCGCCGCCGGATCCTGTCGCCTTGGTGCCGGTCTTGATGATGTAAACCAGTACCTTAGCGGCATTCTTGAGCGCTTCTCTCACGAGAAGCATATTCGCGTTGGATGTGTCGTACACAGAATAGCCGAGAACGTCAAAATTTACATCTGGGGAATTCGCAGAGATCTCGATCAGTCTTCCGGTCAGGCCATAGTCATGGGTGACGAAAGGAATGAGAACGGTGCCTCTACCGCCGGTGTAGATCGTATTGTTTCTGGTACTCTGCACGTTCACATATACACCGGGACGGACTTCTTTGGCGTTACGGGTAAAAGTACCACCAGCCATATTACATTACCTCCTTCTTCAACCAGGTGTCGATAATACCTCGGACTTCTTCAATGGTATACTTTCCATGAAGACCGTCTGTCGCGCCGTCAAAAGCCGCTGAGGTAACACCAAACAGCTGATAGGAATTCTCTCTCAGCTCCGACAGAGCGAATTTAGGGCGCTCAGAAGGCGCCACATTTGCCTTTTTCGGCATATTAATCACCTCGTTATGATATTATTTCGACAGAAATATGATTCTGTCTGTTTATTTGTTGTTCATCATCCGGGATATCGTCAAACAGTCTGACTGAATCCCATTCGAGATTGAAACCATACACGCCGGTATCAATCTTCTCCACTTCGGATTGCTTTACTCTGAATCCGCTTCCACTCTCAGTTCCGTCCGCGTTGATCAGCGGGATGTGATTACGTCCGGCGATCAGCGCCGTCGCAGCCGCCAGCGCATAGTCATATGCACTCTGATTATTTGCGGCGAAGAACCGAACAGGCATCCTGTAATGGATAACATAGGTTGACAAAGTGCTGTGTTCACTCTTCAGCTCAGGAGTAGGAAAGTAAGCGGAAGGATACGCGAAAGTCTTAGGAAGAACGTCGGTATAGTATTTCTGCAATCCTACTTTATCGAGGATAAAGCGGATAATACTACCGCGTTCAGGTTCCAGTATTACATCCGGCATTTCTCTCACTCCTTAAATTTCAAAATACTCATTGAGCCATTTTTCGAGTTTTGCTTCAAGCAGCCCCGGCAACATCTTTTCGATGATGTGGCAAGCTGCATCGAAGTACAGTGATCCATCTACCCATTTAGCCTTGAGGACCATGCCGCCTTTTGCATTCCGATCATAGATAAAGTGTGTTCCTTCCCAATACCCGGGAATGAATCGCCCGGGGTTTTGGAAATGTCCATCATTGACCCACTTGGCATAATCCACAGTAGAGCCAACTTCCAGCGTGAGATCGCCCTCGTTCAGCTCCCAATGGTTACCATCACCGCCCTGATAAAAGGAAGCGAGGAGCTGCCTTGTGTCGACAGATCCCCGCTTGATTATTTCATCTTGTACGATTCTCAGAAATTCGGTGCCGACGGATTTCAGCCACAAAGCAAAAGCCTTTTTGATCTCACCGCTACGTCCGAGCTGTTGCATTTTTTGAAAGAAGTCTCGTGCATCCGAGACATCAACCTCGATGTTCCTGCTCATAGCGGGGTCTGCACTCCTTTACGTTCAACATAAGCATAGACGTGTCCGCCGCCCATCTTATTCCGAACGGGACGAGGCGGGGAAATAACGGTGTATTCCAGCCCTTCGTCATTCCAGATCACCTTATCGAGCAAGCGCAGATCTGTCCCAAGCGGCAAATTCAGTTTTGTGCGAATGAGAAGCTCATCCTTGGGCTCGTTCTGATTCAAGGTAGTAGACGTCGAATTGAAGTGGCAAGCCACATTCAAGATGTCCGGCTCATCGGGATAGTCAAAGGACGGCTCTCCGGTCAATCCAAAGCCCAGGTCTTTATCCTCGCCACGCGCGATGTGGTAGATATCACAGGTATGGTCGAGAAAATCAGAAAAACTCATAGTATCACAACCTTCTCATTCGCAGCAAAACGCCACCTTTTGCTTGGCTTATCACATATTCGTCCAACAGTGAACCGAGCCCCAGACCTGATATTGATACAGTGGTAGCATCGCCTGCTGTATAAGAATAATCATCCATAGACTCGGACTTATAGTTGGAATATGCAACGGTGGAAACATAATCGTTATGCGCGATCGCCTCAGCAAGCAGAATGGTAGCCACGCGAACGTTTTCGGGTAATTCGGGATACTTCTCTGTATCAGAAAAATCGTGATGACAATACTTTATTATCATCGCTCTTGCTCTTGTGATATCAACAGCAATCTTCGCGTCGGATCGTTCCGGGATAATAGTTACGGTAGTATCGTTTCCGCTACTGTCTTTTTTTGTTCCTTTTTTCCCTATGATCGCAACATCAGAAGAATACGACTTGACATCGCCAGGGGTGATCCACGGTATTGTGACAGCCATTCAAATCGCCCCTGTTAGTTTGCAGGGCGACGAACGACCTCAAGGAATACCCTTGCGGATCCCGCCGTAGCAGCAGTACCAGTCTGCGTGTACTTCGCTTTAACAGTTTTCTCGGCGTCGCAATCAATAAAGACCTGCTTACTGTACGCAGCAGCAGTTTCCTCAGTGACATCATCGGCGCCCAGAATATTGTTGACATCGTCGTTGAATCCGATAGTCAGCACATTGGTGGTCCCGCCGTTAAATCCTGTATCAACAACCGCGATCGCCCTGGTGATGATCGTGTTAGCGGGGACCTTGCCGAGAGCAACGCCCGTTGCGACACCGGTATCATCGAAGTTTACGGGACCGAGCTCCATCATCTGAACGGAGCCGCAATCTTCCAAGTCATGGGGTACCATCTTCATTGTCTTTCCTCCTTACTCTGTAAAAATATCGGGAACGCCACCGTTGAGGGCGTTCAGAATAGCCTCTTTGATCTCAGCCTTAGTGCCGAGACCATCGATATTGATTTCGTTTTCCTCGGCATAAGCGATAAGCTCTTCCTTCTTCATCTTGTCGAGCTCGACTGTTTTGGGAGCACCGGCATGATTCTTGCCTTCTCCATTCTCGGAGTTATCATTGTCGTCGGGAGCATCAAAGTCGATGTCAACATCATCGTCAACATTAGCGGACTCAGGGATTTCCTCAAAGTACCCTGTCGATACAAGGTACTCTGCAGCCGAACTCTCGACGTCGATGGTATTGTTATCCTGAGAAGCGTTAATCAGTACGCCGTCGTATCTCGTAGTATAAGAGCGGATGCCCTTACGCAATTTTACTTTTGCCATACGATCACCTCTTATCAGATAGCGAGACCGGTGACGATACCCGTGGCATCGATTTCCTCGATTACGCAGTCAAAATCAAGGATGATGACATAGTAGCGTTTCTCCTTATACATAGCATGAACGCTCTGGTCATCCTTGCGGATACGCATGTTGAGTGTACGAATGTCGACGAGGTTCTGCGGATCAGCCAGAAGGATAGTCCCGTCAGGCATATTCGGAACTTCGATGGTCGGGATCTTGAAAGGCGAATCATAGAAGCTATCCGGTACGATGCCGCCGCTGTTGACAGCCTTACCGAGCAGATATTCGTTCCAGTCAAGCAGACGAGTAGGAGACATCAGCCAGCGGAGTCCCGCAGTACGGTGCTTAGAAGGAAGCGATTTGAGAAGAGCGCTGAAAACGGTATAGTCGATATGACCGCCATAAGATGTGCTCTGCCCTGCATCCAGCAGATGACCGCCGGTTGTGATCTTCTTGATGAAGCCATCGTTGATCTTGAGGAATTCATAATCGGGATTGGAAGCAGAAACAGCTTCATCGCCGTTGATCTCAGAATCCTCAACATCGCAGGCAACCTGATTCGTCATCAGACTCATGAGCTTCTGGCCGATCTTCTCGCCTTCCTTGTTCTCCTCAAAGAACTGCTCGGTGCATTCCCACGGAGCACGGACTCTGTGGGTCTGATAGTTAATACCGCCGAAGTTGACGCCGACACGGTAACCGTCATCGACACCCTCAGTGGTTTCGCGAATGATCCTCTTGTTGACTCCGATTCTGTCGATCTCGCCGCTCTTCTCAACATGGATCTCATGACGCATAGCCTGTGCGAGAGGAGTTGCCTCAAAGGTCTGCATATGAAATGCTTCTGCTTGCCACGGACGCAGTCTGCCGTGAGAGATGGAACCGGAGTTGATATCTTTTTCAGTTACAATCTGAAAATTACTTCTTGACATGCTCTTTACCTCCTTTAAATAAATTCTTCAAACCAGTGTTTGCCATCGCCCTTCTGGACGTCTTCGGGCTGAGTAGACAGCCCGTTAGCGGTCAGAATAGGCTGAATCGCCTTCGAAACCGCTTCGCCGATCTGTGCGCCGATCTCATTGTTGTTCTCAGCGACCGCTGTCTTCACGATGTCCTTTACGGCATCTTCGGTCAGCGCCGGCGGCGCCGCCGGCGCGGGATCAGGGGTGGGATCGGGCTCAGGATTAGCATCCGGATTCATAGCTTTCTTGATGGCTTCTGTAACCGAATCGGTAATCTGTTGTACCTGTTCATTTGTCATGTTATCGTCCTCACTTTCATTGTTTTTTTGATTTTGTCTGCTGTTTTGGGAGTCCGCTTTCAAGAGCTTGTCAGCGGGAATGGATTGCAACGATTTAACGACGTTGTCTTCGAGAAGCAATGCTTCAATGCAACTTTTGAACTCTTCAAGGGCTTCACGAAGCTTTGTTTCGTCTGTCTCAAACTTTGGACCATTACAGTCATACGTAGTCCCTCTGGTCAATTCATCACGAAGGATATTGAATGCCAAGAAAAAGTTGCTTACTTTCTGTTCCTGCTTCATCCGATCGGCGAATGCACCCTTTTTAACCACGTCATAGCCGAGGAAGTTTGCAAACTTCATGAAAAGGGATTTCTGTGCCGTTTCAGATTCATTGATGTCAACATCTTCGTCACCGAGGATCGCTGTTCCTGCAAGCGAGAAACCTGTGATTTCTCCTTTCAGAACCGCGTCCCAGATCTCTGAGTCTTCGACCTCTACAACCATCACCCATGTTCCCTTCGTTACGGTTTCCTCTCCGATAGTCATATCGGCAGGAGCAATGTAACTTTCTACAACTCTAACCTTTTCAAGCGGTTCAAAATCGTGCTGACGATCCACGTTGTTGCCGTATTTAGCAAACCAATGCGCCGCCTTTGCGATTTCTTCCTCGGTCATAAAGTTGTCATGAGCGTCCTTCTTCATCGGCTCATAAACGATTCCGGTTAAATAGTGCTTATCATCATCGCGCTTGATGATCCTGTGTTCCGTCGGAATAGATTTCTCAACGCCATTCTCACCCTTTGCGATGAGGAATTGCCTTTTGTTTGCGGGTCTATCGACCAAACTGACAAAAGACACCTTGACCTCCGTCATCTCAATAGACTTTTTAAGCATTTCCTTTACACCTCCTTTCGCAGCAGAAGTAGGTATTAAAAAAGCGCCACCCTTGCGGATGACGCTTAATTAATCAGTGTTTTCTTTGTGCTCAGCTTGATATTTTGCCCTCATTTCAGCCTCCCAATCATCGTCGAGTTCTGCAAGGGCTTCTTCCTGCATTCTCTGACGCTCTTCGAGCGGGAGCCCGATGATATCAGGATCGATACCATCCTGCACAATACAATGGCAGTTTGCGGTTTCACCTACAGGAAGGGAAGGATCACGCGGATATTGCGCCATATACGCTAAGCCATCTGCGCCTGTAAGCATAAACATTTCGGTCTTCTTGACTTTCTGTCCATTCATCGCTACATGATTAGGGCGCGGTGTGTTGTTCTGATTACCGGTATGCCGCCATATCTTCTCGATCACACAAGGATTCTGCATCATGGCGTCGTTATGGGCTATGGAATGCGCCCTCAGCGTTTCTGTTACCGCTACTGTTCTGGCGCGGTACCGCTCGTTGCGGATACCCTTATCCTGCAGAGCCCGGACAAATTCATCGATACCCTTTCCGCTCTTTAGGTGTTCTTCGAGCAGGGCAGCGATTTTCTTTGAGGATGATTCCTCCATGAATTCGGCAACCTGTTCGCTCCACAACTTCACCCATGCAGTCGTGCGCTTCATCGAGGATATGAAAGACAAGTCTTTATCAGCTTGCTTGATATAAGCATCCGTCAGCTCTGGAAGGACGTCATCATAGTGATCTTCAATCAATTCGGCAATTTCTTCTCTCAACGAATTCTTCGAAAGCAACTGATCAACATCGATATCATCAAGACCTTTTGCTTTTCCTACGTCATTGATAATTCCATCTGCCTCTTTTTCCAATGCGTCATTCAAGAGATCCTCGAACTCTGAAAGCCGCTTTACGCTGAATTTCGTTTTGAGAAATCCCGCTTTTTTTAGCTTATCCGACAGATCGCCCTTAGCTTTTTCTATGTAACGGTCTATTGTGTCAAGCAAATCGTTGCAAGCGCAAAGAACGGTTGCTTTATCCCTCATTCTCCATCACCTTTTCCGCGAGAGCTGCAACAGCTTTTCTTACGTCTTTTAAGAATACAACAATATCATCGTCGTGCTTGTCAGCAGCTTTTTCAATCGTTTTAGTGAGATTGGCATCGAAATTCGCATCAAACGCTTCTTGACTGTTGATTTGGAGAATAGCAAGAGGAGTATTGCCATACTCATCCGGGAAGTTCTCATAGTTTTCGCCGATCAGTTTATAGTACATAGCCTTGCCCATATTTGGAGTGGTACCACCGGCGTTCGTAGCGGCAGTAAACGCTGCTATGATATCATCGGGATTAGAGGTATCGGGACCGCTGAATTTCACCTGTGTGTATTTTAAACCGAGGTCATTCAGCAACCGATCGTTGACGATATAAGATAACGCTTCACGCTTAGGTATGAATACCTGTTGTTCAGTAATCTCTTGCGCAACCTGAGCTGTAGCACGATTAAAGTCAGTGGTATAGCCGACATAAATATCCGGGAGATTAAAAGCAGATTGCACGCTTTTTCTGTTATTCTCCTGGTAGTCTTGGAAGAGCTCATCCTTTTGCAAGACAGCACCCATATCCTTAATCTGGACAGCAGGCGGTGCTTCTTTTTCATCTCCGAAAGCAGACTGTACTTCTTTCTCTTTGGTTTCGAATTCGAGTAAGATAAACCCGTGTTCACCTTTCTCCCCTTCGATATCCCTCATATACTCCTTCAGCTTTTCATAACAGTCATCTGTTAGCGTGCCGTTTTGAACAGAAATCAAAAGCGGAGTATGGCGCCCGCGTCTGAAATAGTTGTTATTCAGAGATTCGGCGCGCCTGCTGCCATCAATCCCAAGTACCTGACCAATCCAGCGCGGCTCTCCATAGGGCAGATCGCCGAGCCGATATTCGATAATCTCATTAGCTCTTTTTTGGAGTTTGATCTTTTTTCCAGTGGAGTATTCGCCGGTGTCCTTGTCTAAAAAGCGAGGATCACCAAATTCCTTATAGTAGACAGGAGCTGAATCACTTTGTTGACGGTATTTGATGAAACGCTTTTGCCTGGTAATTCTATCACCGTAGATCGTGTTGTAATTGAAAGGTACCAATTGAGCTTTCGATCGATAGGTCTTAGATATTGAAGGGACATCACGGATATTAAGAACCTCTACAATCTCTCCGGACAAATTGCGGACGACTTCAAGATATCCAATACCATAGCTTTCAATTGATTTGACAAATTCCTCAAACACTTTCTTGATGGGAGCATCATAACTAAGACAGTTGATAAATTTGGTAACCTTTGTAAACTCAGCGGCGGCGGCAGAAGATTCACTGGAATCTTTATACTCATCCTTGTATGTGACTTCCATGCCAAAGCCTGCAATATTTGAGGCGTATGCCTGGATACATTGTGGCAATATCCTTGATTCCGAAACCATCCTGCGGTAACCTCTCAGCAAAGCGGTATCCGGTTCATTCCATTCACCCGTCGTGGATGTCTCCTGCTGTGTTGATGATACCGCCTTACTTACAGAATTAGAGCCAATAAACTTCACTTGAAGTTGGCGTCGGGTATTTTTACTCACTATCTCGCTTCCTTTCTCTTAGCAAACCGTAGCGGTAATACGCACATGATCACACTATCCGCTTCATCGGGCGAGGTCTTTTCTGTACGTTTTTTGAATTCATCCTTACCTTCGACCTTGATTTTGGGTCCCCTAAATTCATATTTCCTCGTTGACAGTTGCGCCACAAGTTCGGAATCGTTTGGTAGAATAACTCCACATTCTTTGGGATTCCCTTTATCATCCTTCGTTGAAAGCTCATCCCTAAGAACGCCCATCATCAATGACGTTGTATCATAATAGAGCTTACTCTTTTTCCCGAGAGGTAATCCAAATTGAACAGGGACGATAACCAACCGAGCGTACGTAACAGGATCCTCACGCTTTGCCCTTCTCAGATTATCGGTTACACCGCCACCAACACCGCCATCATCGACACAAGCGACAACCAATCCATCATAGTCTGGGTATCGTTCCAGAAGGCGTATGTACTCACGCAGAATTACGTTTGCTGTCCACACAGTATCCATACCGTTACGCTTGTGTATAATATCAATCTTCTTGTCGACGCGCTGAGATATGATCGTTTTGTCACTGCCGAATCTCGCTACGTCCGCACAAATGCGGATATGCTCTGGGATCTCCGGCTCTTCCCAATCTGTCATAATAGATTGCTCGACCAATCCAATAGGGATCAGCACATCATCCTCGTTCAAGGGGAACTCACCGAGAACACGGACGCGGTATACATTGCTATCGCGTCCATATTTCTGCGCCATCGCCTCGATATTCTCTTTGTTGGTACGAGGCGATTCCTCTGCGTTAACTGTGAAGCAGCTATATAACGCTCTGGCAGATGTGTGGCTTTCATAAAAAGAGCCCTCTGCTTTTGTCGGGTTACCAAGCAAAAGGAGCTTATTATTCTTACCTGACAAGGTACCATTGATTGTCTCAATAATCTTATCATCTACGCCGGATGCTTCGTCGACAACAAACAGTAGATTATCGGCGTGAGAGCCTGCAATATTCTCAGGCTTAGAGGATGCAACAGCCGCCGCAAACCACACCTTTTCGGCTCCAATCATGCGAATGTATGTAGCCGTTGGATCAAGTATAGCTTGAAGTAACGGCGATTTGTTCATCCATACTGCAATTTCAGACCACAAGACATCAATAAGCTGACGCTTTGTTGGAGCAGTTGCAACAACCTTGGAGAATGGGAAGCAAACTAAAAACCATAGTATAAGTGCCGCTGTCGCCGCTGTTTTTCCAACACCCTGTCCAGATTTGACAGAAGTCCGGGGATTATCTCTTAAGGATAATGCAACTTCGATTTGCCAGTCGTCGGGTTCGAAGTGCAAAGCCTCCCTAAAGAACAGGATCGGATTTTTGCGCCACTCTCTTATTTTTCGGGCGAAGAATTTCCGCCGAATATCTCTATTCATCATATTCATCACCCATCATAGCCGCAATCCAGTCATCCGCTACGGCGTTCTTTGTAGAGCCTTTCTTATTTGCACGGATTTGCGCCAGAGCAGAAACGGCTTTGTTCTTAGCGTTTTGTACCTTTGTCAATTCAGCTTGAAGACGAACAATGATGTTATATGTGGCTTCTGTAGATGTTTGAATATTCTGCTCTTGGCCTAAATAACTGATTTTGCCCTCTGCAATCTTTTGTTCTTTTAACTCTTCAAAACGTACCCTTTCTCTTTTTCCTTTTACATCATTAGAAAATACCCGCTTAGTCTGGAAGGTGGAAACGCTGTTGACGGCCAATCCGCTTTTACTCTTTCCCTTTTCATCAACCGCGAACTCCATATCCTCATACTTTTTAAGGGCATTCATTAAATGAATCTCCCTTATAGTACACAGATCTATCTGTCTTTCAAGCTGAGCTTCTTCATCCAGTTGCTCCTCTTCAAGCATTTTCCTTTCTTCGTCAGAGAGGGTATCCCAATAGATACTGGAATACCCTCCGTGTTTTAACGCTTTTTGATTGCCAACCGGACCACCGCCGCTATTTCCGACAGCGTTCTTATTCCCCGGCTGCGCTCCTTTTTTTCGGAGCGTTTTTTCGGAACGCTCCTTTTTTGAGTGTTCCTTTATTTTTTGTTCCCATCTATCTTCTGACTTCCACTTTCTTACTTGATTGTCGGGAACTCCGAGCGTAGCGGCAATGTCTTTGATTTTCGCTTTACCGTCGGACTTCGCCCATATGTCATAGGCTTTATCCCTCGCGGGGTTTCTTGCCCTGCCCACATCTGCGCCCTTCCTTTCAATTTCGATATTCGAGTGGTTTTGTCAATTTATCAGATCTTTGTAATAAGCTCCGCCTGCGAATATTCCTTAACATCCTTTGTCATAAGCTCAAGGAATTCCTCGCGATCGAAGTTTGAAAGCCTGAAAATCTCTTCCGGTTTCATGCCGAGCTGCTTACTGATCTCGGTTATTGACTTGCCCTCATTCATAAGGCGGCTGACAATAGCCTTCATCGGTTCAAGCAGATGTGTACCGCGTGCCCTGTTATGGGTGACGGTACCGTATATATCCCCGCTTTCGTCGTCATGTTCAACGATTACCACAGGCACCTTACCGTCCAGCATAGACAAAAGCGGCTCCTCACCGGCAACAGTCCACCGGTGGAAGCCGTCAATTATGGTCATATCGGGACGGACAACAATCGGCAGCGTCCATCCGTTCGTCAGAATCGACTGGACCAACAGTTTCAGATTGTCCTTTGATACCTTGTTCGGGTTCCAGTCATTTGCTTTGAGCGAATTTCGGGGAACCCATCGAAGACTCGAGAGCGGAGCTAATAGCTTTTTATCCATTCCGTATCACTCCTTTTTTCGCAACATCAACATATTTTCCGTAAACATGGTGATATAAGGCTCTCAGTGTCCTCAGCTTTGGGTCGCCGTTGATCAGTCCCTCATAGATCTTCTGGCAATCATCGTTATCGACTATCGAAGAAGCTTCCAAGAAGAAATTCCGATAGTGTGCCGCGATCTGCCGCTTATGAGGCGTGGTGAATCTCTTGTCGAACTCGTTGAAGATTATCAACAGTTCAGCCTTATAGTCGCGTTTTGCTTGTCCTTTCTCCATTTCCTTGCGCTTTCTCGATGCTCTCCCGAACATTTCGCTATCCCAATAGAGCGCTGCGAGGTACGCGTTCGGCTCTCTGCGGATGATACGCTCCATCAAATCGGGATAATACTCGTTCATCTGAACAAGCGATCGGGATGTGTCTATGGAAAAGAACTGTGATACACGGAGTTGGCGCCGGTTCATACCGACTTGCCATAGGTATAGGTAAATCTCCGGGATTTTGACGTTTTCATTTTTCAGATAAAGCCAGACGTCTTTATCTTTCCAATCATATATCGGGTAGAGCTTTTTCTTCCCCTTGTATTTATTGGCGGCTCTTCTGGCTTGCGCCTGTAATCGTTGCAGGCTCTCCGCTACCCTGACTCCGATGATCGTGATACCATCGAGGCACAAGCGGTCAAGGAAATCTTGATAGGTATCTTTCCGGTGCCTCAGCAAAGGATGATCCCGAATAGCGAACTTCGGGGGCTGCCGCACCCAGACGTCTTTCTTCTGACTGTCCCAGCAGATAAAGCTCTCGTCGTTCGACAATTCGTTAAAACAGTTGAAGTGCCGGACTTCGATGCAATACCAATCGAACCGCGCTCCGGCAAGAATGAATTTCTTGCGCCATTCAATAACAGTACGCTCAATACAGGAGTAAATAGCCTCTTCGTCAATGAAGTGGACTATCAGTTGCTTCGGATTGATCTTCCCCTCTTGTATGAGTTTAAGGACAACATGCGCCAGACATAAGCTGTCTTTCCCTCCGGAGAACGCCATATAGACCGTTAATCCGTTATTGAAGATATTGATAATGCGCTGCCGAGCGGCGTCAACCACGTTGATCTTGCCGGTCAATCGTTTTACAGCCATAATATCTTCTCACCACATTTCGGGCAAATCACAAATGGCTTTTCGTCGTCCGGGGACTGTTCTTCCACAGCACCCGGCGGCGCTGACGGCTCAGCAGGCGCCTGATTATTACTTATCGGTAATATTTCTTCACGTTTTCGCTCCGTTTCCTTGATTTCTTCGATCTCATCGTCATCGAGCGTTCCATATGTGGAAATCTTCTCGGTGATCTCGTCGGCTTCGGCGGCCATCGACTGCAAGATATCTTCATCAAAGCCGGGAACGTCATAATCATCCCCCAACTCTTCAAGGAATGAATTAAGCCCCTCGAGATCATCGACGCCAAGGTTGAATATCCTGTTGTCGGCGATCATCAGCTTTTTCTTCTGATTCTCTGTCAGATCTGTAATCTTATAGCAGTCGGCTTCGGCGATACCGGCTTTTTTGAGAGCTTCCACAAGTCCGTTACCGGCGAGGATCATGTTATCCTCATCGACTACAACAGGACGAATCTGCCCGAACATCTTCACGCTGCGCACAAATTCGTCGATCTGCTTTTCAGTGTGAAGTCTGACGTTTCTTTCCGGCTTTCTGAGTAGCGAAACCTTTATCTTGATGATATTCATGCCCTCGCCCCCTTAACCTTGGTGACGATCACGGCGACAATACCGGACATCAATACGGTGGTCAGACTGCCGATAGTCTTGACCATCGCGATATTGGCGATATTACCGTAGGCGAAGATCGGAAGGCCAACTATCAGAGCGACGATAATGCCCCAGAATACGCCCTGCTCCGAGAGTTTCTTGCCTTTGAGGGTAATAACCGTCGGGAGCAGCGTAGACGCTCTCAGCGTACCGTAGAACAAAAACAGGGTGGTTACAGTCAGACCGGGGATGTTTGCTATTCCGATTGCGATAACCAGCAGGACGATCATGCTGATCTTTGATACCTTGATATCGTCCTTCGGTTTGAAGTCTGACGTCAGGGACGCAGTCGAGCAAAGGTTAGAGTCAACCGTCGAGAGCAGACCGCTCAAAATCATAAAGAGGAACGGTATCAGCACCCACGACGGAAGTAATGATTTGATAAATTCAAAATTCACCATTCCGGAGTCATTCGCAACGAATCCGCTGCCGGCGGCGGTGAAGCCGATCGCGCCGAGCATGATCGGCACAAGGGCAAAAATAAAGCCGCCCAGGACAAATGCTTTGCCGATGGACTTCTTTCTGATCGAAAAAGCCCTCTGCCAGAAGCTCTGGTCGCCGAACGGTCCGGAGATTAAGCCGATCGCTGTCGGGATTCCGAATGACAACGCGACCTCCCAGCCCTTATCGCTGAAAAGGTTGCCAAATTCGCCTGAGATACCGCTTAATCCGCTAAATAATGTGTTTATATTCCCCGCTCTGGAAATCGTCATGGGAACTAACAGAGCGCACGTCAGGAGTATAAAGATGATTTGTATGTTATCAGTTATTACAGACGCCTTAATTCCGGAGATCTGCGAGTAAGAGAACGCTACCACCGCAAGGATGATCGTCAGCAGCCAGAACGGTATACCAGTGATCATATTGAGGATCTTACTGCCGGCGAGCAGCTGCACGGCAGTCGACAGAACCGATAAGCTCCCGAGCTGGAATTGATAGATCCCTCTGACCTTTTTCGATTTGTAGGTTTCGCCCATATACCCGGACAAGGTGATCCCCTCGGGCATCTGCTCCCTGATCTTCTTTGCGAAAGGAATAAACAGAAATAGGCACAGCACATTCGGCACCAAGAACCACAGCAATCCGACGATGCCGCTGGAATACGCTTTCTCAACGGATGTGAACAGCGCCGGAGCCCATATCCATGTAGCGGCGACACTCAGCGCCGATACAATGGTACCGATATTTCTGTCTGCAACGTGGAAATTACTCTTTTTCCGCGAAAAAATGATTGTCGCCCCGATCATAATTAGGGCGTAGATTGATAGTACGATTATTCCGTACATGTTCTTCTCTCCTTTAATATGAATTATTATTGGAGAGGCGAAATACTGTACTATCCTCCTTTCTCAGCAATAAAAAAAGGCTCCAAGCCGGCAGTTGCTTGAAGCCTTCCAAAGAAATGGCGTAGAATTTTACACTATCATTCTACCACAGACGAAATGATATGTCAACGACAGTTTGGCGACACATTATTCATTATTAGAATTATAATCGTCGTTGAAGTCGTCTTCTTCAACAACAATTCCGTCAATACCGAACATAAAAGCCGCAACATCATCAATCGCCGTCTGAATATAGCGTTGAACTGTCCGGACATCAACCGCCAGTTCCATAGCAATCTGAACGACCGTCTTCTCATTCTCGTCTATGTACCGCGCGAACAATGCGTCGACCCGATCCCTTGCGATCGCATTGGGAGACCGATAACACATCTTTCTGTACTGCTCCAGTTCGGCGGTAACGTGCGCCATGATGATACCGGTCTTGGTTGCGGACGATTTGATCGAGAAAACCTGTTGCTCCGATCTGTTGCTCGGATCCCACATCATTGTGACAATATCTTCTACTTCTTCCTGCATTGATGAGTAGACAGCGGTTTCAGCGTGTTCTTTCAGCCGTCGATAGTTTTCGATCAGGAGCCGCGTATTCCGGAGCCGAAGATCACGAAATTTTTTCGCGTCCTTCTTCTGCTTCTTGCGATCCTCTTCCAGCGCCGCCCTTGCGCCCTCTTTCCCTGCGCTGGCGGCGAGCTTCTTCAACATATCTTTGACCTCGTCTGAAAGGTTAATATTGTCCGGCATAGTGTTGCTCCTTTACAATTCACTGAGAACGTCTTTTCCCATCTGCGCCAACTTAATGACCTCGATCAGCTGAGCATCAGTCATTTTGCGGAGCTTCACCGCCTTTTCGTGAATTGCCTGTTCCTCCGGCGTTCTGCGACAGCTTCGTTTCTTCATTGATTACACCTCCCTCCAGAATGGATACCGTAGCGGACAGCTCAACCTTATTCGGCTTCTCGTTTACGCCGATGACTACGAACCTTCCCTGAGCCAGAATATCATTGAAAAGGCTGAGTAAAAGCTGATTCTTCTTTTCCTCGACGCGCTGCTTCAGCTGCTTCTCGTTTCGCCCAATACGCGGGATCGTTCCCTCGGCGCGGAAGGTTTCGATCTTCGCCTTGAGGATCTGCAAACCGGAGAGGGTATCTCGCGCATCTTTCAGCTGAGATCTAAGGCTCTCAATCACGCCGGAAAGGTTCACGTTCTTTCCCTGCTCGTCATCGAGCTGATCGCTCGTAATACGAAGATCCTCATAAAGCTTTGTGAACTCTCTATCGGTCCACCCGCCGAGTTTCTTGATGATCTTATCTTTTGCTCTTTGCTTTCTGCTTTTGTTCATGTCGTTTTTCCTTTCTATGCGTTTTGATTTTATATATCAGGCTGCATCGGTAACGTTCAATGCAGCTTATCGCCAGATCGCAGGCTTCATCGACTTCATTGTGCTGATATTCTGCTTTAAATGCCCGCATAAATGAGATCGCACGTTCGGGTATCATCTCTTGCCTCCTATTATGATAGTTCAACCTATATTCCCAAATACTGATAACCGGTACCTTTGCAACTTACACATCGGCGTGCCGATATTTCTTCTGGAAAGAAGTCCCACACTCCTGTTCCTTCACATTCAAGACACGGGATAGACAGGACTATATCACCGACGATCTCAGCGTTGACTTCGACGACGGTTTCGCGATAGCGACCGCAGTAAACGTCGACTACCATTCTTCGTCATCATCTTCTGCTTCCTGGTCTGCTGCTCGCATAGCCTCAGCCCATTGTGACCAAATAGGGCAGTCGATAACCAAAGGGTATCTACAATTCTTTCGGTATGATTCGCAAGAATAACAAGGTGGTTGAGTGTTCATGTATCATTCCTCCGATTCAAATACTGTTTTTGCAGACTTAATATCATTTATCGCCTGTAAAGAAGGACAATACTCAGGACAAACCCCTTTACAACAATGTTTACATAGTCTTTGCAACTTTTTTAATATTTTATCACGATCAATAAGATCGCCGTGAGGTGTCTGGATCTCAACGATCCTCTTTCCGTTATGACTTTCGCCCACCTCAAGGTTGAAGTTCCAAAGCCACCTAATAATACCAATCAAGGTATCCTTGACAACTCCCATGTGAGTAGGCATATTCATAACCTCGTGTACGGCAAGTAACTTGTCCTCGATGCTGTACTCGTCGCTGTCAAGGTTCTCACAGATAACAACAGCTTTTCCTATGCTCATGTCTTCCTCCTATATAGATCATTCTTCAAAGTCATCATAATCATCCTCATAGTCGTCGTAGTTGTCCTCGAACTGATCGTGATATGCTTGATCGAAGCCAACGTCTTCTCCGTATGAGTAATCCATTCTTATACCTCCTCTCTTTCAATGACTGTAGGTGCATTTTCTATTGACGCTAATACAGCGGATAAAGGTACATTGGTATCAGCTGTTCCAGCAGCGCTTTTAATGACAGCTATCAGCCTGTCAGCGTCAATCAACCTGCCGTGTGGTGTAGGGATTTCGGAAAGAGAATAATTTCTACCGAGCACAGATAAATGGATTGTTCCATCGTGGTTAAAGGATAAATCAAAGGGAATTTTTGCCGCTCCAAACTGTACATCTTGACCTACTTTCCAATTCCTGATAGTCCAGAGCTTTAACGTCCCTTTATCTGTTTGCACTTCCGTTTGTTTCGGCATATCCATGCCATTAATTAGTAGGCTCATTTTTATCCTCCTTTATCTCTTCAGAACCAACATATGATAGTTCATCTCTTTATCCTTTCCACATGGATATCGAACCGCTTGAGTTGGCGTGAGAACGGGTCTAAGCCTTCCATAGAAGTGCCTTTGTAATAGTCGCTGGGATCGATCTGTTCAAGAGCGTTCGTCAGGTTTTGATCGTTGCTTCTTCTTTCTCTCAACTCTTCGAGCCACAGCCTTAGCTGTTTATGTTCTTGCCCACAGGCTGAACAATTCTCTTTTTCTCTGCAATGCTCGATAGCTTCATCGAGTGTCATTGTTTATCCTCCTATCTCGATTTGCTGACCTGAACATCATTAAGAGCATTTCATAAATAGGTCTGCTGCGATCTTCCCTATGTGCTTTTTTCACTACCTTTAGGCTATCGCCGCCGGGAACCAAAACACCAACGTGCCACGGTATGTAAATAGGCTCTTCCTTATCGAGCAGTTTAATAGTATAATCATCCACTACAAGCGGTATGGGATGTCGCTGTGAGTCTTTGATCTTTTGATAAGTTTCTTCCGTCATCACATAGTAGTTAAAGTCGCCTATAAAGTTATGCCCGTTCTTCGACCTGAAATCTTCAATACAAGACTTCACTTCAAAACAATAGAAAGCGCCTTTTTCTATGCCTGATACTGTGTTGTTCATCGGCTTGAATTTCATATAATCAACCCTGATTTGATGGTCAGTACCATAATCAAAGGTTACCTCTCTCGCCCAGTATATCCGAGTGTCGCCGTTGGGATCGATGTAACTCTCTGTGAGTTCAGATAGTCTTTTTGTTATTTCTGATCGGCTCATATGTAACCCTCCTATTCCAAGCCTTAATTGCGCTTTGTTTCGTGCTCCTGCTAATCATGGCACCGCAAGAATTACACATTACTGTAGGTTTGTATTTGCCGCCGGAAAGCGGAACCATAACCGGTCCAATATATACCGCGTTTTTGCCACAGTGCGGACACGGTATCAACTCAGGTGTTTCCATTATTTGACACCTCCCCAATCTAAAGCCTGTCCGCAGAAATGACAATAAGGTTTTTTCGCATTCGCCATATCGTCAACATCATCTTTATTCCCGAACTGACTTTCACAGGCAGGGCATTGGTATTGACCGTTCCAAATCTCAAGCTTTTTCGGGACTTGCGCCTCAAGCGCATCGATCGCAATACCGATAGCTTCTGCTTCTTTTTCGAGATACGCTGTCAGCGGAGTATCCTTCTGTTTCGTCAGTTTCTTTGCCAAAAGTGGAATTGAATTAAGATTCTGTAAAATCTTGATGGCATCTACTTCTGTCATTGTTGATTACCTCCCGAGGAAAAATACGAGCCAGCTGATAATCAAGTAAACAGCAGATACAGCAGACAGAATTAACAATATCGCTTCGATAGTCTTCAAGATCTTTATCCATGTTGGCGGATTATCATGAGTAACATAAAAATATAGATCAAATCTTGACAAAGTCCCCTTATAGATGCCTTCGACTATTGAAAACACAATCTTATAGCACACGCTGACAGCGAGGATAGTAATCGCAATTTTTTCAAGCATTCTTCTCCATCTCCTCCCGCAGGCTGTCCTTGATGTAGTAATCCACATGAAGGGTCTGGCACTCCTTTTCGATGATCCTGCCGAACTCAGCCCAGTCAATAACCGACGGGTAATAGTTCAGTTTACCGATCTTGACCTTATCGATGAATGAAGCTATCCGGCGCAGATACGCGAATACGTTTCCTGCGTTCACAACCGGCTCGAACGATACCCATGTTTTGATACCGCATTTGTGCGCTTGCATCAGATCAGCAATCCGATACTCTACCGGCTGGCACCACTTCCCGGCGGTACCGTCTAATGTAACGCCGTACCAGTCGTTTTCGTCAAGCAGATCGAAGTCGCGCAATCCGCTTCCTTTGGTGAGAATCTGAACGTGGTTGCCGCTATCTTTTAGTAGTTTGATGATTTCCCGCGTCGGGGTAGTGTCATATCCTGTAGGGTAAGGATCACAGGTAAAGCAAAGGTGAATCAGCTTGTCGGTGATCTGTTCTTGATCGAGTTGTTTTCGAACTTCGTCGACGATATTCTTCCTCGGCTCGACTATGTTGTGAAACTGCTCCTTGTTCCGTTTGATCGTTCTCGGCGCAAAGCAGTAGAAGCAACTGTGCGGGCATCCGGTGTAGATGTTGATAGCGAGATCGCCGTATTCTTTCGCCTTACCTTTCGGCTCATAGATAGGTTTCATCCTTTATCTCCCCTCACTTGTGATATATTATTGTTGCACGACAGGATATTCTCTGTATTCCCGATTGGACGTCACATTGAGTTATGAAGAATCCATTCTTCATAATATGCTCTGCTATCTGTCTGCCTAAGTTTTCTAAGGCTCTGTCTATCACACAATCTTCATTATGCAAGCCTTCCAATTCAGCTCTGTCTAAAAATATATTTTCCATTAGGTTCTCTTCGCTTGTATTGCTACCCTTGTATATAGCAAATTGTCCATCAAAAATTGCCGCTTTGAATTGTATCCGCTGAATTTGTTCGTCAGAGAACTCATACCCTCTTCCGAAAGAGTAATTGATGTGTTTTTGTATTTCTTCAATACTTCCATAGCGCATTATTGTAACAGCTTGTCTGGTGTCGCGATTACAACAATCATTCCATAGCATATATAGCTTATCGCCGGTAATACAGTTTTCAAGCATTCTACCTAAAGCCATCTTGCCATTTTTGAAAGCCAAACTCTCCATTATTACATTAAGCGCTCCAGGATTACCTTTGCAAAGCTGGTAAACCTCATCCATATCCTGATAATTAAATTCTTTCATTTTCTCTACCTCTTTCTCTAAGAGTTCGAGCTATGGACAACATATCGCGGTAGATGTGCTGCAACTCAGTAATCTCCGCATTGAGCCGCTGCCGCTGATCGGCAGTTAACCGCTTCCGTTTCTGATCTTTCTTGCGTTCTATCGCGTCGTGGATCTTCGCGGCGTTGGTTTCGTATTGTTCAGCCCAGTTTATGTAATCCATAGCTCTTACCTCAATTAAAACGGTTTGTAATATTCCAGATCTCCGTCGAAACTGATAATACTGTATGTCCGGAGAATCGCCCTTGCCTGTTCATATGTTTCGCAGGCAAGAAGCTGTGCTTCGACTTCCTCGCGCATTCGATCAAGATGTTCGCGCTCCGCAACCTCTTTTTCACTCCATAGTTCCACCTTTTTTCTTGTGTCGCCGGTACAGTGAGTCAACTGATTATAAGAGGGGCCTCGGAACAGATGAAAGCCCACAAAGTCTCTCGGTGTATCCGTCAAACTATTGTTGAGCTGTTCAAAGGTTTCTTTGATCCGCTTTGTATTCTCGTCTTCCTCGACGAGCTGATTGAGCTTATCTTCTGCTGCCTTGTCGAGCGCCTCATACGCTCTCTTGAAATAAAGATCAAATATCGCTTTTGCTTGCATAACTGTCTTCTCCTTTGATGTGATTATTTGTAATGGCATAGTATAGTGGTTTTCTTCTATCAATTCTTCTAGAGTTCTGTTATTGATTTCAAACGGATCCCGTGTATCAATATTCAGTTTGATAAACTCCGGCTTAATCGGTACTGCGATCGGAAGTTTCGACAACCAATCCTTCCGCGGCGGGTTAGCCGGTGTAAAACAACGCAACGGCATCGGATGTTCATCCAGATCTTTCTTCAAAGCGTCAAGAATCTTATCCCTTATCGTATCCGGAATCGGAACCTCATGGATATCACTACGGTCGATTTCTAAGTTTGGGCCATAGCGGCATAAAGTGACCGGTGGCTTTCCCTTTTCGCATAATTGAAGATCAAATGTAACTGGTTTATATTCCTCTTTGAGAATAGGTATATCGATCATATCGTCCTCCTTAGAATAAACTCAGCTGCTCTGCAACCATAGGCTTGATCTTCGGAGCTTCCTCATGTTCTTCCTTCTCCGGTTCTTCTAGTCCTGTTGCCTCCGGCGCCTTCGGTTCCTCGATTTCTGGCGCCGCCGTCTTCGATACGGTCTCAAACATCTGCGCCAGAAGCCGAGCCTGTCGGCGATACTGCCAGATCGGCGTGTAGTATATCGGCGTCAGCCAGACATTCTCGTCCAGTTCAAGCCTTGTAGGATTGTCGGTAGCAGGATTGCAGATCGTGTCGCCTATGAAGATTGCCGCTGCACACCCGAGCATTGACAGCTGTATGTAACACATCAGCGCCGCCGTCCGTTCAATGTCCTGGGCTACGATGAACACTTTTTCTTGATAATTCACATGATTCTCGCGCAGGACATTCACCAGAGCGATCAGAGTAGCTCCTGCACCGCAGGCAGGATCATTTGCTGCTACATAGCCTCTCTCAGCGATCTTCTCGTCGATAGGGCCATTATCGACGGTCATCTTTGCCATCATCTTACACACGTTGTATGGAGTGAATACTTGTCCGAGAGCGTCACTTCCGAAATTCAAGCTCATGTGGATCTCACCGAGTAGGTCTTGATCGGGGCAAGCCTCATATTGATTCACGATCTCAGCGAACACGCGAGCGATTACGTCCATATCCTTCGGACTATATTCCTTTGCTATCCGAAGGTAGTGTTCTTCTCTGCCCTTGCTCCGGGGGCTGTGGTCAACAGAATTTGCGATAGATATAGCAATCATTTCGATCATATCGCTCCATATATTCCACAACGACTTTGAGCCGGTCAGCGACTCTATCAGCTTCACGATATCGCGATATTCTGCCTTAACGTGTCGAATCGCTCTGCTCATTCCTCAACATCTTCCATTTTGGAATACAGCTCGTGAGTACCGTTGATATAGGCGTGTTCTTCGTCTGACGCCTCATACCCTAGATACTCGATGCACTCATATGTCGCTTTTAAGCCGGGATTCTCTCGGTAGCCGACATCGGAGTAGCTGTGATAGAAGCAGCCATACTCGACGAAAGAATCGACGATCACAGACAGAAGCGCAGCCGGGACATCACGTACGATAGGAATATCTGAAAGAGTGATCTCGTCATCTTCATCAAGTTTCTCACTCATAATAGAACCAAGATCCAGTTTGCTACGCCATCTCTGCTTAAGTTCCAAAACGATAAACAGTTGGAATATCTTTTGAGCGTCGCCCGCGTTTCTGCAGCTGAAATTATGACAGAACTCGAGAACGTTATCGCAGCACAGTTCTTCGAGTTCTTCCAACTGACTGGCGATCCTGTTTACTTCCTCATGTACCGCTTCCCGCGCGAGCTGCTCGGGGCTTTTCTCATTATCTTCTTTACGTTTCCCATAAACGTAAAATCCGCCGCTGTGCTCAAGTATTCTGTAAAAGAACGGTTCAAGAGGTAAAGGATTCACCATGTCATCCTCTCGTTCGGAAAAAGAAACATAGAATTGGAAACTATAATTAAGGTGATAGTCTACCTCATCAGTAATATCGGTTGCGTTCAATTCAGAAAGACGGTTTTTCCAATACTCTCTCCCCTCTGCCGTTTTTTCATTGGCAAGTTCGCGTTTCAGAGCCCAGTCGAAGTTATTGGTGCCGATCTCCTGCAACACTTTGTTGCGCCGGTCGATGTCCTTTATCTTCTCGAGCTTGATATACGCTGAGAGCGGGATCTCCCTGCTCTGAGCGACGAGGACATCTCTATCGAGCTTCAAGAGCTCGACGCGGTGATGGATCGTGGTTCTGGAAAAGCCGGTCTGCTCCGAGATGGTTTTGATGCTCTCGCCAAGATCGAGCATCATCTGGAATCCCTCTGCCTGCTCCAGAACGGTGAGATCCTCACGCTGCATATTCTCCAGAAGCATGGTGGAGAGCTGTTCTTTCTCGGTCATCTCGACAACCGCGCACGGCAATTCGCTTAACCCTGCCTCTTTCGCTGCCGCGAACCGGCGGTGACCGATGATGATGGTGTACGTGTTATCGTCGTTCGGTACGACGGTAAGATTTTGGAACACTCCGTTCTTTTTGATACTCTCAGAAAGTTCGGAAATGTCCCCGACCTCTTTCCGGGGATTATTGGGATGAGGTCTGAGCATTGATAAGTTTATATTTTGAATCATATATAATCCTTTCTTATGTATTTTTGAATCGATAGTTTTTCTTCGGATCCAAGCCAATATACAGGTTGTACTTCGGCTCGGTCATTTCCACTATGCGGCTCCCAAGAGCCTGATCAATTCCGATGATCTGCGTCAAGGAGAACTCTGAAGAAATGATGGTGACAAGTTCTGCGTTGTACCGGTAGTTGATAATGCGGAACGCCATATTGACGTCGGCAGTCGAGATCGGCTCGTCTTTCTTGGTCTTGAAGAAGTCATCAATATAAAGGACGTCGACGGTCTTGTATGGAGCAATCAGGCTTTCAAATGAGATCTCGTTGACATACGCTTTCAGCTTCGGATTCTCGTCAGGCCATACCATATACCGGACAGCCCTGCCCTTTTTCAAAAGCTCCATGCCGATCGCGGCGCAGATATGTGTCTTGCCGCATCCGGGCTGACCACCGATATAGAACCAGCTTCGCGGTGAATCGTCGGCATACTTTTTTCCGGCTTCTTTGATCCGCTTTTTCCATTCCTCGTCTGCATTATAGTTTCGGAATGTCTTTTTGTTTGCGAGTTTCTCCAACCCTGACGCCTTGATCCTCGCCAGCTCGCGTCTAGCGGGCATACATTCACATTCTTTTGTCACTTCTTCCCATGTGCCGGGAATGTCCTCTCGTTCTCTTACGATCGAATAGAAGCCCCTGTTCTTGCACCTTTGGCACTCATAACCTGTCAAGGATCCTTCAAGGCGGTTAGCCGCTTTTGCTCTTGCCAGTATGTATTCTTTTGAATCCGTGTCACAGGACGTTGGGATCGGTATACCCGACGGGATCTGTATTCCTCGAGCCGCCAGTATGTCCCTGAGAGAATCCATAACCTCTACCTCCTTGGTTTTGGGCTTTTTTCAACCAGTTATCGATAAATCGCTTAATTCCATTTCTTGTTTTACGCTTAACAGGATTGGCTTCTAACCAACCACACATCCCTCGTAATTCCTGCTCAATATCAACAGCCGGATATAGTTCCTTGTAACGCTCACAATCAGATAAAGGAACATCATAATAAGATTTGTCATTCAAGATAAGGGAAATAAAGATCTCTGCGGCTTCGCTCGATGATTCATCATCGGGCGGAGCATTATTATTCTTTTCTTTACTTTCCTTTACTTTCCTTTTATTTTGTCGCTTTTCTGCAACATTTTCGGGGGTTTCTGCAACATTTTCGGGGGTTTCTGCAACATTTTCGGGGGTTTCGGATGCAACAATACAGGCTGACTCGTTGTTTTCGCTGTTTTTATCGAGTAGCCAGTATTTTGATTTATCTGCCTTGTTCCTCGAAGTGACGATATCGTATCGCCGCTGGATTCCAACAGAGGTCAAAATATTCTGCCGCAGGAGAGCATGATCAAACAGCCCTATATCCGCACAGTAATCGATGACTTGTTTCACAAGGTCTTTGTTCTTGATCCACTTGGCGCCGATATCCTTCACAAGCAACAGCACTACTTGTGATATTGGAGCGTCAAGATAATACCCATTCGAGTAAATGTACTGCAGACAGATATCGTAGATGGTATATCCAAGCGGACCGTACTCATTGAGCAAGTCCATGATCTTGAAATCGTTTCTACGATCTGTATCCTCCGGAAAGTAGTCAAGCCCCGCTTTTCGCGGTCTCGGCATAAGCACTTATCCTTTCTCGCGTATTCAAATTCAAGCATTCACAAAGATGTTCATCCAGTCTGATACCATAAATGCAGTATTCGTAAAAAAGGTCTCTTTCTCGCCGGTGAGCTTCGTCGTGATGCTCCCGACATAATGCGATCGCTTCGAGTCCGACATGGACTATATGCTCGCGATCTCGTCCCATGCCGATACGATTGACATGGTGTACCTCTGCTCTCTTATTGCAGATCGCACAGACGCGGTGCTCCAAGCAGGAATACAGGTACTTGCCAATGTCGTCCGTATAGTGGAGGCGAGTATCTCGCGCCGGCACGTTCCAGTAGAAGCAGAAATCTATCAGGAAGCTCAGGAAGTCGCGGGCGATGGATACGGAAGTGTCCGACAGGCTGAACGGCTCGACGTTGTACTCTTTGCAGAACTCCCATGTGAGATAGCAGCGAATATCCTCCGGGGTATCTCCGTTCCACTTGGCGATCTCTCCGATCAGCGCGAAGATCTTCTTGCGTTGTTCGTTCCGGATGGTTCTACCATCATCAAGCCTTAACTCGGCTATAGCCGGGTGCTGAGTATTCAACACCCGGCTGATATCCTCAGTCGGCTCTAATACAAGAAGTCCTCTATCATACCTCAGTATTTTCGCTGTTGTCAGCATCGTCTTCCTCTTCCTCGTGAGCGTGCATATACACATACACGCTAGATTGCTTTGCGTTCTTATAGATGAAGTCGTTTGCCTGCTGGACAGACAGATGCGTCCATGCAGCTCGCTTCTCGTAAGGAAACTGACCCTCGACTTGCTTTTCTTTGATCTTCCTCTTGATCTCTTCCTCGTCGTGATTCGCCTCGATCAAAAACAGATCATAGTGCCAAGCTGTGACACCATTCAGATTGCCGGTGTCAGTCGCATAGATCATCTTATTCCCTGACGGGAAATGGATCTTGTAGCCCTGGTTAGGCACATCATGAACAAGTGGTACCGGAATGACCGTGCATAGCTTACCGTAGGTGTAGCTTGTCCCGTCATTAAGAATATCGATGTTCTTCGCCGGTACACCGGCGTCGATCAGCAGCGGCACCAACCATCTACCGCATCCAAAGCGCAGTGTCGGGCGCTCCCGGCTCAGTCTTGATATAGTTGACTGTCTGAAATGATCGCTATGTTTGTGAGTAAGCAGTACGATCTTCAGACCGGGCACATACGGCCACAGAGCGTTATAAGGAACGCCGCAGTCAATCAGGATTTTGTTATTGATAACTACGGCGTTGCCCTTTGAGCCGGTCGCGAGTATGTCGTACTCAATCATCGTCGAACAGATCGCCGTCGTCGTCATCCATCGGAATCTCGACCGCATCGGTGGAATCCGGATGATGGGCGACCTCGTTGATGAACTCTGCGTCGTTCATTTGCTCTCCTGTGGCTTCCTCGAATACGATCTCGCCTTTGGGAGATATATCACCGGTAGAGTAATCACGGATAAACGCGTTTTGCATCTCCACCGACATGACGCCCCATTTGCTGATCAACTGGCGAAGCATGGTCTTCTTCGCCATAGCGTCGAAGTCTTTGTACCAGAACGAGGAATACTTCCACATATCCTTGTCCGGCACGTCGCCGTTGAGGATCTTCTGATACACCTCTCTGGAAAACGCCTTACTGTACTTGTCCGCGTGCGAGAGCATTTGCTCCTTAGTCCAGTAAATAGCCTTGCGGAATCCGTTGGTATACTCGAACATGGCATAATAGCCAATGGTCGGCGCCGCTTCTCTCTCGTCGGCGTCACCGATCAGAGTGACGTCGATCTCCTCAGTCAGAGGATCGAACTTATTCAACTCGCCCTGCTTGATCTCGAGGACGTTCAGCTTCTTATAGCAGCCGGAGCGGATGGCCAACTGAATGTAGCCCTTGTAGCCGAGAATAAACTGTGCGTTTGTAGTTCCTGCCCGGTTATTCTTGAACGGTACCAGATAATAGTGTCCGATCTGCGGCGAGTGGGAGAGCTTCAAGCTCTCACCCAACAGGGCGCCGGACACAATGGAACCGGCATCGCACTCCTGCAGAGCGGGAGTAGTAGCAACCGCTGACGATATCGCGGCGATAAACCGCTTTGCAGTATCAGGATCTCCGAGCGTATTACGGATAAGATTCTGATATGCAGGTGTTGATAACGCAACCGAGAACTTAGGCTTCTGCTGTTGCGGTGACCTTTGTAAACTTGCCATGGTGATGAATCTGAACTCCTTTCTCCTTGATGTATTCGATGATGTTTTTGATCTGCTCCTTTGTTCCGATGAGGGTGAATGTGCCCTCGTACAGTTGAAACTTTGATATAGGCCCCTCGATGGTAATGCCTACCGGCTCTGACGTGGGAGCCGCTACTGGTATAGGTGCTGGAGCCTCCACAGGAGGCTGTGTCGCGAGTTCTTCTTTATACACAGCCTCAACCTTAGCGGCGGCGGCAGCCTCTTCCTCGCGTTTTCTGCGCAGATCCTCAGCCCTCTTCCGTTCGGCTTCGATCAGCTTATGCCGGTTATTGACTTCGAGGATCGCCCTGGATGCATCCAACGTCTTCTTATATTCGACGAGGATTTCATCGGCGCTTTCCTGCGTTTCAATTAACTGCAGATCTGCCTTGGCTCTGTCGAGGAACGCTTTGACCTGTTCCCTGTATTTCTTTTCGGATGTCGAAAGGTTGATCTCCAGCCCCAGCCGCTCGAAGGTGATGTAGTCCGGAATACTCAGCGTTTCAGCGTATTCGGCAAAGTATGCTCTGACGTTCGCCTCTTTTTCTGCCTTACGCGCATTCTCAACCTCGGAGATCCTCGCGCTGAGTATCTTGTCGGCTTCGGTAAAGGTCTTAGTCACGCAATCCTTGAACCTCTTTTCAAAGCGGTCATACGGTTCCGTGACTTTATTTTTGACCTCTTTACGCTTGGCGTCCAGTTCCTTAAGCTGCTTATTGAGCGCCGCTTTCTTCTTCTTGATCTGCTTGACGGTTTCATCTGTCACCGGCAGCGCGAGTACCTCGTTCACCATCTCGGTGATAGATCTCCGCATCGATTCAAGCTGTTCCTCGATGATAGGAAGTTGCTTGACGGTAATGAGTTTGGATACCGGTATAACCTCAACCGGATCCGATTCCGCTACAGTCTCAGCCGTAGTTTCAACAAATTCTGCCATTTCTTTGTCCTTTCTTGAAAATAGTACTTGCTTTTTCTCGCAAAGTGTGCTACACTATTGGTGCATTGATGAGTAGCACGGCGGCTTCGGCCTCGTGCTTCTTTTCTTTTTCCGGGATCCGGAAAGAGAATTTCATCGACCGCAGCACCTCGGCGATCAGCTGAGCGTAATACTTTGGCTCGACTCTTGCACCATTGGCGTCGCCCTCGCGCCCGATGATGAAGTCGAGCTTTCTTTTTGCTCTCGGCAGCGCCTCGGCGATCTCGGCGAGCGTGGCGCCGGTGTAGTACATCGGCAGGATCGCAACAGCGTCCCTGGCGTTCTTGTCGAGAACCAACATCTCGTAGACTTCCGCTGATGTCATTGTTTCACTTCCTTTCGTTTTGGTATGGAGATGGCGGGCGGCGGCGATTCCTCGCAAACCGCCCGCTGGAACACCGAACAGGATTCGAACCTATGCCCTGCGGATATCAGACTAGTCACGCGTAGTGTAGCCCCATCCACCGCTCTACCGTCTGAGCTATCGGTGTAGATGTGAGGGTGATATACCGCACCCTCGTCGGTTTGTCAGGAAATAAAAATGCAAAAGAAGTACGTGGTGGGAAAGGCAGGACTCGAACCTGCAGTACAGCATATTTGCTTGCTTTTCCTTTGGGGAGTGCACAACTTTTTTACCCATTAAGCTACTTTCCCATGATGCGGTCTTTCCCGCCGTCATCCGATCGCCCGGCTATCGGAGTCGCCTGAGTCTGTTCACGCGGATGTATAGTATGCACAGCGTTTTTTCTCATAATTGGAGGTTCAGAAAAAGTTGCAATCAGCCTACGGCTCCAGCTGATCAACGTGTGTGCGTGAACGTGGGGCAAAATGAATAAAGGATTTGGGAGCCGCGGGAATCGAACCCGCACGGGAGAAAACCCAAGAACCCGCTGCCTATGCTCCCATATATGCCCGACTGTTGTCGGGCTATCTTACTTTGAGATAAAAGCTCTGGTGACGGTTGATCCGCTGCTTGAACGTGACCACCGGATAAATATCGGCAGGATAGCAGGCTTTTTTGTGTCCCCATCTGCCAAAGCTGTCGGCGATTGCGACGCTCTGATCTCCGATATGTTTCTCTCTCGAGAAAATCCGCCTGCACTTCAACGGCGTCATCGTCCACGCCCAATCGCGGATATTCAGATGCTTTCGATACTTCACCATCTCCTGCTGGGTGAGGAGCCGGACATAACCGCGTGTCATGCCATAATCGCGGTGACCGTCATTATCCACGATGTCGGTACTCATTTTGACGAAGTAATCAATATCGGTGTCGTTCTCGATCATTGAGCCGAAAAACACATGAGATAACAGGCTTCTGATCGATGCGTCGCCGAAATCATTGGTGCAGTCGCGTTCGGTCTTTTCATCGAACGGTGCCCGTTTCCAACGCCTCGTCCTGATACACAAGACGTCACCGTTTGCTTTATCAATATCCAGCACCTTGAATTCCTGTCCCAGAGCGCCGAACCGATCTCCGGGAACTAAGACTCTACACATGTTGATACTCCTTTGTTTGATTCTTGGGTGATCATATTGATCACTAATTCGGCGCCATCACGGGAAAATGTCCTCAGGTCTGATAACCCATTCGAGGAATCGTACAGATAAGCGACTCCGTATATGTTTCTCATGATCGCCCGATGGATGATCCATGAGGCGGTCATATTGAGCCCGACAGCGTTTGACGTTGATACAGCGTGCTTTCCTACAACCGCTACGCCGTCGATGATGGTCGGATATACCTCGGGCTTCTTGACGCCACCCATGAACTTTGCCGGACAGATCTCGATTTCGCCTGTCGGCGGGATCCTGACGATGTATTTCATCACGCAGCCCCTTTCTGCAGAAATGTCTCGCATTCCTTGAGATTGAGGTTGAAGCGCTCGCAGAAGTAGGTCTTCTGTATGCGCCCTGCCGGAGGCGCGAAATACCCTTTTGCTTCAAGCTCTTCCCTCAGCTTCCGGATGATCTTGTATGCGTTGTTCTCGCCGGTATGAAGAATAGCCATAACCTGTTCTACGCCATAAAACATATTGCTACCTCTTCTTTCTGTTCTTCTCGGCGTACACCTTTAATTCCTGCGCCCTCTTTGAAATTCCGTCGAGGTTTTCCAGAATCTTGTTGAAATCTGCTTCCTCGTCATCGGTGATCTGACCGTCTGCCGCAATCTCGATCAGCCTGTTCTTCAGCCGGTCAAGCATATTCATCTCGGCAAGGATGTTCAATGTGATCCCCTCGAGCTGTTCCGAGTACACCGGATGAATGTCGATCGCGCCGATCGGGCATTGGTAATGGCAGTAATAAGAGCGAAGATCCGGAGCGTTGTAGAGCTCTGCCATCAGGCAAACGCTCTCCGGCGGGATCCGTTTACAGGTGCCGAGTTCATATTCCGTCAACTGAGACAGCGACATATTCATCATTTCCGCTGTCTTCTCTCGACTGTTGAACCGGTAATCTGTTAAAGCAGCCTGTAACCTCTTCTGACAATAGATGTTATCTGCCGCTTTCGTGGGCTTTTTCCCCATTTATCTCACCTTCCTGTAGTGATATACTTAAATCAATGAACGAGATCGTCGACCTTGCATTTGAAAGCCTTTGCAAGAGCAATCAGCGTTTCAACTCCGGGCTTTTTCTCTCCTGATTCGATGGCATATATCATCGACGAGGATACCCCAACCTTATTGCCGAGCTCTGTGCCGGTCATGTTCATCTGCTTTCGCCGAGAAAACACATTATTGCCGATTGTGTTACTCATGCAGCTTTCACCTCCTCAATTTCAAAATGGATACGAGAATATAACAGTTTTGAGTTGTCGTACATCTGTCTTAATCTTTCAACGACGGCTTTTGCCTCTTCCCTATCGTTGAATTCCTTGCGGTCATCAAAGCTGAACCGCGGCAAACCGTATTTGCCGAATCCAACAAAGTATTCATCATCGTACTCGTAATCGAATTCTCCGTACTCATCTATGTGCGGTGTTCTGGTGACTTTTACGATAACGAACATAAAATTACCTCTTTCGTATTGCACCTTGACAATTTATGTGCTAAGATATTTGTAACTAACGGTTGGATTATCGTCATGTTTTTTGACCAACCCTTTGAGATAAACTGCTCAGGTTCGCAAGCTCAACAGTTTACCTCACGGTATTGGTCGCTTGTTTGAGGCAGAACAGTCAGGACGGCGTCTTGTAGATACGCGAAAAGTCCGAATGACTGTTCCATGTTAACGATGCAGGTTATCCAACCTACGGTATTATAATAATACCTTTTTTCGGTACTGTCAATAGAAATGTACCTATTTTCGGTATTTTGTGATATTATACAAAAAGGCGGTGCTTATTTTGGGTACTTTGGATAGAATAATTGACCTTCTCAAAGAACAAAAGGTATCACAAAAAGAGTTGTGCGAGCACTTAGGAATTAAGAAAAATGCTTTTACTAATTGGAAAAGTGGACAAAACAACTCATATATGAAACACCTTCCGCAAATTGCTGAATACCTTGACGTTTCGGTTGATTATCTTCTTTGCAAAACCGAAATAAGAAAAGGAGCTGCCCCTACGGAACAGCCCCTTACTCCCATGCAGGAAAAAGCCTTTAATATGATTCTGAGTCTTCCGGACTCTGCCCTTGAAGACTTAATGGGTTTTCTTGACGCTCTTCAAGATAAGCAATAACCTTTTGCAGATCTTCATCGTCCAGCGCGAGGATCTTCTTGATCACCTGTTGCCGTAAATCCATGTCACCAGCTCCTTTGCGAGCTTTACTATACCAAATAATTACAAATCCGTCATAATTCTGTAAAGGAATTACCAGAAACGAAAGGATGAAACAGATGGATGAATTAAGAGAAAAGTATATCCGAGCCTGTCAATGTAAACCTTCTCTTGAAATAAACTTTGTACGCTCACATATAAATACGGTAGTTGGTTTCATACCTACTGCTCGTTTTGAATCTCAAATAGCTGTATTGAACGATGATTTCATTATACTGTTTCGTTACGATGTTAATGCCTATATCGGTGCATGTGCAATATCTGACGACGGAGAATATATTGCATGGCAAACTGCTTACGCTCGTACTGAGGATGGCGCTTCTGTATTCCTTTATGATGTTATAAATAGTCAATTACTCTTTCGAACAGCAGAGTCTTTACCTATTAAGTATTTGAATGGAATGTATATTGAGAGAAAAAATGAAGATATTCTCTTGTATTGCCATTACAAAGATAAAACTGTCATTTATGATCAAAAAGGTCAAATAGTTTTTTGATCACGGGGTATTGTCATGAAAAGAACTATTGCATTGATAATCGCCGCTACGGTATTGTGCTTCACTCTTGTCGGCTGCGGAGGCGGAAAACCAAATGACGTCAGCCAAGAGATGTATGATGTCGGTATCGCTGCACTCCAAGTTGCTGACGATTATATGGCTTACAAGATTTCCGGAGAAGAAGCCAAATCGAAAATTGAAGCGATTAGTGATGATGCAGATACTATTTATGACCGCAATAAGGAAACGAAATATGAAACAGATTATGTGTTAGCCGCTTCAATAAATGCGCTGTCTGCCGCTATATCCCTTGCGAATTGGAATGGTGTTCCATCAGATGTAAAAGAGCAGCGAGATAGAGTTGCCAAATATCTCGGAAAATAACAAAAAACGAGCCACGCTTCAAGCGTGGCTCTAATAAATAGGAGTGAAATTATGACGGAAAACGGTATGCTCTTACGAAACACGGAAGAACTGACCGAAGAAGAGTGGAATAACCTTGACGATCTGCTCCGGTTCGGGAATGATCTGCTCGATGATTCAGAAAAGTCTGTAATGCTACAGACCTTGAAAAAGATAATTGCCGCTACGAATTATGAAGAAATTACGCTGCACGTTCTGCAAGCGTTCATTCAGCTACACCAGGAAAGGAGGTGAAACTATGCCCGCCTACAAGGATGAGGAAAGGGGTACATGGTATGTCAAATGCTACTATACCGACTATTACGGACGAAAGCAGCAGAAGAAAAAGCGCGGCTTCAAAACAAAGCGTGAAGCGAAGGCATGGGAAGACAATTTTCTCGCAAACGAGTCACGATTGCCGGAAACAATCTTCAAGGATGTGATCTCTCAATACCTGGATGATACAAAAGATAAAATCGCTCCATCGACTTTGACATACAAAAAACAAGTGATTGAAGTATATATCATGCCGGTGTTTGGTGAAATTGAGATTTGTAAAATAACGCCGGAAATGGTTCTGTCATGGCAAAAGGATCTAATGAAAACGCCATGCAGAAAAAGAAAGGCACAGAAACTAAGTCCTACGACGGTAAACCATATCACCGCCCAGCTTTCGGCAATCTTCAACTACGCTGTAAAATACTATAATGTCTCGAAAAACCCTGTATCCATTATCGACAGATTGAAAGGCGAATCTAAGACAATGGATTTCTGGGAAGTCAATCAATTCAAGAGAGCCCTTACATGGATCTCAAATCCGGAAATGCACCTGATTTTTCAAATGCTGTTCTTCGGCGGCTTCCGGATCAGCGAGCTTCTGGCTCTCACGCCAGGTGATCTACAAAAAAATGAAAGGGCTGTTTTCATCAATAAAACATATAAGCTTGATGATGGTAAATGGATCAAGGGTCCCCCTAAATCAAAGAATAGTACAAGATTGGTTGCACTTCCAGACTTTCTATGGGATGAATTAGAATCTTTTGTAAGACGGCAATACCATCTTAATCAGAATATGGACATTTTTACTGTTTCGAGATCAACGATCAGAGCACGGCTCGAATATATTGCTGAACAAACAAGTCTACCGCGTATCAGAATACATGATCTACGGCATAGTCATGTATCGTATCTAATCAATTTGGGGTTTACAATATACGAAATTGCTGATAGAATAGGTGACACACCAACTGTTGTCGAGCGCATTTATTCACACATGTATCAAAGTCGGAGGCTTGAAATTGCCGATCGGATTCAAAGAGAAAACTCAGAAAATAATGATATTAGTACCAAATTAGTACCACAGCGACTTTTGAGATCTAAAGACTACCAGTATTTACCTAGAAAGTTCTGAATATCTGAACAAATTGTGAATTTGATAAATTTTTTACACAAGATATAGACAAATTGCGATTTTTGGTGTATATTATATGAGTTAATTAATACTATATTGAGGAAGTATGCAACCGCAAATCCTCGATACGGTAAACAAAGGACGGTAATCAAAATGAGAAATGCAAAGAAACTCCTCTGTGTCGTACTGGTGCTGCTGGTAGCGCTCAGTGCGGCATCCTGCTCGATCACTAAGCAGTACGCTTACCAGAAAGACGACGTCGAGCTGCCTATCGGCGTATATATTTTCTATCTGCAGCAGGCGTACAGCGAAGCGCAGTCTTATGCACAGCAGTCTGATAAATACGACAGCGAGACCGGCAAGTATGACGGCAAAAAGTCTTTCCTGAAGATGGAGATCACCGACAGTGATGATAACACCGCCGTCGCAGAGGATTGGATCAAAGATAAGGCAAAGGAATACACCCTCAACGCGATCGCGATCGCTACAGAGTTCAATAAGCTCGGCGCTACGATCGATGAGCTGGGTCCCAACGATATGTATTCGTCGATCAATATCTACTCTATCTATAATTCTCAGACAGGCCAGCTCGATTCTTCTCTCGACCAGAAGCTGTCCGACGTCGCAAAGAATTACGAGAAGTACGGCATCGGCTTTGATTCCTGGCTGTTCTGCAGCTCTTCCGTCAATCTGATGAAGGAAGCCGCATTCCAGAAAGAGTATGCCGCCGACGGTCCTTCTCCTGTCAGCAACGACGACATCAGCAAGTATTTCACCGAGAATTACTACAACTATACCACTATCTCAGCTCCGCTTTATACATCCGAAGCCAAAGCCGATAACTCCGGCGAGACCGAAAATAAAGCTATGAGCGATAAGGAAGTCAAGAAGTACGAGGATGCTTTCAAGGGCTATGTCAAGGACGTCAAGAACGGCAAGTCCATGGACGAGGTTGTCAAGACTTACAACAAGAAGTTCGATGCGGAAGCTTCCGCGACTCCTTCGGTCGTAAAGATCGAAAAGGATACCAAGGATGAGCTGAGCAAGGCTGTACTCGCGCTCAAGGAAGGCGAAGTCACCTACAAGATCATCGGCGACGACGCAACCACCCGCATGATCTATCTGATCTACAGACAGCCCATCAAGGATAAGGTCTCCGAGTACCTTGACGGCGATTCAAAGCAGTCCTCTCTGCTCCACGAGCTGAAGGACGACGACTTTGAAGATCTGCTCAAAGGTCTTATCGAAGACGAGGACATCAAGATCTCCTCGGCATGCAACAGCTACAAACCCTCGATGTTTGAAGAAAAAGAAAAGAAGACAACGACAAACTGATTGAACGGAGTTGATTGAATGAAAAAATCGTTACGATTTATCACTCTGATACTGGCAGCGATCTTTTTGATCGTCGGCACAGCGCTTATTGCAAACGCCGATGCAGGCGCAGGCGCCTCACCGGGCGCGGGTTCCGGCTCAAACGGAAATTCTGTCGACGACGGCGGCGAAGCTGTTGATTCCGACGGCGGCGACATCGTCGATCCCGGCGTTGATCCCGGCGTAGACGCCGGCAACGGCGGCGACAGCGGCAACGGCGGTAACAGCGGTAACAGCGGCAACGACGGCGGCAACGGCGGCAACAGCGGCAACAGCGGCAACGCGGGCAACGACGGCGGCAACGGCGGCAACGGCGGCATTATCACCGACGGCGACGGCGGCGATAACGGCGGTGCTGCCAACGACGACGGCAACAACTCGTCTTATGACGGCGGCAATGACTCCGGTTACGACAACAACCAGAGCGACGACAACAGCGACGATTCCGGTTCTTCTTCCTACCAGCTGTATGTCGACGATTCTCCGCTGTACTACGGCGACGCCCAGAACTACGACTACAATTCCTCATCCGACAATGACCGCAACGCCGGCAAGATCGAAGCGAAGCAGTATGACGCACAGGTAGACCCCTCTATCAAAGCACAAAAATGGGAAAACCTTGATGTCCCCGGTTCCGATAAGGACATCAAGCTCAATTCCGGCAGCGCTGACGGCGACGTCAGCTTCAAAGAAATGAAGGCAAACAACAGCAAGGGCGACGATATGGGCTATATCCCGTATATCGGCGCAGCGCTGGTTGCACTGGCAGTGCTGGGTATCCTCTATTTCATTATCGCTACCGTTACCCAGAGAAAGAAAAAAGAGCAATATGCTCAGGCGTCAGGAGCTTACGCGTCAAATCCGAATTCCGATAAGCCTGCAAAAAAGAGCAGAGCAATCCGCTACGCCGATGATTACGACGACGGTTACTCTTCTACCCGCAAGGGTTCAAAGGCAGATACCGGCGAGATCCATCTCCCCCGCCGCTTTAAATAATCCAAGATAAAACGTCTCCTTCGGGAGGCGTTTTTTTATCAATTATTCCGCAGAATCTTGCATTCCCGAACCATTTAGGATATAATGGATTCAATCTTTTTAAACCGAAAGGGGAAAACATCATGATCATTGTCAACACACCCACCATCGAAGGAAGAATTCTGGAAACACTGGGTCTGGTCACCGGCAACACCGTCCAGTCGAAGAACGCCTTCAAGGACATCGGCGCGGGCTTTCGCAACCTTGTCGGAGGCGAAGTCGGTTCCTACACCAAGATGCTTGCAGAAGCGCGCGATATCGCGATCAGCAGAATGATCGCACAGGCGCAGAGCATGGGCGCGGATGCTATCGTCAACGTCAGATTCTCCAGCGCGTCTATTATGGAAGGCGCTGCCGAGATCCTTGCCTGGGGTACCGCGGTCAAGTTCAAATAATCCGTCCGGATACAGCATGAGAGCCTCCCTTTCGGGAGGCTCTTGCTGTTTTTCAGCGAAATACGATTGCCAGATACTGGCCGCCGTTTTCGTTCAGATTGAATCGCATTCCGTCCGACGCCGAACTCTGCTGACGGACGACAAAGCCGGTCGAGCTGACGCTCACTCCGCCGCTGCCGCCGCTGCCGTATACCGCCGTACCGGAATTGACGACCGCTGTCCCGCTGTCGATCGCAGTGGGAGCAGCGTTCTTTTTATACACCATCACCATTTTCGGAGCAAAATCCGTCGTCAGCGCCCGGTTATCGACGCCGCTGCCGGAGTAGATCATCGTCGTATAGGGCGACAACGCCTTCTCCTTCTCCGCCGCCGTCAGATGCTTGGTCGTATCCGCGATATGTCCGCCGACGGTCGAGTCGATGATGTGGTTGTCCGATACAAAATCCGCGCGTTTCGGACGGTCGGACGCCGCCCAATCGCACAATCCCAGATGGGTCGTAAAACTGCTGGATGCCATTTTTCTTCCTTCCTTTATTCAAGAGAATCGATCTCGTCCCAGTCGAGGTCTTCACTGTCAAGCGCAGCAAAGGTCTTGTTCAGCGCGTCCAACTCGCTCCACATCAGCGTATTGAAAACCAGCTGGAATTCCAGATGCGCCGGAACGATTTTTGCGACTTCGCTTTTGATAAACGCTTGCTCTGCTTTTGTGTAATCTGTCTGCGCCACGATGTTCAGACGGTTGAGGGTCGGAAACTCCGAGATCACATATTCCAGCCCGAAGCTGTCGAGCGCCATGCGGATCCCGGCGGGGGTAAAATCCCCTTCGCCGAGATTCATGCGGCTGAGCAGCCGTTCGCGGCGCTCTGCTGCAGTCAATGACGATTGCTCGGGGCCGAAGAGTTCTTCGTATTCTTTGAGACCTCTGTCCTGCGCCGTTGCGATGAAGCCCTCCGGGAGCATCTCGTCGATCTGCTGATACAGGCGTTCGAATTCATCTGCGTAAGCCCTCAGCTCCCGCCCGAGATTTCGCGCATCCGATCGGTAGATCATCAGCGGGAGCAGCGCTTTTTTCATACTTTGCAGAACCATTCTCTACACCTCTCTGACCACGATATTGTCGGGATATGCGATCTGTGCGTCAGAGATCGGGCAATCGGAGCCGTAGCTCTCCAGAAAGCGATAATCGCGCACGCCCTTGATGTGATAGATGACCTCGCCGACCTCGCTGAGCAGCAGATCTCTGCCGATACCGAGATCATCAATAAAGCGGGTCACCGCCTGTCGGACCTCATCAGCGACCGTGTCAAAATCGTAGCCGGGATCGACTTTCAGCCGGATATAGAGCGATATTCCGATCGGCTCCGGCTCAGCCGCCCTGACGTCAACATTCAGCTCTCTCGCCTGTGTCAGCAATGCCTGCACCTGTGCCATTTGGGTGTTGGACAGCGACATCCCGCCGTCGCCGATGACATAGACGTCGACCGTCCCTGCTCCTCTTGCACAACCGACGACCGACGCGGATGCAACGCCGCTGACTGACATTGCAAGGCGCTTGTAGTAAGCGGCATTGGCTCCGTTTGAAATATATCTGTAGCTGTCCTGTACGCGGGCGCGCAGATCGTCGTCGCTTTCCGTATCCGCGCCGCCGCTGTACGGCGCGCCGTTCGTGACGCTGCCGATCCCCGTTATCGGTGTGACGATGATCGTGACGGTACCGCCGTTGACATTGTAGTCTGCGCCTGCCTGCGCGGCGGTAACATACGCCAGCGCACGTGTATCCTCCGCTCCCAGAACAACGTCGGAATCCGTCACGAACCGATGCATATTGGTATACGCACACACCACTGTACCGGCTGGGATCAGGATCGATCCATGCGTTTCCTCGGAAGGGTAAAAGTATACCGAACCGTGCGCCTTTGCCGCGGGTCTGCGCGTTATACCGCGTTCTGCGGCGTGCATATCCAAGTATTCGCCGACGGCTGTCGACGGGAACATCTGCCGCAGTACGTATTCCGCATAGGCGCGTTCCTTGAAGATCTCGGCGGCAAGCACCCTGAGCCGGATCATCACATCCGATCCTTCCTGCGGTTCAAAGCCCGCATAGCCTATGTAACTTTGTTTCATTCTGTCAAGAATGGTTTCATATGATTCCAGAAATATCCACCTCCGTCACGGCAGATCTGCCGCGAAAAGTCACTTTTATTCCGGCGACCGCGTTTACGGCGTCGTAGGAAATAACCTGAGCGTCTACCCCGCCGATATCCGCAACGCCCTCTTTGACGAGCATATCCAGCCGATCGGCGGCATTGTCCGCATCGGGAGAAAACGCGTTGTAATCCACCCCTAAGCTGCGGTCATACTGAAAGTCGCCGCGCTTGACCAGCGCGACCGTCCGCACCAGCTGTACCGCCTCGTCGAATCCGCCGATCATCTCAAAATCCCCGTTGAGCCGCAAAGCGATATCACCGTTATTGATCCTGACGTCCATCACTGTACCGCCCTTCCGTTGATCAGCACGCTGCCGTCGTTTTTCAACACTATGGAAGCGCCTCCCGCCGAGTACAGCATCAGCTCGCCGGGCTGCAGCTCGTCACATGCTTCGCCGAGTACCCCGAGGCAGATATTTCCCGCCTCGGTCGGCAGCACCACCGATCTGCTTCCGACAGCCGGCTTGTATGCGATACCGTACGGCACCGCGACCGGCAGCGACATATGCTCGTTCGTCGCGCTGACCGCCACCTTATCGCCTCCTGCCGCACGCACTACGCCGACCGAGGCGCTGTCCTTCGAAAACGAGTTCTCCGTTACATATCTCGATATCCACATCCGTTATTCCTCCTTTTGAGTATCAGGGTCGACGTCCCGCCGCTGCTGTCCAGCCGATAGCTGACGCCGCTGACATAAAGCCCGCCTATCTTTGCGAGCCGGCGGTTTTTGACAACGGCGTCGCTGCCCATGACCTGCGCCAAAAATCCCGGGCATTTCAGCCGGATGCTGAAAGAAGCGTCGGCGCCGTTTTTGATCATCGTATCCACGCAGGTCATCGGCGTGGATGAAAGCACGGCGTTCACATATCGTTCCCTGCAAATGCCGCGGCGGACAGCGTCGTCGTTCTCAATCCTGTAGACATACCCGTCCTCGTCATTGATCTTGACGTTCACGCGCGAGAGTTCTTCGCACCGCTTGATTGTTTCGCTCAGGTGCGTATAAACGATCCCGTCGCCGGTATCGGAAAAGACCGCCTCCCCCGAGGATCTGATCCCCTTCATCCACAGCACGCCGTCGGCGGTCACGCGCGGGGTCGAAGAATAACACGCCGTGCAGAAATTCTTCAGCACAGCCCACTGTGACATGCCTTTGTTGACCTGCTGTTCGCCGTAATAGACCGCGTCGTCATTCTCGCCCCTGACGATCCCGTAACGCTGCACATGGCGCTCGAAGATCAGCGCCGCCGAGGGATGATCATAACACTCCGGCATCGCCTCGTTATCGAGCAGACGCGCTGCGAGCGAACGGGCGGAGATCTTCAAAAAGCGTCCCTGTTCACCGATGATATGCTCCTGTTCATCCGCCACGCCGACAAAGATCACCCGATCGCCGTCAAATACCCTGACGTCGACCGTCTCGCCGACGTCCTCATATGCAAAAACCGCACAGCAATCGTCTGCGGGGACGTCCTCGTCCATGCGGATGCTGAGCTTCAGCGGGCGGGTGAGGAGATGCGTTTTCCCCTGTGTATCCGTCAACTCAAAGCTCAGCATAAACGCACCCTCTCCCCTTCCTCAAGGCAGTCGATATACCTGATCTGCGGATTCAGCCGCACCAGTGTTTCAATCGGAACGCCTGTGATATAGCTGATATCCCACAGTGATTCGCCGACAACGATGGCGTCATAGTATTCGCGCGGGATGTTATCCTTTGCCGCCGGCTGTGCTTCGATGAAAACAAAGCGATATCCGAGCACATCTTCTTTCGGCTGGGCGGTCATTTTCAGCTCTTTGAGATACGCATGCATCGCGGGCATCTTCGGCAGTGACAGCAGTCCTTCCTTTTCGTCGTCAAGCAGTTTCTGCAAACGCTCAAACTGCGCGATACAATCCGTACCGTACAGCTCGCCCTCGCCGGTGATCCGGCGCAGCTTGCTGCCGAGATGCGCGCTCTGCGGCTCACAGCAGGGAGAGGTCAGCTCGCGGATATTGCCCGCGCCCTCGATCTTCAGCGTTGCGGGATTATGATGAAAGGTGTACCCGCAAAATCGCATGGGGGCATTTTTCATATATGCTTTGCCTCCTCTTCTTCGCTGAACGCCTTGTTATAGCGGCGTGCGTCGCGTTCCATAAACGCGAACGCCTCCTCGTCATAGAATTCGCGTTCTTCGCTTTCATAGATCTCATCCTGCATTTTCGCGCACCTGCCTTCTCATGCTTTTCGCCGTGATCGTAAAGACGTCGACCACGTTTTTTCCTTCCTTGATGCTGCGTTCCTGTCCGGTGACCGTGCAGCCCTCATAGCTGTACACGATCTCTCCGTCGACCGCGCTCAGCGTGAATCCGTTCTCCCCGATGATCTCATAGCGGAACAGCGACAATACGCTCAATCTGATCTCTGCGCTGATCCTGCCGTTGACGATCTCAAACGCCTCGCCGCTGAGATACTCGCGGATCGGATAGCTCTCGCAAGCGGTTTTCGCGACAAAATCCGTCACGCCGAACAGCTGTTCTTCGCCGATATACAGCTCGATATCCCGACTGCGGGTGATGCGTAATTCATTCATCGCACAGCCTCCCCGGTCAGGATGCGGCGCATCGTCACGCGCAGATCGCGATAGATCGTGCGGGCGGTGTTATCATAGGCAACCCCGCCCAGCGACATCTCGGCGATCTCCCGATCAACGTCGCAGACGCCGACCGCGTCAAACAGCTGGGCGCTCATCCTGAGCAGCGCTGACGCCGAAGTGTTGCGCGGCGCATAGACCCTGAGCGTCAGGTCGATCTCATACAAAGCGCCTTTCAGTCCCGTGCCGACGGTATCTCCGATGAATACCTGCGATCGCTTGACGGACGTCTGATCAACGGCGACCGTGTACTTGTCAATGGGATTCGGCACATCTCTCGGAGGATACGCCGTCATGAACACCATATCCGATACCGCGGTACGCTGACGCACGCGCTTGATCAGCTCGTCTATATTATTATCAATCAATGACGTCATAGTCATCCTCCTTCAATTCTTTTTTCGGCGAAAGTATCGCCCAGACATAGACCCCGTCGTCGCCGACGACGAATTCTTCGGATCTGACAACGGTATACGCGCTGCCTTTGCAAGTGATCACTGTGTTGTCGCCGAAGGAAAATCGGCGGGAGAGATCGCCGATATACAGCTGATAGGAATTGTCATAGTATCCGACAGGGATCTTCTTGTCGTAGAGATACAGGCGATGCTGCCGCCGAAGCGGCTGGACAAAGGCCTTGGTGACCTCTGTCCTGCCGTTTGTGCGGATCGCGACCGTATTGCCGTATCGTCTGAGTATTCTGCGAAAGCTTTGTGATGCGGTCATATTCTCACCGCCCTGAATGAAAAATCGTCGTCGATCGCAACGATACCGGCGATAGACGCCTTCTCGTCTTCCCAGAGTTTTTCGGCGCTCGTACCGCCGTCGTCATCCATGATCAGCTGAACGTCGCCCGCCTTGAAACTGCTGACGCCCGTATCTCTGCCGAGCCTGCTGATGCGAAGGTAAGCATACACCGCACAGGCATGAACGACTCGGCGGTGTTCCGGACCGGTCAGTTCACGGCTGATCCTCTCCTCAAAATACTCTTTGCATTCGATGATGATCGGCAGATAGCGGGAGATCTCTTTTCTCTCATAACCCGACACCAGAGTGAAGCGTTCAATGATCTCGTTCAAGCTCATAGTGCCACGCCTCCTTTAGTAGCTCAGCTTTTTGGAAGCGCCGGTAAAGATCTTTGCAAAGCCCGCGATCGAGCTGATCGTCGCGCGCTCAAGCTGACGGTCGATGAGCTTGTCGTAATCGGTCACGACGTCGCCCGCAACGACCATCTCCAGCGCGCAGTTCTTATCCAGACCGATGACATTGGCGCCGCTGACAGCGGTGGTATGGATGAGATTTGCGCCGAGCGGCGTGATCATCTTGCCGCTTGCGTGGAAGTTCAGACCCGCGACAGCGTCCTTCATCTCGGTGATGGAGAGCAGCTTGCTCATCGCCGCTGTCGGCGCAAGGATGGTGTTCAGCTCATAGGGAGCCAGCGCGCCCCACAGAGAGATCAGATCGGCGTAGCTGAGGCTGCCGGATGTCGCCGCGTTAACGGTCGAGCAGGCGTTGCTGTTACCGTCGCCGTTGATGATCACGTCGACCGCGTCTTTGAGCTGAGCGCGGGCGATGTACGCGCCGATCTGCTTGAGGGTAACGGTGAAGAGATCGATACGCTGGAAGCGCAGCGCCTCGTACGATGACACCAGCATTCTGCCGCGCTTATGCAGCTTGACCAGATTATCGTTGGTTTTGATTTCAGTGGTCGGGATGAATGCGCCCTCGGCGACCTTCATCAGGCTCTTGTCATCCTCTCCGGGAGTCGAGGTGATCGAGCGATAATCCATGCCGTCGATCCTGGTGACGGTTGCGACGACGTCATTCAGGACGTCAGCCTCTTCCATGCCTGTGTGGACGGCGCGGCTGACGTATTCGGGGAACAGCGCCGCCGAATTGGAGGTCGCGAAGAACTTCTCAACAGTATCGCTGGCTCTGCCGCTGACTTTGATGTCAAAACGCTTGAGCTGACGGGAAAACGCGTCGAGTCCCTCGAGCGCGGTACCCTTGTACTCCTCGCTGGGATCCAGCGCCTCCAGCACCTCGGTCAGCGACTTGCCGCTCTGGTACATTCCCTTTTCCAGATTGATGGTTTCAAAATTTGCCATAGTATTCCCTCCTTAAAGAATGAAGCCGATGGTGGCGTCGTCTACATAAATGACAAGGCGGTCGACGCCCGATTCGGCGGTCTTGACAGCGCCGGTCGCCGCGACGAGTTTCTGATAACCGACGTTGACGGTACCGCTCTTTGCAGCCTCGGTATAGCCTGCGATCTGTACGGCGGCATAGCCGTCGCGGGTGCTGACGCAGACGCCGATGAATGCGTCGTTTGCGGACGCTTTTGCGACCTTCGCCGACGCGCTCATTTTGACAAGGTCGCCCTTGCTGAGCGTACCGGTATACTCAAAGGTCAGCACATTTTCATTAAAGCCTGAAAACTTGATATTCATAGTTACCTCCGTTAAATTCTGAATTCGGTATTGCCGAAGGTCTGTTCGGCAGTCATGCGGCAAAGCTGAGGCGCCGCCGGTTTTGCGGGCTGTTTGCCGAGCGCCTTGATCAGCGCCTGCAGCTCGCCCACATCGAGCTTTTCGATAATGCTTTTGGATGTATTGAAATCCACCTCAATCTTGAGATCGGCGATCTGACGTCTGAGCTTTTCGCACAGCTCGGCGCGGTACGCGTCGGCATACTCCGCCTTTTTCTCCAGCGCTTTGACATATTCTCTGAGCGAATCCATATCGCGCTTCGAAAGGAAGATATCCTTCTCGCATTCCAAAAGCGTTTTGATCGTTTTCATATCCTTCTCCTTGATTCCTGTTTTGACCACGCCGGCGGCTCGCTGGGCGGGAACCGCGACAAAGCTGAATTCATACGCGTCGGTCGGCTCCGATAATTCACCGCAGCACTTCTCGCCGTTATACTCGCTGCCCTTGACATGATTGCACAGCGGCGAACGCATGTCGTTGCGGCAGATCGAACAGACGGTTTTGCCGACACTGCAGCCGACGGATACCTCTTTGACGATGCCCGCCTCGATCTGATCGATCAGCTCGGCGTTCGCCTGCGTGCGGCGGATATACGCCCTTGCGGTCAGGCGAAACAATTCGTCGCCCAACGCGGTCGTTTTGCCCTCGACATTCTCGACCTTACACGAGATGATCCGCGCCTTCTGATTCCTGGCGGTCGGATCGTGGTCGATGATGCCGGTCTTGCCGACGAACAGTTTTTCGAGCGCGAACAGCGATTCGACCGTAAAGCGTTCGTTGTCCCTGTCGAGATCGTTATCACACAATACGACCGTGAACAGATACACCTCGTCCGCGCTCAGCTCACGGCGCGAATAGGTGTTGACCAGCGCCATTTCTTCAGCAAGCGAATCCCCGGCGCTTTTGATGACCATTCCGTTTTTCATTCCTTCACCTCCGTGAGCGTCGCTTCGATCTGGGCGGCACGCGCGTTATCCAGCCGCGCCGACGCCAGTTCCGTTTCATCCTGTAAGCTGATATTGTCCCACTCGATCCCGACCTGCGGGTTGAGTCCCGCACAGCTCAGATAGATCCGCGCGATCCTGAGCAGCACCGGTGATAACAGTGAACGGTAATAATCCAGCTCCGACGTAAGGATATCCGCCTGCTGAGAGGACATCCTCTCGGTCGTCGACCACGACAGTCCCAGCAAAAACGGCGGTACGGACAGCTTTGCGACGATCTGCTCGAGGATATGCCTGATCGGAACGTCGCAGTCGAGGATCTGGTTATCCGCGCCGATCGCCCTGACGGAAACGTCGCCGACCGAAATAAAGTCGCACACCCTGCCTTTATCGCGCATGGCGCGGCCCCACTCCTGAGCGATCTCCTCCACGCGCTGTTTCGAATTGATCGCAGAAGTCCCTGTCGGCGGGCGATAGGTCACCGCGAAGCGGACGTTGCCGGCGCGCTCGAAATTCTGTCCTACGCTGTCGAAGATCTTCAGCAGGATCTCGCTGACGAACGGCAGACCGCCGAGGATCGAGTTGCCCTTGAGCGAACCGGGATCGGGGTTGAGCAGGCTCACACAGATCAGCTCGGGATGCTCGACCTCTCGTGAGAGACCGATCCCCTTCGCACAGATGCGCACATCCAGCGGATTGCTGCCGGTCTTGAGCTCGACAGCGTCCGCCGGGGCGTTATACAGCGCCGCGACCTCTGTGCCGTCCGAGGAAAGCACAATTTCGCCCACCGCCGTTCCGTAGGTGAGCAGCTGATCAAAATAGCAGAAGATGAACTCCCTGATCCCCGTTCCCACACCGCCGACACGGACGTTGTCAAAAAAGTGATCCAGCGATCTTTGCGCGGCGTCATCCGCGCATTTCACGTAAAAATCCCCCAGCAGGCGGATCAGCTTGCCGATCGCGGCGTCGATCACCGGCACCGCTTTTCTCAGTTCACGATACAGCCTGTATTGCGTCGGATCCGCACTTTTGTACAGCGACGGGAGAATACTTCCCCTGTCGGCTGCGGCACAGGTCTGCACCGCGGGAGTACCGCTCTCTTTTTTAGCGGAAAACAGTTTCAAATACTTACCTCCCTTGTGCGGCAGAATCATTCCGCCGCTCTACGATTGCACAGCAAAAGCTGCTGTCAGCCTTTGTGATATAGCTGACAAAATACCGTATGTCGTCCATGGCGTGGTCGTCCCTCTTGATGACGGTATCCGAAGGCTTGTCCTCGTCCCAGCGATAGAGCGAAAACTCGCGGATCGCGTCGCTACAGTTCTCGCAAATGACGACTTCTTTGCGCATCAGCGCCTGATAGGTTTTGCGGATGCCGTCCAGCACGTTGTTGTCCGCCCTCACTGCCGCAAAACGTCCGTGACGTTCGATAACCTCGATAAAGCTGGCGGCGCTGGGGTCGACGATCACCGTCCCGACGTCCAGCGTACCGACAAGGTTTTCGAGCGCCGTATAGTGCTCCTCATCGGTACGCGATTTTCCCTCTCTGCGCGCATCATAGTAGTCCTCTGCGATCCGATACCAGACCTCGCCGATCCTGCCCCAGAGTCCCAGCGAAGTCGGATTTACCGTGCCGTAATCGCAGGAGACACAGTATTCCTCAAAGCTGACCTTCGGAACAGGTACGAACATACTGCTGTCATCCATAAACGGATAGACAGCGCCCGAAACACTCACCCATTCGCCCTCGACAAAACGCTTATAGAACGCGCCGGAATACAGCTTTTCATAGCGTCCCAGCATTTTTTGCGAGAGCGACGGATTGTCTTTCATCGAGAAGTGGATATACACGGCGTTTTTTTCATTCCTGCGGCATATCCACTCTCTGTAGAACCAGTGAGAAGGGTATTCGGGGTTACAGTTGAAGAAGAACCGCGATCCCTGCACCGAGCATCGCGCGAGCGCCTGTTCGACGAATGAACGCGGCATCAGCGCAACCTCGTCAAACAACACGCCCGACAGCGTGATGCCCTGCACCAGCGCGGCGCTGCCCTCATCCTTACCCGAAAACAGGTAAAAGTAATTCTCGTGCCCGTGAAATCCGATGACGAGCCGATTGCGCGAAAGGTTGTCCTCCACGCTGAAGCCCATCTCTTTCAGGCACGGCAGAAGCGGCACGATCACGTTGCGCCGTAAGGCGCCGATGGTTTTTCCGCACAGGCCGAGAGAGGCTTTTTGAAAGCTCAGCATCGCCCACATCACAAACGACAGCGACAGCGAAAAGGTCTTGCCCGAACGGACAGCCCCGTCGCAGATCACCGCGTCGTGATGCTCGTATCCCGAGCCGTCGGCCCACCAAAAAAGCGCTTGCAGCTGCTTTTGAGAAAACGGTTTATACTCCATCGTCGTCACCCGCCGGTATAACGGATCGACCCAGCGCCTGTGCCGAAAGCCGCATCGCTTCGATCAGTCCGCCGGAAGAATTTAATTCTTCTGAAGAATTAAGAAGCTCGTTCAGCTTGTCCGCCGCCTTCACGCGGTCAAAGAACTTGATCTCCATGCTCTTGTCCTTTGTCCGCTTGATTTCCGCAACGGACGACAGATCCAGCATCTCCAGTTCCTCGTCGGTCGGATCCTCGTGATACAACAGCTTGAGCGCGTCACAGGGGTTCGAGAGCGCCGTCCGATACAATCCGCACATCGCCGTGTGGCGGTATACTGCGCGCAGCGCCTCGGCATTGCGTCCGATTTCAGCGGCAATATCGGCGCGGCACACCAGCCGCTGCCATTTCTTTGCCGATTTGATTCCTGCTTCGCGCGCCGCACGCGCAGGATCTCCGCAGATCGCCGTCAGACGGCAGAATTCTTTTTCTTTTGGTTTCATACAAAACTCCTTTCACTGATTCCACCCATGCCGCGAAAATAAAAAAAGTTGCATAAACCTATGCAACCGAGTAAAAAATAGTAATATTGATTCCAAAAAATAGGGTTGAGTCGGACGTCAGCGGAGATTTTCGCAGAACAAGGCTGAGAATGCCGCACAATTCGCGGCGGCTCCTTCAATCGTTCCGTCTTCGCCATTCCCTGAAAACGAGGTGTTTTTCATCTTCACCGCATCATACGAACAAAACAAAAGCCTGCTTGTCCGGCTGCTGCGGTCGGACGACTGCTTTGATATCATCGAACGCAATATTATTCTTTCAGAGAAAAAAGCAGTCATTTTTTACGTAAACGGCCTGGTCAAGGACGACATCATGGAAAAGCTGATGGAGTTCTTTTATACCCAGACCGAGCCGTCCTTTCTCAAGGACGCCCATACCTTTGCCGAGAACTGCGTCCCCTATGTCGAGATCAGCGTCGTCGATAACCCCGACGACGTCATCAAAAACGTCCTCTCGGGTATTCCCTGCCTGATGGTCGAGGGTTTTTCGGAATGCCTCGCCTTCGATATGCGCACCTATCCCCAGCGCGGCACCTCCGAGCCGGAGGACGACAAGGTTCTGCGCGGCAGCAAGGACGGCTTTGTCGAAACGGTCATCTTCAATTCGGCGCTGATCCGCCGCCGCATCCGCGATACGAACTTCATCACCAAGGCGATGACCGTCGGCAGGGAGTCCAAGACCGACATCATCGTCTGCTATATGGACAACCGCGTCGACCACAGTCTGCTGGAAAAACTGATCGGGCGCATCAAAGGACTCAGCATCGACAGCCTGTCCATGAACCAGCAAAGCCTGATCGAGGCGATGTATCAGAGCAAATGGCTCAACCCGTTTCCCAAGGTCAAGTATACCGAACGACCCGACGTCGCCGCTGCGGTCTGTCTGAAGGGCAACATCGTCATCCTTGTCGATAACTCGCCGTCCGCCCTGCTGATCCCGACCTCGATCTTTGACGTTCTGGAGGAGGCGGACGACTACTATTTTCCGCCGATCACCGGCACCTATATCCGCATCGCGCGCTATCTGATCACCATCAGCTCGGTACTGCTGACCCCGATCTGGCTCTTATGCCTGCAAAACCCCGACTATGTGCCGGACATATTCAAATTCGTCCTGCAGACCGAACCGATCCACCTGCCGATCTTCTGGCAGCTGATTATCATCGAGATCTGCATCGACGGACTGCGGCTCGCCGCCCTGCATACGCCGTCGAGTCTGACCTCGGCGCTGGGCATTATCGGTGCGATCGCGTTCTCTCAGTTCGCCATCGACGCGGGATGGTTCACCACCGCATCGACGCTCTACATGGCGTTCGTCACCATAGCGAACTACAGCCAGCCCAACTACGAGCTGGGCTATTCCTTAAAGTACGTCCGCGTGATGCTGCTGACCCTGACCTACGCGCTGAACCTTGTCGGCTTCATTATAGGGATCGTCATCATCTTCATCCTGCTGCTCACCAACAAGACTATCTCCGGCAAAAGCTACCTGTATCCCCTGATCCCCTTCAAGCCGAAGGAGCTGGTCAAAAAGCTCACCCGCATCCGCGTCAGGCAGTAGAAACCCCTAACTCCTAACTCCTAACTCCCAACTAATTCCTAACTTCTAACTTATTCCTAATTCCTCATTCCTAATTTCTAATTCCTAATTCTTCACTCCTCACCCCTAACTCCTAACTCCTCACTCCTAACTCCTCACTCCCAACTCCTCACTCCTAACTAATTCCTAATTCCTCATTCCTAATTTCTAATTTAACAGAAGGCTCACCGTCACCACGCTCAATACGATCGCCGTAAAATCCGCCAGCAGCGCTGAGAACAGCGTATGGCGGATCTTTTTGATCCCGGCGGCGGAGTAGTACATCGTCACGGCGTAAAAGGTCGTTTCGGTCGAGCCCGCCACCACGCTGGCGCATTTGGCGAGAAAGCTGTCCGCGCCGTGGTCCTCATAGATCCCGAGCAGGATCGCCGATGCGCCCGATCCCGACACAGGTCTGAGCAATCCCATCGGTACCAGCTCGGCGGGAAATCCAATCGCCTCGGCGGCAGGACGTATCGTCTCGGCGATCCAGTCGAGCAAGCCGGATTCTCTCAGCATCCCCACCGCGACCAGCAGCGCGATCATGGTCGGAGCGATAAACACGACTGTGTGCATCCCTTCCTTGACGCCCTCGACAAAGCTCTCAAAAATATTCACTCTTTTGAACAGTCCGTAACCGCACAGCGCGGCGATGATCAGCGGGATAATGATCTCCATTTTTGCCTCCGCATCAACAGTTTTGACGACGCCAATCCTGCCGTCAGCGCCAGCGCCGAGGTGATCCATACGCACAGCAGGATGTCGAACGGATGCTGTGAACCGTAGCTCTTTCTCAGCGCCGCAACCGACGTCGGCAAAAGCTGGATCGACGCCGTGTTCATCAACACAAAGGTCAGCATGCTGTCGGAAGCCGTATCGGACGGATGATGCTTTTTTAATTCTTTCATAGCATTAAGTCCAAGCGGCGTCGCGGCATTTCCCAGTCCCAGCAGATTCGCGCTGATATTCATCGAGATGTAGCGAAAGGCGTCCGAATCGACGTCTACATCCGGGTATAATCGCTTCAGGATCGGCGCGCACAGCCGCGAGAGCTTTTCGATCAGCCCGCTGTCCTTTGCAATCCGCATGAATCCCGACCACATACACAGCATCCCGCTGATCGAGATCAGCAGAGTCACCGCGCCCGACGCCGAGTCCATGATCCCCTCGCTCAATTCTCCCGCGCTGCCGCTGATCAGCGAAAAAACAAATGACAGTGTGATCATGATCCCGAATACATATGACATAGGAACCTCCGATACATACGCGGCGATCCCGCAAACAGGATCGACACATTTCAGCCCTCACGCCGCTTTTGGCAGGGATTGCCGCAGCCCCTCGTCGGAGCTTCGCAGCAATACCCCCTAACTATTGACAAATTTACCGAAATTTGGTAAACTATCGACGGCAGAAAACAAGATTCACCAAAACACCCACAGAAAGGAAGACCCAAATGAAACCCGCAGGCTTTCTCTGCAAGATAGATAAGCTGGGGCGCATCGTCGTACCGAAGCCCCTGCGTACCAAATACGACCTCAACATCGACGACACCATCGAGCTGTTCACCGACGACAACTCGATCATCCTCAAAAAATACAAGGCAAGCTGCATCTTCTGCGGTGGCGACGAAGACCTTGTTTCCTATCAGGGCAAGACCGTTTGCAAAAGCTGTATTGCAAAGCTGAACAAAATCTGATACTATATATACATACCGAACACGATGAATAGACCATTCAGGAGGTAATTCAAATGAAAAGAGAAGATCACATCTCATGGGATGAATACTTTATGGGCGTAGCGCTTCTGGCGGCACAGCGTTCCAAAGACCCGAACACCCAGGTCGGCGCCTGCATCGTCAATAAGAACAAGCGCATCCTCTCCACCGGTTACAACGGCTTCCCCTACGGCTGCTCCGACGACCTGTTTCCGTGGGAGCGTGAGGGCGAAGATAACAAGTACAAGTACGTTGTTCACGCCGAGCTGAACGCCATTCTCAACGCAGGCGGTAAATCCCTCGAGGGCGCGCGTCTGTATGTCGATCTTTTCCCGTGCAACGAGTGTGCAAAGGCGATCATCCAGTCCGGCATTTCCGAGATCGTGTACCTGTACGATAAGTACGCCGATCTGCCCGAGACCGCCGCTTCCAAGAAGATGCTCAACTCCGCCGGCGTTCGTATGACCCAGCTCAAGCCGAACACCGAGAAGATCGTCATCGATTTTGACAAAAACAAATAAGATAAAAAACAGGGCAGTCCGTCGATGAACTGCCCTGTTGAGCAAAATAAGCCGGAGGATCTTCCTCCGGCTTGTTTTTTTATCTCGTTTGATGATCAAAATTGTATTTCTCTATGACTTGCGCATACTTTTCCTGCACCAGCGGGATGATTTCCTCCCACGGCTTTGCGACATGGGTTCTTGCACCTTCGCCGACTTTTTTCAGCAGTCCGTCGGTACCGAACACACGCAGGATCTCGCCGTACATCGCGACCTTGTTCTCCGCGGCGGTGAAACCCGTCACATTGCGTCTGACGGCTTCCGCGGCATTACTTCCCTCGGTCAGCAGCGACGGTACGCCCAGCGACGCCGCCTCTCTGACGACCAGCGGCGAGTTGTCGTAGACCGACGGGAAGAAGAAGAGATCCGCATTCAGATAAACGCCCGAGAGAAGATCTCTGTCCATGATCTTTCCCAGAAAACGCACCATTCCCTCCGGAAAGCGCAGGGTTTCGGCGTATTTCCAAACTTCCTTTTCATCATAGCCGTCGCCGACGATCAGCAGACGATATTCGCCGCTGTGGTCGCACAGCATCTTGAAGGTATCGAGGATCAGCTTGATGTTCTTGTGCCAGATCTGATGTCCGACAAACAGCAGGATGCGTTTATCGTCGGGGATGCCGAATGTCTGCGCGGCTTTTTTTCCCAGTTCATCGGGATTCGCGGGGGCCTTGAACGAGGTCCCGTTATCCATGACGAAGATCTCGCCGCCGTAGCCGTAGCTTCTGAGGGTATCGGCAGTGCCGTGAGAGCATGCCCACACGCTGTCGACCGATCTGAAAAATCGGACGATCCGGTTGGTGACGATCTTCGCAAGCGTCTTGGACCCTGTGATGTGCACCACATCGTCGTAGTATTTCGAGTGAAAGGTCGCAACACACGGGATGCCCAGCTTCTTTGCGTAAGACGACGCGAACGTCCCCTCAAAAAACGGACTGTGCGCGTGGAATATCTGCAGATCTCTTGCAGCAAGCCACTGTCTGACCCTGCTGTCGATCTTCGGCGCAGGCATACCGTATTCGGCGATCGGCAAACCGATCTTTGCCGTACGGTAGACGTCGTAGCTGAGTTGACTGTCGTCATATTCTTTTTTCAACGGTTTCGGCGTAACGACACACGCGTACCCGCTGCGATTCATATGCTCTGCGTATCGGTGAACCGTCTGAACAACGCCGTCAACGATCGGAAAATAGGTGTCGTTGAACTGCGCAGAACGAATCTCATCAGGATTGATCATTGATTTGTTTTCCTTTTTTTCTTTCTAATAGCTTTATCAGGGCGTTATATCCGTAAATCAGCACGCCGATGATAATGAATGAATAGTAGCACAGAAAACGCCACATCAGCGTCGGCCAGAAGGTGCTGAAAATGATATAGAACGCGCCTTCCGCCGCACCGGAGTTGCCGGGCGTGGGGATCAGACTGATCGCCGCCTGGATAAAGGTGCACAGCGCAAGCGCCTCAAAGAACGGAATCTTTCCTCCGAAGGTATGGATCGCAAAGAACGGCATACTGCACATCGCGGCCTGGAACACAAGCGATAACAGCAAAAGCTTGATCAACAGTCTTTTGTTCGATGTGATCCGCTTGATGTTTTTGCTGTAGCTGCTCAGCGATTTCACCGATTTCATGATGGCGTGGTTGGGATTCTTGACGATACGCAGAAACGCGCCGATGCGTACAAAGAACGCCACGATGCGCATCGCGATCTTCGGGGCGAAGCCGGAGATGATGATCATCACCGGAACGACCAGATACGCGACCGCGCCGACATACGCCGTGATCTTCAGCGCCGGATCCTTCATCGCGCCGTTGAATAACGTGAACATGATCAGGCACAGTCCCGCAAAGCCGAACTGCATGGTAAAGAAACCCGACAGCGGCATCGCCGACGCCGCGCCGATCGAATAGCCGTTAGAACGCAGATACCAGATCTGGAACGGCTGACCGCCCGCGCCTGACGGGGTGATACAGTCGTAGTATTTGCCCAGCGCCGCTGTGGAAAACGCGTGGCGCACCGAAACCTTCTCGCCCAGATGACGCATCATCAATACATACTTGAAGGTCTCGCATCCCAGCACGACTGCCAGACATAAGATCCCGCCTAAGAGAAACAGAATATTGGTAAAGCTGAACGGCTCCATGGGCGGCGGCTTGTTGGCAAGCGCGTCCCTCGCGATGAAGAAGATAACGACCGCGTTCATGATCACAAAGAGCAATATGCCGATACGTTTGGCGAGCTTACTGCCTGTCTTCGGCTTTTGGGGCTCTACGGGCAGAATCTCGTCGTCCGACATCACGCTGTCGATGATCTCTTTTGCGGAATGCGCTTCGTCCTTTACCATCCTGTCACCTCCTTTTTCGGGGAATCCCAATCGTAATAAACCAAGTTATATTATATAACAAACGGCTGTGTTTTGCAAGCTTTTTTCGCACCTTTACACTTCGTCGTAGCCCTCCAGAAAGCTGTGATCTTTCCCTTTCGATTTATATCCGGGAAAGGTATCAATATGCACGGCGTGGATCGCATTGAAGATGCTGTTCTCGATATTCGGGTTGGTTTTCTTGAGCTCTTTTATCAACAGCTTGATCTCCTGCCGCTTGCTGTCGCCGGTACCATCCTCGCTGCAGGCGATCCGTTCTGTCACCTTGCAGGCGCACCGGATAAACTCCAGATTGTTGAAGCGGCTCCACCGGATGATATCCTCCTCATGCACACAGTACAGCGGGCGGATCAGCTCCATTCCCCGATAATTGGTACTATGCAGCTTCGGCATCATCCCCTGCAGCTGTGAGCCGTAAAACAGCGACAGAACCGTCGTTTCGATCACGTCCGAAAAATGATGTCCCAGCGCAATCTTGTTGCATCCCATCTCCTGCGCTTGTTTGTACAGATGACCGCGGCGCATTTTCGCGCACAGATAGCATGGATATTTATCCGCTTTGTCCGCAACGTCAAAAATGTTGGTGTCGAACACGGTGATCGGGATCTCCAGTATCCGCGCGTTCTCTATGATCTTTTTCCTGTTCTCCCCATTGTAGCCGGGATCCATCACGATGAACTCCAACTCGAACGGAAAGTCCGAATACCGTCTGAGCATCTGCATGAGCTTCGCCAGCAGCATACTGTCCTTGCCGCCGGAAATACACACGGCGACCTTGTCCCCTTCCTTGACCAGTTCGTACTGCTTCATCGCGCGGATAAAGGGGTTCCAGATGGTATCGCGATAGGTTTTGGTGATACTGCGCTCGATTGACTGTGCGCGGCTCAATTCTTTCATAGTCATTTCTCCTGTCGGCCATTCTGTTGCATGATCGGATTGACGCCATCATTATACCGCAATTTCCGCAATTGGGCAAGTCGCACTTGCACCAAAGCGGATAGTGTGATAAGATGGGTTCAAAGCGAATCATTCGTCACGAAAGCGAGGACAAAACATGAATCTTCTCAAAGCGATCGAACAGCGCCATTCGGTACGCGCCTACACCGATCGGCCGATCGAAGGCGAGACCCTCTCCCGCCTGCAAAAGCTCGTCGATAATGCCAACAAAGCAAGCGGACTGCATATCCAGCTGGTGCTGAACGAGCCGAAAGCCTTTGACAGCAAAATGGCGCATTACGGCAAATTCAGCGGCGTCAAAAACTACATCGCCCTGATCGGCAAGCGCGGCGGCGATCTGGACGAAAAATGCGGCTACTACGGCGAGAACATCGTCATCGGCGCCCAGCTTCTGGGGCTGAACACCTGCTGGGTCGCGCTGACATACAAAAAGATCGATGAAGCGCTGCAGATCGAAAAGGACGAAAAGCTGTTGATGGTCATCGCCGTCGGCTACGGCGTCGATAACGGCAAAGCGCACGCTTCGAAGTTCTACGACGAGGTCGCCTCGCCCAAAGACGCTCCCCGCTGGTTCAAAGAGGGCGTCGAAGCCGCACTGCTCGCCCCCACCGCCATGAATCAGCAGAAATTCACCTTTACCCTGAAAGGCGACAAAGTGCTTGCCAAAGCAAAATTCGGCGCCTGCTCAAAAACCGACCTCGGTATCGTCAAATACCACTTTGAAGTCGGCTCGGGCAAGGATCCGGATATCTGGATATAATTCTTATACCGAAATAAAAGTCGCTTCAAATCATCAAAAAAGCCGGCTCGGAAACCGCTTCCGAACCGGCGTTTTTTATTATACAATCAACAGATCGTTATTACAAGATCGGCACTTTCTTTTCCAAGACAGCCGCAAAGTCGTCTTTAATGCAATCATCCGGCACATAACCCTTTTGCCCGTTGTATTCGACCTCGTCAAAGATATACTCTTTCCCGTCGTAAGTCACCGATGCCGCGCGGATCTTGATCAGCTTCATATGACCGTGCGCGGGGATCTCCGCCAGCGAGTCGGCAGTAAAAGACGCGCTCTTGCGCAAATGGAGCAAGCCGTCGGCATAGCTGAACAGCGACTGTCCGGGCGCAAAGCCTCCGTCCCACTTTTGCAGAGATGCGCCGGAGCTGGTTTTGAAATACTTCTTTCTGACATACCCCTTCTGTCCGTTGAAGCTGACATAGTAAAAGTCATACACGGTTTTGAGATACGAAACAGAATCGTTGCAGTAGATCTCATCAATCATTTCGGAATATGCGGTCGCCCTGCTGAACAGCGACATACTGGATACATTCCCTTCAAAGCGGCAGTAAAGGGTCGTTCCTTCTCTGTAATCATAGCTGGTTCCTTCTGCCTCTACTTCTTTGGGATCTCTGACCTCTGTCTTTGCGGCAGGCGCTTCGGTCGGACCTTCCGAAACAATCAGTGCGATCTTTGTTCCGATTTCTTTCGACTCGCCGCCTTTCGGGCTCTGATCGATGACCTCGTCCTTATCCTTGCTGCTTTCCTGATAATGCACATCATAGTCCAGCTCGACACTCTCCAACTTCCGTTTTGCGGCGTCCAAAGACATTCCGATAACATCAGGGACTTTAACGGCGGTCTTGTCATTGTCTTCCCCGTCGCCGGACTCTTCGACCTCATCGACGTCGGTCAGTTCATCTGTCTGTGCGACTGTTTCAGCGGAATCCTGTGATGAGTCAACCGGTTTAGGATCGTCCTTCTGATTGAACAGCATATAGATCAAAAACCCGACCAAAGCTGCCAGTGCGATAACGATCACGATCAGTACGGCGGAAACAGAAGCATTCTTCTTTTTCGCCGTATTGCCCATCTGCTGATAACCGAAGTTCGTCTGATTGCCCTGTTTGTTATAGTATCCGTCGCCGTAGGTCAGCTGCTGATCGTTACCCTGCATCCTGTTCCGATCGTACGCCGCCTGCATCTGATACGGAACGTTTTGATTCATCTGCTGATGCTGATATGCCGGCTGCGGCGGCACAAAGGCGTTTTGGCGATGCTCCAGCGCGTCCGATACCAGCTTTTTCAGCTCTGTCATATTGCGGCAGCGGTCGTCCTGATAGACCGCCAGTCCGTACATCAGCGTCGTTTCCAGCTGCGGGGAGATCCCGACGCCCAGCTCTGAGGGGCGTTTCAGGTTATCGTAATGCGCGCGGTTCAGACTATCCTCCGGCACGACGCCGGTGATGCACTTGTAGATCGTCGCGCAAAGACCGTAGACGTCTGTCCACGGGCCCTGCGAGCCGTTTCGGCGATACTGTTCCTCGGGCGCATACCCCTGCTTGACCAGAACCGACATCTCTTTTTCGTCGTTCGTATAGAATCTTGCCGACCCGAAATCCATCAGCTTGAGACTGCCGTCGTTCATGAACATGATATTGTCGGGGCTGATATCGCGGTGAATGATACCGGCGGCATGCATCCTTTCCAGCGACGAGATGATCGGCAGCATCATTCTGAAGACGGTTTCGGGGGCTATCGTGCCGTTTTGGCGCAGATACCCCTGCAGCGTAACGCCGTCGAGGAATTCCATCACGATATAAGCGGAACCGCAGCTCTCAAAATAATCTCTGACAAAGACGACGCCTTTTTCGTCCGAAAACTTTGCAAGGCTTCTCGCTTCCTGCAGAAACCGTTCTTTGCCCTTTTGAAAGACCTCTCGCTGTTTTTCGGCGGAGGGCGTGATAATATTGTTGACCGTATTGTTTCTGTTGACATAGCCGGAGGGATAGTATTCCTTGATGGCGACCTTGATATCGAGTGTCAGATCGCGCCCGATATAGGTAATGCCGAACCCGCCCTCGCCCAGCGCTTTGCCGACAAGGTACTTGCCGTTGAGGATCGTGCCCGGTCTGAGATGATGCGCGATCTTCTCGGGCTGATTCTGAGCGCGGCAATACGGGCAATAGCCGTCATTGCCGATCTGATTCATACAAGAATAACAATACATATGATTCCCTCTCTACCCCGTAAGTGCAATCAAAAACAAAACAATTTCATCGAATTGTGCGGTATTGCCTAAATTTTATCATATCAGGTTTTTGCCCCGTTCGCAATAGAAAAAGACACTTTTCGCTGTTTTTCCGGTGCTTTTAACGCTTTTTTGCGGCGCATGGTACAGACTTTTGCATCCGATCTTCGGCAAAACAAAAAGGAGACAGACCAAAGCTGCCTCCCGTATGTTCTTGTTTTGTGTCAGAATGTTATGATCTGAGGCGGGGCGGTAAACGAGCTGATCGTCGCCGTGGCGTCCTTCATATACAGCACCATCGTATTGCCGTCGTTTTCGTCATACATCGCCCTGAGCTGCGGGTACGCGTCCAGCATCGACTTTCTCGCCTCTACCCTGTCGTCCTCGACCAGCTCACAGCTGACGCGCAGCCATTCACCGTCCTTAAAGGCGCAGATCTCCGCCTTCGGATTCGCCTGCAGCTGCCGTACGACAGACTTGGATCTGCCGGTCTGGATATACAGCTTTCCTTCAAAGATGTGGGCGGTGCCGAACGGTCTGACGCGGGGCTGATCGCCCTCGACGGTCGCCAGATAATAGGTTCCCGCCGCATTCAAAAAATCACAAACCTTTTGCATAACAACCTCCTGCTCTCCCCGGCTCCCCTTGATCACGGGAGCTGCCGCCGGACGGCGGCTGAGGAATTGTATCATTGTTCAGCTATGCGAGTAACCGCATATACAGAAAACCTCCCTGTGCGGGAGGTATCGTTCACTATGCTTTCAGGGCGCGCTCCAGCCATACGTCGGCGATATCGAGCGCAAGATACAGCCCGTTCTTCTCGCTGGACTTGACCAGCTGTTTGCGGGGGCTGAGATCGGGATCAGTGCAGAGCAGCTGGATCGCCACCTTATCGGCGATCTGAAGACCGTTGACTTCTTTCTTCGATTTTATCTGCATCCTGATAACAAACCGCTGATCCATGCTGCCGTAGTACAGTTCATCGCCGCAACGAACCAAAGGCTTGCCCTTATAGGTCGAAAATTCCTTTTCAGCCAAA